>CAJWKF010000001.1 GCA_913042265.1 uncultured Gammaproteobacteria bacterium
TTAGACGTGCGCCAATCTTGATTGACATACTTTTATCCTCTTAAGTATTTAATATGTATTAATGACGGGTTTTCAGTCCAGTAGCTTGGGGATCTGTTGAGAAATTTGGTTCTATCAAACCAGAGGGAGCATCTTCCACGCGCTCTAGTTCATCTAAGCCTTGGGTTATTACACCCCATAGCATCTGATACTCGTCACGTTTTAGATGCATGGTTGTGTCACCGAGGCTTACACGAACAATATTAGAATCCGCCCGATATTCGACAAGCCATTGTTCATGTTTTGCCAATGGCTGCCATCGATTATCCATTTTATTACTCATAGTCATTTCCTTTAATGCTAACTTTCACCTTGTTAGAGGTGAGAGGTACTGATCATTCTGTACAACCTACTAATGATAATCATTCTCATTAGCGGATGCAATGTTTTTTTCTAAAGATGTGAATTTATTTGAATTTTATAGCCCCAAAATATTAATTAAGCTATAAAGTTGACGTAGGTCTGAGCTTGATTAGCGATATTAAGGCCTTGCAATATTCAAATAAGCCAGTTTTAGAAAGATGTTTTACTATCGAATGGTTAACTTATTGTTAGAATAATGACCTTAAATATTTATAAACTTATGATGAAATAGAATGACTAGATTCACTATGAAAACATACATTCTCATGACATTTTTGTCCTTTGTTTTATGGCGAGTGTCATATGGAAATCCTGTTGATATAGATTTACCAGCGATTGGTGATAGTGCGGGGAGTTTAATTTCACCGCAACAAGAATACCGAATAGGGCAAGCTTATTTTTGGCGTATGCAGCAATCTGTGAGTTTAGTGGATGATTCTGAAGTGAATAGTTATTTGAGTAAGTTAGGACAGCGTTTAGTGATGAATAGCACGAGCCCCAACTTACCATTTCGATTTTTCATGGTGGCCAACCCTAGAATTAATGCATTTGCTGCACCAGGTGGTTTTATCGGTGTTAATAGTGGCTTGTTATTGACGAGTCAGACGGAAGATGAGCTGGCTTCAGTTTTAGCACATGAAATTTCTCATGTGACCCAAAGGCACCTAATTCGTAGTTTTGAAAAAAACAACCAATCAATTTTGCCAAGAGCTGCAGCAATGGTGGGGGCACTTTTAATTGCAGCATCTGATCCACAAGCTGGAATTGCAGCAATGACAGTGTTACAAGCCAGTGGTGTACAGGCGAGAATTGACCATACACGGGCTCATGAAGCTGAAGCTGATAGTTTAGGTATGTTAAATCTAGTGAAGTCTGGATTTGATGCACATGCAATGCCAACATTTTTTGAGCGGCTGCAGCAGTCTAGTCGTTTTAACAAAGGTAATGCTGTGCCCGAATTTTTGCGCTCCCATCCAGTAACATCATCACGTATCGCTGAAGCACGAGGTAGAGCAGCGAGTTATCGACTGAAAACGAAACAAAGAGATAATTTACAGTTTTATCTTATGCGCGAAAAGTTACGGGTTATGTCAACAACAGATCTTGTAGGGCTCAAGCATTACTACCAGAGTGCGATAATGAATGGTAATTATAGGAACATTAAAGCAGTAAGATATGGCCTTATTCTCGTCATATCTGCCCTGGGTGATTACAGACAAGCAATGGCAGAGCTAAAAAAGCTAATTATTTTAGATGAAGAAAGGTTAACTTATCAGTTAGCAATGGCAGATATAGAGGTAGAAAGAGGTCGTTTATCTCAGGCCTTAAATATCTACCAAATTAATCAAAAAATATTTCCTAATAATCAAGCTTTAACAATAAAGCAGGTCGTGGCACTTTTGCAGTTTGGCTTACCTGCTCAGGGTAGAAAATTATTATTGCAGCAGCTGGAGATTGGTAATAGGTCCTCTCAAATCTATAAGTTATTAGCGCAGACATCAGGTGATATGGGCAAAATTAGTGATGCTCACGGCTGGTTAGCAGAATATTATTATAGTGCAGGTAGGATAAAACAGTCAGTCGTTCAACTTAAGCTGGCTGTAAGCGCTTCGAAAGGTAGCCAATATCAATTAGCCAAATTTAGTGCAAGGCTTGAAGATGTAGAAGCTACATTAATTCAATTGGAAGAGTTATGATAAAAAAATGATTAATATACAACGACGAATATTAATTAAAAAATCTCTTTCAGCTACGACAATAGCTATGGTGTCTTCGAGTGGCTTATTGTTACCTCAGCGTGTCTTGGCCCATTGGCCCACTGAAGCTTTTAACGCGGAAACAGTGGAAGATGTTTTACTGGCCTTACTAGGCAAAGCTAATATTAGTTCAAGTCAGAAGCTGAACTTCTCCGTTGGAAAGCCAGCCAAGCGCATTGTTAACGGTGGATCTGTTTCTGTAGAAATAAATAGTGAACTTAAAGATATTGAGCGGTTCGCTATTTTGGTTGATAACAACCCTTTTCCATTGGTAATGAGTATGGATTTTAGCTCCGATGTGTTACTACCATTGAAAACCAGGATCAAGCTGGTCAAAGGCAAATCTAAAGTAATAGCAGTTGTTCGAGCTGGTGGTCAGTTATATATTACTAGACGTGATGTACGAGTTGATACTGGGGGTGATATCTGATGTTAATAAAAGCCGAGGATCGTATTCGAGCGACATTAAGAGCTAATAACACTCATATCAGGCTATTACTAGCTCATCCTATGCATTCGGGGCGGCAAATGGATGAAAATAATATGGTTGTTAAGGCTGAATTTATTCAAGACATTCGTTGTTGGAGAAATGATAATGAGGTGCTAGTGATTAAGTGCGGGAGTGCAACTTCACAAAACCCATATTTTTCATTTGAATTAGGGGGCGGACAAGTGGGCGATACCATTGCAATTCGTTGGGTTGATAATACCGGAGCAAAAGGCGACATTAAAGCAACAGTTGATTCTTAGTAGCGTTTTTGTTTTTCTAGGTAGCATTGATGATAAGTTTCTGCAGGATAAAAATGGCTCGCGGCCGTAATTTCGGTCACTATGAGCTGGTCAGAAAAATGGCTTTGATTGAGTTCCTGCTTTTTGTTGAGTGCCTGTTGCTTTTGTTCATGGTCATGGTAATAGATCCCCGAACGATATTGGCTGCCAATATCGGGTCCTTGACGATTTAAAGTAGTCGGATTGTGTATTCTCCAAAAGATATCGAGTAAATCCTCATAGCTTATGAGGGTGGGGTCAAATGTGATTTCAATAGCTTCTGCATGACCGGTATTACCAGTACAAACTGTTTTATAATCTGGGTTATCGGTATGACCCGCTGTATAACCCACCCGTGAAGTTAAGACACCATTGATTTGCCTTAGTTTTTCTTCTACACCCCAAAAACAGCCTGCGGAAAATGTTGCAATTGTCATTGTTTTCTCCTTATCTTAACCATGTGGTTGCACCACTATATGAAAGCTTCTATCCTTGTAAGTTATTATGATTATCTCTTTTTTTGACGTGGATGAATATAGTGCAAAATCAAGATACTGCTCACTTTAATATGCTAGAGCAACAAGTGCGCCCCGGAGATGTCCTCGATCATCGGGTATTGGCAGTATTAAAACAAATCAAGCGCGCTGATTTTGTTGATGAAAGCCTATCAGGTATTGCATATGCTGATATTCAACTTCCCATCGGCCATGGCCAAATAATGTTGCCACCTATTTTACATGGGAGAATGTTGCAAGCATTAGATATACAAAATGATGAGCATGTATTAGAAGTTGGCACCGGCTCAGGTTACTTTACTGCATTGTTATCGACTTTAGCGCAACATGTCACAACCATTGAAATTATGACTGAGTTATCTTTGATAGCTAAACAAAACATAGAAGGCTATGGTTTCGACAATATCACATATTGCGTAGGTGATGCCTCAAAAACCTATCCGCTTTCTGAGCGTGTCGATGTTATTGTATTGACGGCGGCTTTCGTTGTTATTCCTGATAATTATTTACAAAACATAAAAGTTGGAGGCCGTATGTTAGCCATAGTAGGACAAGAAAAAAATATGGAAGTACAATTGATTCAGAGAGTCTCCGAAAGAGGCTGGGAGACAAAATCTGTTCTAGAAACAGTTATTCCTGCAGTGATTAATGCCGAGCCGAAACCTGAGTTTAAATTTTGAATAGAGTGTGATATGAAACAAATAATAGCAACCGAATTAGTTGACCTTATGGCTAATAGTCCCGCGCCAACTTTAGTCGATGTCCGTGAGCAGCATGAGCTAATTCATGGAATGATAACTGGGGTAATAACTATACCCATGCAAGAGTTTGGAGAGCAATTACATCAGTTAGGTGAAGATCAGGGTCAGACGATTGTTTTGATTTGCCGCTCTGGAAAGCGAAGTGAACATGTAGGAAAATACCTTGAACAGTTAGGCTTTACTGATGTGATTAATTTGTCTGGTGGCATGAATGCGTGGGCTACTGACGTTGATACTACGATGTCGGTATATTAGGAAAAAAGCGTGAAACAGTTTGCAATGACTATCGGTTTAATTGCCGTACTATCCTCATCCATGGCTTGGGCTGGCGACCTAATTGAAGTCTTTGAAAGTGCTCTTAGAAGTGATCCTCAATTGTTGGCAGAGGCAGCATCTCAAAGAGCTGCGAGCGAATTAGATTCTCAGGCGATGTCACGTTTCTTGCCTTTAATTTCAATATCAGCCACTAATGGTAAAGTCAGTCGTAGGTCATCTGCAACAACGTTTGGGGGCGAAAACGAGTATAACAAGCATGGCTATACCTTGAGTCTTACTCAGCCTATATATCGACTAGAAAGCATCATAAAAAATACTCAAGCTGATATTGCAATAGAGACTGCTCAAGCCAATTATATGATTGCTGAACAAGATTTCCTTCTACGTGTTGCAGAGCAATATTTTAATTTTCTTGCCCGACAGGACGAGGTAGGATTTTCCGCTGCAAAAAAAGAAGCTAATGCTAAACAATTAGAACAAGTGCAGTTACGTTTTGACTTGGGTCTGGCAACTATTACGGACTTAAGTGAGTCCCAAGCTGGGTTGGATTTGGCAAATGCTGACTTTATTTTGGCTTCAAACGCCTTAGATAATAGCAAAGAACGTTTACGAGAATCCTCAGGCCGGTATTGGGAACGTTTAGCCCCGATACAAAATAAAATACAATTAGTCAAACCTGAACCTGAAGATATTGAACAATGGGTAAAAGCGGCATTAGTAAAAAATCCGAGTTTGAGAGTGGCTAAAAATGCGAAAAAAGATGCTGAGCAAGTAATTTCTCTGGAGAGAAGTGGTCACTTTCCTAGTATAGATCTAGTGGGTGAAAAAAGTTATACATCACAAAGTGATAGTAATTTTGGAGGTAGTAGCAAGGTTCATCAAGATACATTAAGCCTCCGGTTTAATCTTCCTCTTTTTGAGGGTGGTAATGTACTGTCAAAGACACGTGAAGCTAGACATCGTATGGATCAAGCAATGCAAAATGAGGAGAAGCAACGTAGGTTAGTGATTCGCAAAAGTCGAGAAGCTTATAATGGTGTGGTATCTGGTATTAGCAGAGTGAAAGCCCTTAGGCAAGCTCTGGTCTCAGGTGAACAGGCTCTTGTATCTACTGAAATGGGATATGAAGTGGGTACACGGACGACAGTCGATGTACTTAATGTTCGGCGCGATTTTTTCAAGGCTAAAGTAGAATACGCTAGCTCAATATATGATTACATTTTATCAAGTTTGCGTTTAAAGCAATCTGCAGGAACACTGAGTAGAAAAGATCTTGTGCTGATTAATCAATGGTTAAAGCACTAAGCATGACAGAAAGTAAATTTTGTATATCGGATTCCCAAGACAGTCTGGTCGTAGTCATGGATGTGCAACAAAAACTGACTTCCGTTATGCCTACTCAGGTTAAAGAAGATGTTATTGAAAAGATAAACATCTTATTAACAATAGCTAATACTTTGTCTATTCCGATCATTGTGACGGAGCAATATCCAGATGGTCTAGGATCTACTGAAGCAGCATTAAGCGAGCAATTGATGAGAGCAATGGCCGTTATTGAGAAAACATCTTTCTCGGCGTTCGATACAGTAGATTTTGTTAAACAGATTGAACAAAGTGGCCGTAAGCAAATTGTATTAGTAGGGATGGAAGCACATATTTGTATTTTGCAAACAGCGCTGAATCTTCAAGAAGCTGGTTTTCAAGTTTTTGTTGTTGAAGATGGGGTGAGTTCTCGCTCTGTGACTAATCAAGAGAATGGGTTGTTGAGACTACGTAATGCTGGCATCATTATCACTAATGTTGAGTCTGTTTTTTTCGAATGGTTGGGTGATGCGAGTCGTACTGAATTTAAAGCTTTGGCGAAACTAATTATTTGAGTACTAGCCTAATTGTTGGGATATTACTTAGTGCACTGATTCTCGAAAAGGTTTTTTTAAATATCAGTTAGCTGGGTTTGACGTGATAGGCCGTATGTTAGGAGCTTTTTTAAGACATCTTGTTGTTTTTCAGTCAGAGCCTGTTTTTTGCAATCGTCAATTTGGCTAAAGTAACGGTTAAATGTCAAAATAGCGGGGCTGTCCTCTTCGGTTAAGCGCTGTTTGCAATAGTCTTGCCACTCTTCTTTCTCAACCGTGCTTAAACCTTCAGGCCAGTTACGTGCACGATATCGAAATAGCATTTCATCAAGTCGCGAATCATCGAATGGGATTGCGAGTGTCGATAATTTTTGTGATTTCGTTTCACGAATTAAAGCCATATTTTTTTTATCATTACTACTAAAAAAGCCGCCACCATAGAGGTTGGCATCGGGGTCATCGCTAGAAAGATAATCGGGCTTAGTGAAAATGGCATTAATTTTAGCTGTGAGGTCGCCGGCATCATTTATCTGTTGCAAATGTTTTGAGTGTAGTTCTCTATTTATTTGTAGTCTTTCTGCAGCAGTATCATTGAGTGTTTTTTCTGGCACGATGATAGGGCATTTATTAATATAAATAGTTTTTAATGCAGGTCGTTTAACACCTTTAGCCAAGTTTTTGGTAGGTGAAAACAACCAGTCTCTTAGTGTGGCAGGATCTTCGTTGATAAAAGTGGAAGGATCATGTCTCAGGTCATAAACAATAATGCCATTAGAATTGTTGGGATCTTTAGCGAGGGGTATAACTAAAGCTGTCCCGTAGTATTCACTAGGGTACATACGTGAAACATGAATAACAGGTAACCTATCATTTAAATTTAGTAAAGGTGAGATAGCCTGTTTCTGTCGATGCTGATAAACATAATCATAGAGTTTAGGTTGGTTTTTTTTAATGAGTTTAGCAATTGCAATAGTCGCGTAGACATCAACAAGAGCATCATGAGCACCTTTATGTTCAATGTTATTAGCAGCTGTTAGGTGCTCTAAACGGAAGCTAGGCTTGCCATCTGCATGGTTGGGCCAAGTGATGCCCTCTGGCCTTAAAGCTCGTGTCAGCCTTGCCATGTCTATAATATCCCATCGAGAGCAGCCATTTTGCCATTCTCTTTCATAAGCATCGTAGAAGTTGCGATAAAGGATAAACCTAGTAAATTCATCATCAAAATTTAAACTGTTATAGCCGACGCCACAGGTATCCTTTGCCGATAATTCTTGATGAACAAGTTTAATGAACTCAGCTTCATTAACTCCCTTTTCAGTGGCTTCTTGAGGCGTGATGCCCGTCACAAGGCAGGCTTGTGGTTGTGGCAAGAAATCATCAGCTGGCTTACAATAAACCATTAGAGGTTCACCAATAATATTAAGTTCTTCATCTGTACGAATACCTGCAAACTGTGAGGGCCTGTCATATCGTGGATCCAAGCCAAAAGTTTCATAATCGTGCCAGTAAAGTGTCTTCATCTAGAGCCCTTATTTTTTTATGTCAAGGTCGAGAATACTTTTTTTGCAGCAGTTATAGTAGTTTGGATTTCTACTTCACCGTGTGCTGCAGAGATAAAACCGGCTTCGTACGATGATGGAGCAAGATAGATCCCTTCTCTCAGCATTCCATGGAAAAATTGTTTGAATCTCTTTTGATCACAGGCAACGACCTGTTCGAAGTGACTTACACTTTTCTCTTGTGTAAAAAAGAAGCCGAACATGCCTCCAACTTGATTGGTGCTAAAACCAATACCCGCATTATCAGCAGCGTGTTGCATGCCATGAACTAGAGCTGCTGCACTGTCAGAAAGCTGTTGGTGAAAATTAGGTGCTTGAAGTAATTTCAATGTGCTCAGGCCAGCTGCCATTGCAATAGGGTTACCAGACAAGGTACCTGCCTGGTAGACAGGTCCTAAGGGTGCAATATATTCCATAACTTCTTTTTTACCCCCAAAGGCGCCGACAGGCAACCCACCGCCCACTACTTTTCCGAGTGTGGTCAGATCTGGTTTGACACCATACAGCTCCTGAGCACCGCCAAGAGATACGCGGAATCCAGTCATAACTTCGTCAAAAATGAGGACGACACCGTATTGGTCACAAAGCCGGCGTAAGCCTTCTAAGAATCCGGGTTGAGGTGGAATACAATTCATGTTGCCGGCAACAGGTTCGACGATAATGCATGCAATTTCATTGCCTTGCTGTTTCAAGCACTGGATGACGGAGTCTAAATTGTTGTAAATTAGTGTCAAAGTGTGTTCAGCTAGTGCTGCTGGAACGCCAGCTGACGATGGTTCGCCCAAGGTAAGAGCTCCCGAACCAGCCTTTACAAGCAAGGAGTCTGCGTGACCGTGGTAGCAGCCCTCAAATTTGATGATTTTGTCCCGACCTGTGTAACCACGCGCAAGACGAATAGCACTCATCGTAGCTTCGGTACCTGAGCTGACCATCCGTACAAGTTGCATCGAAGGAACAAGTTCACAAACGAGGTCTGCCATTTCAATTTCAATTTCAGTTGGCGCCCCAAACCCAAGACCTTTAACTGCTGCCTTTTGTACAGCGCCAACAACATCTGGGTGAGCATGACCAAGAATCATTGGGCCCCATGAGCCGATATAATCAATGTATCTTTTGCCTTCGGCATCAGTTAGCCAAGCGCCCTTACCTTCACGAAAGAAAATAGGGTGTCCACCGACACCGTTAAAAGCTCGTACTGGTGAATTAACTCCACCCGGTATATGACGCTGAGCTAGAGTGAAGAGGTCAAGATTTGTTTGCATGAATGGTCCTTAGTCAAAATAATTCTAGATTTTATGCGATGTAATGATTTTAGCTGATTTTTAATTTTATTACTGGATATAACGCTGCACATAATTTAATGTTATTTACCATTAAAATATTGAGTAATTTTGCTTACAGCTGAGTAATATGGCTTATTATATTTTCATTACAAAAAGTATGTTGCTAAGTAATACCATCGATAAGCTGCGCTCAAGTTACTGAGAGTGGTTTATAATAAATCAATTTAGTGATATTTAATCATGTCTACATTGTTTAAATAGCTAGTAATTTACAAATAGGAAAACGCCGCTATGCGAATTATTTTTATTAACTGGGTCTGTGGATTAGTATCGATGATGCTATGTTCGCTTGCTTATGCGGTAGACGATATAAATAAATTACAAAATACGATTAATTTACAAATTAAAACTGAATTGACAGCAAAGAAGTCTCAGAAAAAAATAGATGGACTATCTGAGCAATCTGATCAGATGTTGGGAGAATATCGGAATTTGTTACGTCAGGCAGAAAGTTTACGGATTTATAACGATCAACTTGATAAGTTAGTACTATCACAACAGGGTGAAATAGACTCTATTGCCGAGCAATTAATAAATATGGAGACGACGCAACGTGAAATAGTACCGTTAATGTTAAAAATGGTTGAGGTGATTTCTCAGTTTGTTGCTTTGGATATCCCTTTTTTACCAGAAGAGCGTCAGTTTAGAATTGCTGAATTAGAAACAATAATGGAAAGGGCGGATGTGAGTTTAGCTGAAAAATATCGCCGTGTGCTAGAGGCTTATCAGGTTGAAACGGAATATGGTAGAACTATTGAAGCTTATCAAGATGAGCTAGAACTTGATGAAAGAACAAGAACAGTTAACTTCTTACGTGTTGGCCGGGTTGGATTGTATTATTTAACATTAGATGGAGAGCAAGCGGGAGTATGGGATGAGGGCTGGCAGCCTCTTGGTAGTGAATATCGACAAGCAATAGATAAAGGTTTAAAAATTGCTAAGAAGCAATTACCACCAGATTTATTAGTTTTGCCCGTTAAGACAGAAGGTACTTTGTAATGAAGGCTATAGCGCAGTTTTTATTACTGGGTTTATTTAGCCCATTTGTTCAAGCTTTACACTCATCAGAAAAGCCAACCAATTTGGATCAGCTATATGAGCAAGTTAAACATGACCGAGTGATGGAGCAGGAGCAAAATCAACGGCGTGAAGCGACGTTTATTGCTGAGAGAAATCAACAAGAAAAGCTATTAGTAAAGGCCAAAGCGCAACTCGCTGCTCAAGAAAAAAGAACGAAACGGCTCAATAAAGTATTCGAAAAGCAAGAAAAGATCCTTGCTAAGAAAAATAAAAACTTAGCTATTAAATCAGGGGCTCTGGGTGAGCTATTTGGAACTGTAAGACAAGTTGCGATTGAAAGCAGTAGTGTTTTACAGAGTTCGATGATATCAGCAGAGTTGTCCGGACGAAGCACCTTTTTAAGTGATGTAGCAGAACGAAAGCAACAACCTACAATTGGAGAGATCCGTCAAGTTTGGCTAACACTCCAGCAGGAAATGACCGAGTCATCCAAAGTAAAAAGTTTTAGTCAAAAAGTGATAACAGTTAAGGGTGTTGTAGAAGAAAAGCAGGTGACCCGAATAGGTCCCTTTTCGGCTTTTAGTGAGGGAAAGTTTTTAAGGTATTTACCAGAGACTGGAAACTTGGTGGAGCTGGGGAGACAGCCTGTAGCTCGATTAAAAAATATTGTAGATGACTTTGAGTCGACAGAAGAGAGTGTTTTTCATCCTGTAGTAATCGATCCTACTCGCGGTGCAATTATGGCTTTATTAGTTCAAACACCAAACTTAAAAGAGCGCATTCACCAAGGTGGTTGGATTGGTTATTTGATTTTGATTTTGGGTGCAGTTGGTTTATTAATAGCATTGCAGCGTTTTATCTCATTGACGGATACAGAAAAAGCAGTTGAGAAACAGCTAACAGAAAATCTGCCGGATACTAAAAACCCTTTAGGTCGAATTTTAGTTGTTTATAAAACTGGCTTGGCGAATGATATTGAGACTTTAGCGCTGAAGATAGATGAAGCTATTTTACGTGAGATACCCAAAGTTGAGCAGGGTTTAATGACCTTGGCTATTTTAGCCGCAATCGCACCAATGCTTGGGCTGTTGGGTACAGTATCGGGCATGATCGAAACTTTTCAAGCTATTACATTGTTTGGAACAGGGGATCCCAAATTAATGTCAGGGGGTATCTCGCAAGCATTAATGACGACAGAACTAGGGTTAGCAGTAGCAATACCTTTACTACTTATTCATAGCTTACTATCAGGTAAAAGTAATCGATTAGTACAAATTTTTGATGAAGAAAGTGCCTCTATGATTGCGCGTAATGCAGAAGCTAAAGATGATAGTACCGAGTAATAATGTTATTTAACATACAGTTATTTATGGAAAGCGGTGGCTCAGTGCTGTGGTTAATACTATTCGCCTCTATTCTAATGTGGACTTTGATTGTTGAACGTTATTTATATGTTTATTGGGTGCATCCGCAATCGTTAACGATATTGTTATCGGAATGGCAGCAACGTACAGAAAGGCGAAGTTGGGCTGCGCAACAAATTCGAGTAGGAATGATTGCAAAATCTCGTGCTTCGCTAAAACGTTATTTAATGTTTATTAGAACATTGACTGGTGCTTTACCAATGTTGGGTTTATTGGGAACGGTAGATGGCATGATCCAGACTTTTGATGTGCTATCTGTCTTTGGCACAGGTAACGCACGGGGAATGGCAGGTGGTATTTCAGTGGCATTAATCACTACAATGGCAGGCTTAGTAACTGCACTTTCAGGACTATATTTTAGTACTGAATTAGAGTCGCGGATGTCGCTAGAAGTTGAAAATGTTGCAGACAAACTAAGGCAGGATGACTGACATGATGGAGGTGTAGGTAATGAGGAATAAACATTCTAGGCGTGAAAGTGGCAGTGTGGCAGAAATAAATATGACTCCATTAATTGATATGGTTTTTATATTGCTGATTTTTTTTATTGTCACAACTTCTTTCGTAAATGAAACAGGAGTGGATGTTAATCGACCTTCTGCTGAAACGGCGGTGAACAAAGAATTAGCAAATATTATGGTGGCTATCACTTCTAGTGGTGAAATAAACATTAGTGGCCGAGTAGTTGACCGCCGTGCGGTGCGTGCAAATATTGAACGATTACATGCAGAAAACCCAGAAGGTTCTGTAATCATCATAGCTGACAAAGATGCGAAAACGGGCCTGTTAATTGAAGTGATGGATCAGGCAAGATTAGCTGGAATAGCTAACGTTTCAATTGCTGCAGAGCAGGATTAATCAAGTTAGTATGCGCTTGGGGTTTGGATTACTATTTGCTATTTTAGTGAACTTAGGATTGTTCACAATTATGCAGGCAATGACATCAAGCAACAATTTTCAACATGACACGACAGGGGAAAAGCATTTGTTAGATTTTGTCAGGGTTAAAAAAGGGACAACTACGGAAACAAGAAATCGCCAACTACCTGATAAGTTAGTACCACCCGAAAACATGCCAGTCTTGACACAGGTAACTCCGCAAATAAAGCAGCTCAAAGCCTTAGTACCAAAAATGGCCATACCCAATATCAAGGTGCCGCTTAATATTGCTGGCGGCCCTCACCTTGGTGAATTTTTAGCTGCACCAGTTACCCCCTTTATGACTTCCATTTCAGGTTATGCATTAGTAGCACCTTTGGTCCGAATTCCACCTCGATACCCACGCTCTGCTGCCCGTCGAAACATAGAAGGTGTTGTAAGGGTAGCTTTTACAATTACTAAAGACGGTCGTGTTTTCAATCCAAAAGTGTTGAGTGCTTCTCCTGTGGGTGTATTTGAAAAAGCAGCGCTAAAAGCAGTAAAAAAATGGAAATTCAACCCTAAAATTATTAATGGGCAAGCCGTAGAGCAATCTGCAGCCCAAGAAATTACTTTTAAGTTGTCCAAATAATAATGTCTAATTGGCAAAGTATTACTTTATTGACCTTGCTGATGTTCTTTAATACGCTAACAATGGCAAAAAGCAGCAACCAATACTCACTTACTAATGAGACTTATAAGGCCTTAGTTAGTGCGCAAGAACTGATGTCTAAAGAGAAATATTCCAGAGCAGAAGTAGAATTACTAGCGCTACTTAATAAGACGAATGCTGGGTCTTATGACGAAGCTATGGTTCAACAAATGCTTGGCTATGCTTATTCTTCTCAAGAGCGATATCAAAAAGCAATAACAGAGTTTGAACAAGCCTTATCCTTAATAGTTTTGCCTGAAGTAGTGAGTCATGCCCTTCGCTATAATTTAGGACAATTATTACTAATTGAGGAGGAACACAATAAGGGGGTTGAAATGCTTGAACAGTGGTTTGAAGTCGAGCCTTCACCTTCAAATGATGCGCATGCTCTAATTGCAAGTGGCTACTACTCACTTAATAATTTCAAGCAAACAGTAATGCATATGAAGATTGCCATTCGCAATAAAGAGTTGGCACCTGAAAACTGGTATCAATTGCTATTAGCTGCACATATAGAATTAAAGCAGTATTCTGCTGGTATTGAGTTAGTGGAGCTGATGATTGTACGTTACCCTCACAAAGATCCATATTGGCAACAATTAGCCTTCTTATACGCACAGCAGAATAAGGAGGTGTCGGCCTTAGCTGCCCAGGTGTTGGCAGATCGTCTAGAATTGAGTGATGGTGAAGTTTTACTTCGTGTTGCGTCACTCTACAGGTATCTAGATATACCCTATAAATCAGCGCAGTTGTTAGAGACTGGGCTGCAAAAAAGTGTTGTTATTGATAATCAGAGGAACCTTAGTTTTTTAGCTAATAGTTGGTTGGCAGCAAGAGAAAGGGAAAAGGCTGTAACAGTTTTAAAACGTTTGGCTGAAAAGGATTCTTCTGGTGAGTCAGATTTGAAATATGGTAGGGTGTTATTTGATTTGGAGCAATGGCAAGCTTCGAGTGAAGCCTTTGATAAGAGCCTTCAAAAGTTGAAGGGGACTGAGCGGGGTACGGCTATTTTGATGGCAGGGCTGGCACAGTTTCAACTGGGCCAATTGAAGCAAGCACACTTTTATTTAAATAAAGCAAAAGATTATAAAAGTGAAGAAAAACAAGCGCTACACTGGTTGAATTATCTTGAGCTGCTAATAGAAAGTAAAAGTGTTGCACAAAGATTGTGAAGTTAATTAATTGTAAAATTTTTTGTTATTCAACGTTTTAATTAGGTAGGCTTGTGCCTCACCTATTCGGGAACCGAGTAAGGATAGTTTAATGTCATCGACACAGTCTCTAAGAGAATCATTGCCCACTAGTCATGAGTTGGAGCGGGAAGAAATAGCTGCATACAACAGAACCCCCTTGCTCTCAGGTGACAATGTTGAATCTAAGCGAGAAGAAATAGCTACTTATTTTAATAAGACATGGCAGCGCTATAATGCGCTATTTGAGCTGCTAATAGATGATAGAGCTTATTATCAAAAATCGATTTCACTTCGTCACCCTTTAATTTTTTATTTTGGCCATACAGCAACATTTTTTGTTAATAAACTGGTGCTTGCCGGATTGCTAGAACATCGTGTTAATTCTCAGTTTGAATCTATGTTTGCTATCGGTGTCGATGAAATGAGCTGGGATGACTTAGATGAGGCGCATTACGACTGGCCTACTGTCGAAGAAGTTAAGACTTATCGAGCTCAGGTCTGCGAAGCGATTAATCGATTAATTAAAATGACACCGCTGGCATTACCTATTAACTGGGAAAACCCCTGGTGGACTATCATGATGGGGATTGAACATGAGCATATCCATCTTGAAACATCATCCGTTTTAATTCGCCAGCAAAATATTGATTGGGTAAGTCCACACAGAGATTGGGCACCTTGTGATGTCACAGGTGAAGCCCCTGTAAATAGTTTTGTTGATATTCCTTCTGGTGAGGTGCTAGTTGGTAAAAGTGATGACGCAGACTATTACGGTTGGGATAATGAATATGGGAGTCACAAAGCACTAGTTAAAGGCTTCAAAGCGGGGCGATACTTGGTAAGTAATCATGAGTTTTTCGAGTTTGTAGAAGCTGGTGGTTATGAAGACGAGAGTTTCTGGGTCGCAGAAGGATTAGAATGGCTTCAATATACTAAGGCAACTCATCCTAGCTTTTGGGTGAGTGATGAACAAGGCTGGCAGCTGAGGCTAATGGCTGAGGTGGTGCCAATGCCATGGGATTGGCCTGCAGATGTTAATTATCACGAGTCAAAGGCTTTTTGTAATTGGCTGGCAAAAAAGAGTGGTGAACAGGTCCGATTACCTACTGAAGATGAATGGTATCGATTATATGATTTCTCGGGAGTTAAGGAGCTTGAGCAAGGCATAATTGCTAATGCGAATTTGCATTTAGATCATTCAGCATCTTCTTGTCCTGTTAATCGGCATGCCCATGGCAGTTTATATGATGTTGTTGGTAATGTCTGGCAGTGGACTGAAACGGCAATTTATCCCTTAGACAAATTTAAAGTGCATCCACTTTATGATGACTTTACGATGCCAACATTTGATGGCCGCCATAATTTATTCAAAGGGGGCTCTTGGGTCTCTTGTGGTAATGAGACCCTTAGAACTGCACGTTATGCCTTTAGAAAACATTTTTTTCAGCATGCGGGATTCCGTTATGTGATTGCAGAGGAGTTAGAAGAGCAAGTGAGTTCAAATTACGAGACAGATAAGATGTCATCAGAATATGCTGAGTTCCATTTTGGAGAGCGTTATCTTGATGTTGATAATTTCCCGGTAGCGCTGGCAGAATTAGGTATCGCTGCAATGGGTGACCAACCTATGGGCAAAGCCCTAGATATCGGTTGTGCCGTCGGTCGTTCAAGTTTCGAGTTGGCGAAGCAATTTGATCATGTGACCGCGATTGATTTTTCCGCCAGATTAATCAATATAGGAGTGCAATTACAGCAACAGGGTGTTATTCGATACAGTATAGTGGATGAAGGTGAGTTAGCTCTCTACAAAGAACGTCGTTTAACTGACTTTACTGATGAAATTTCAGCAAAAAAAGTTGAGTTCATGCAGGGTGATGCTTGTAATTTGAAGTCCATATATCAAGGCTACGATCTAGTGTTGGCTGCTAACTTGATAGATCGGTTATATCAGCCATCATTATTTTTGAAGACGATTCAAGAGCGAATGAATTCAGGTGGTATTTTAATGATTACCTCACCTTATACTTGGCTTGAAGAACACACCAATAAGGACGAGTGGGTTGGTGGGCATAAGGTGAACGGAGAGAATGTAAGTACTCTTGATGGCTTGAAAGAAATGTTGGCGCCTCACTTTGATTTAGTACAAGGGCCAATTGCGGTGCCGTTTGTGATCCGCGAAACTAGCCGTAAATTCCAACACACGTTGGCCGAAGCTACTATGTGGCGTTATCGCGGATGACATATGATTTTGACACGCCGGTTAGCCGTGAAGGCACGGCGAGTTTAAAATATGAAGGTCGAGAAACTTACTTTGGGACAAAGGATATAACGCCCGTGTGGGTTGCTGATATGGATTTCGCAGCACCTGCAGCGGTTACGAAGGCATTAGTTGCTCGTGCAGAGCATACTATTTATGGTTACACCGAGTATCCGGAAAGTATGTTCATATCAATGCAGGACTGGTTTAAAACTCGACACAATTGGGCAATAGAGAAAGAAAGTATTGTGATGTGTCCTGGGGTAGTACCTTCTATTTATGCAGCGATCACAGCACTAACAGAGGTAGGGGATAAGGTGATTATTCAACCGCCGGTTTACCAACCCTTTTTTACTGCAGTAAGTGATACCCGGAGGACTTTAGTTGAAAACCCACTCAGACTAGAAGGTAACAATTACCAGATGGACTTGGAGCATCTTGCTGAGTGCGCGGAAGCAGGGGCCAAATTTCTGGTACTGTGTTCACCCCATAATCCTGTAGGTCGTGTTTGGAGGCAGTCAGAACTCGAAGGTTTATTGGAAGTGGCTCGACGTTATGATTTGACTATTATTTCGGATGAAATTCATGCTGATTTGATTTTTCCTGATCAGAAGCACATTGCTATAGCAACATTGGCTGATGATGTCTCAATTATAACAACCGTATCACCAAGTAAGACTTTCAATATTCCGGGCCTTGGTTTGTCAGCTATGGTTATAAATGACAAGGCTCAACGTAGAGCAATAAAACAAGTATTTAGCCAATGGCATGTCAGTAACATGAACCCATTTAGTATTTGTGGTTTTGAAGCAGCCTATCAGCATGGTGAGGAGTGGTTGAACGATTTGATGCTCTACCTAAAAATAACAAGAGATGCGGTTAAAGTTTATATAGAAGAATCATTGCTGGATATCACTTTGGTCGAATCAGAAGGAACTTATTTACTGTGGCTTGACTGCAGGAAGATGGCAATGACAGATGTTGAATTACACTGTTTTTTTATTGAGCAAGCTAAGGTTGCAATGAGTCCAGGGACACTTTTTGGTAGTGCCGGTTCAGGTTTTATGCGATTGAATATTGCAGCACCAAGGTCACTTATTCTGATGGTTTTAAAAAGTATACGTTCAGCATATATTTCATAGCGTCGGGAAGCTAATTTAGAGTATTGATGACTTTGCGCAAACATTTTAAATTGACCTTGATCAAGATGGAGGTTATGGCTTGAGATTAATTAAGTCTCTAATTGTATTGTGCAGTAGCCTTTTATCCTGCTACTCTCTTTTGCACAGAAACAATTAAAGCAGAGTTATGACTAACGCATATAACGCTTCCGCCATAGAAGTTTTAACAGGACTAGAGCCAGTACAAAAACGTCCTGGCATGTACACCGAAACAACGCGCCCTAATCATTTAGCACAAGAAGTTATTGATAATAGTGTCGATGAGGCGGTAGCCGGACACGCGAGTCATATAGAAGTCACCTTATTTGCTGATGGTTCTATAGAGGTCATAGATGACGGCAGGGGTATGCCGGTAGATATTCATCCTGAAGAGGGTGTGCCAGGTGTTGAAGTTATTTTGACCCGCTTACATGCTGGAGGAAAGTTCTCTAATAAGAATTATCGTTTTTCAGGTGGTTTACACGGTGTTGGAGTGTCGGTTGTTAATGCCTTGTCATCGCGATTGGATGTGACTATTCGTCGAGAAGGGATTGAATATGCGATTGCTTTTGAAAATGGAACTAGAGTTGAAGAGCTGCATGAGATAGGTACAGTGGGTAAGCGAAATACGGGTACACGTGTGCGCTTTTGGCCGCAAGGTTCATACTTCGACTCACCCAAGTTCTTAGTTTCAAAATTACAACATGTGTTGCGGGCTAAAGCAGTTTTATGCCCAGGTCTTGTTGTTACATTTACTGATTTATCAGGTAATGAAAAAGTCGAAGATCGTTGGTGCTATGACGAAGGATTAACTAGTTATATCGCCTCAATGATGACTGACCAACCTTGTGTACCTGCTATAGCTTTTCATGGCCACATTACCGGTGAAAATGGAGAAGTGGATTGGGCTTTGATGTGGCAGATTGAACCAGGCGAGGAACTAGCTGAAAGCTATGTTAATTTGATTCCCACAGCGCAGGGTGGTACACATGTCAATGGTCTTCGCTCTGGTCTATTAGATGCACTCAAGGAATTTTGTGAGTTTCGAAGTTTATTACCACGAGGTGTTAAATTATCACCAGAAGATATTTGGGAGCGTTGTTGTTATGTGTTGTCGGTTAAGTTAAACGACCCACAATTTTCCGGACAAACCAAGGAGCGTCTGTCTTCTCGACAATGTGCCGGTTTTGTATCTGGTGCGGTGAAGGATGCATTCAGTCTTTGGCTCAATCATCATGTAGGAGACGGTGAAAAGATTGCTGAACTTGCCATTAGTAATGCGCAGTCACGCTTAAAACAAGCTAAAAAAGTTATACGTAAGCGGGTGCAATCTGGCCCAGCTTTACCAGGAAAGCTGTCCGATTGTAGTTCCCAGGATGTCTCGAGAACAGAGGTGTTTTTAGTTGAGGGAGACTCAGCTGGTGGTAGTGCCAAGCAAGGACGAGATCGAGAATTCCAAGCAATTATGCCATTACGAGGTAAGATCTTAAATACCTGGGAAGTTGAATCTTCTCAAGTTTTAGCATCTCAGGAAGTTCATGATATTGCTGTTGCTATTGGAGTTGATCCAGGGTCTGATGACTTATCGGGTTTACGATATGGCAAAATTTGCATTCTAGCTGATGCCGATTCTGATGGGGCGCATATTGCAACATTATTATGTGCATTATTTGTGCGGCATTTCAGGCCTTTGGTTGAGGCGGGCAATATTTGTGTAGCAATGCCACCCTTGTATAGGGTGGATGTTGGTAAGCAAATTTTTTATGCTCTGGACGATGAGGAGCGAGAAATTATTCTAGAGCGTATCGAAAGAGAAAAAATAAAAGGAAAAGTGAGCACTCAGCGTTTTAAGGGGTTGGGTGAAATGAACCCTTTACAGTTGCGTGAAACGACAATGGCACCGAACACCCGGCGATTAATTCGCTTAACGATCCAGAGTGAAGATGACACGATGATGATGATGGATAAGTTGTTGGCAAAAAAACGAGCTTCTGATCGTAAGGCCTGGCTCGAAGAGCAGGGCGATTTGGCGACAGTGTGATTTTCAATAAAGAGATGATTGGGCAATGAGTTCATTAGTTGATGATTTAGAGCAACTACCGGTAAGAGATTTTACTGAGAAAGCATATTTGGATTATTCCATGTATGTGATTTTAGACCGTGCCTTGCCGCATGTTGGTGATGGCTTGAAACCTGTTCAACGCCGTATCATATATGCGATGTCAGAATTGGGCCTCAGTGCATTATCAAAGCATAAAAAGTCAGCACGTACAGTCGGTGATGTATTGGGTAAGTATCATCCTCATGGGGACTCGGCCTGTTACGAAGCAATGGTACTAATGGCGCAGCCGTTCTCTTACCGTTATCCACTCGTCGATGGCCAGGGTAACTGGGGTTCAATGGATGACCCTAAATCTTTTGCCGCTATGCGATACACAGAGTCACGTTTAGCGCCATATGCACAATCACTATTAACTGAATTAGGGCAAGGCACTGTTGATTGGGTACCAAACTTTGATGGCACGATGAATGAGCCTCAGTTACTGCCTGCCCGACTGCCTAATGTCTTACTTAATGGAGGGAGTGGGATTGCGGTCGGTATGGCTACAGATGTTCCTCCCCATAATTTACGTGAAGTTGTCGAAGCCTGTTTGTTATTGTTGAAAAAGCCCTCAACAAAACTAGAAAAGTTGCTTGAAGTCATTAAAGCTCCGGATTTCCCAACAGGCGGGGAAATAATCTCATCAGCAGAAGACTTGCACAAAATTTATGCAACAGGACATGGCTCTGTGCGACAGCGGGGAAAGTATCTCGTCGAAGATGGTGAGTTGATTATCAATGCGCTGCCTTATCAGGTCTCAGGTGCGAAAGTGATTGAGCAAATTGCCAATCAAATGCAAAACAAAAAACTACCAATGGTGGCTGATTTACGTGATGAATCTGACCATGAGAACCCAGTTAGATTAGTCGTGGTGCCACGTTCAAATCGTATTGATATTGATAATCTTATGTTGCACTTGTTTGCTACCACGGATCTAGAGCGTAGTTACCGCGTTAACATGAACATGATTGGCTTAGATGGTCGTCCTCAAGTTAAAAATCTACGTGATATGTTGCTCGAGTGGCTTACATATCGGACTGAAACTGTACGTCGACGTCTACAGTATCGATTGGATAAAATACTAGATAGGATCCATGTACTCGAAGGTTTATTAATTGCTTATCTAAATATAGATGAAGTAATAGCCATTATTCGAACAGAAGACGAAGCAAAGTCAATGTTAATGGCCAGATTTTTAATCACTGATCGTCAAGCAGAATCAATTCTAGAATTAAAGTTACGTCATTTAGCCAAACTTGAGGAAATGAAGCTTCAGGGTGAACTGGATGCCTTGGCAAAAGAACGCAAGCAATTAGAATTGTTACTCAGTTCAGAAACCCGACTCAAAACCCTCATTCGTAAAGAATTGGAGGCAGACGCTAATAAATTCGGTGATGATCGTCGATCGATTCTTATAAACCGCGAAGCAGCAAAAGCAATGAGTGAAACAGATTTGTTGCCGACTGAAGCTATTACGATTGTCTTGTCAGAAAGTGGCTGGGTTAGAGCTGCGAAAGGCCATGATGTTGATCCGGCGTCGCTAAATTTCCGCACAGGTGATCGCTATGCAACTTCAGTAAAAGCACGCAGTAATCAACAAATTGTTTTTCTGGATTCAACAGGCCGAAGTTACTCCTTGCCAGCGCATACCTTACCGTCGGCACGCGGACAAGGCGAGCCTTTGAGTGGTAGGTTACAAATGCCTCCTAACGCACGTTTCGTAGCAGTTTTGGCGGGTGAGTTGGAGCAACCATTATTACTATCTAACTCAGCAGGCTATGGATTTATTACCACTCTAGGTAATTTGTTGGCCAAAAATAAAGTTGGTAAAGCTTTATTCAACCTACCAGAAGGTGCTGAGGTATTGGAACCTTCCTTACTTGGTGACCTTGCAACCTCTAAGTTAGCGGTTACTGCAGGTGATGGTCGACTATTAGTCTTTGCAGCGAGCGAAATTCCGAGTATGAATAAAGGCAAGGGCGTTCGCTTAATTAATATTCCTCAAGCAGCCTTTGCAAGTAAAAGAGAATGGTTACATTCAGTGACTGAGGTACCCAAAGGGGAGAGCCTGACATTACATGCTGGTAGACGCCATTTGACATTAAAAGAAGGGGACTTAGCCCACTATACTGGCGAGAGAGGCAAACGAGGTCATAAGTTACCAAGAGGCTTACAGAAAGTGACTAAAGTGGAAGTTGCAGAGTAAATTCATCTAGTCTTTTATAGCTATCAGGGCATGCGTTATGCCTGAAATTAATGACCAATTGAGAGCAAAATGAGCGAAATAACGGACATAAAGCCAAGCAATTTTATCCGGCATATTATTGATGCTGATATGACAGAAAATAAGTATGGTGGTCGCTTTCAAACGCGTTTTCCGCCTGAACCCAATGGCTACTTACATATTGGTCACGCGAAATCCATTTGTTTGAATTTTGGTCTAGCTATGGACTACAAAGGTCTATGCAACCTTCGCTTTGATGATACTAATCCTCAAAAAGAAGAAAACGAATTTGTTGATGCGATCAAGACAGATGTGAATTGGTTAGGTTTTGAATTCGAGAAAAACTTGCATTATGCTTCGAGTTATTTTGAGCAATTGTATATTTATGCTACGCAACTCATTAAGCAAGGTGATGCCTATGTTTGTGATTTGTCTGCTGAAGAAACACGTGAATATCGAGGGACACTAACTGATCCCGGTAAAAACAGCCCTTATCGAGAACGGTCAATTAAAGAGAATTTAGAATTATTCAAACGAATGCGTGAAGGTGATTTTGAAGATGGATCTCGACTGTTGAGAGCTAAGATTGATATGACCTCAGCGAATATCAATCTGCGTGATCCCGCTATTTATCGAATTAGACGTGATGTGGTACATCATCAGACAGGGACAGCTTGGTCAATTTATCCGATGTATGATTATGCTCATTGCTTATCCGATGCGATTGAAGGAGTGACACATTCGCTCTGTACCTTAGAATTTGAAGACCACAGGCCCTTGTATGATTGGTTTCTGCGCACCTTGAAAACAGAACATCATCCTAAACAAATTGAGTTTTCAAGGCTCAATTTACAATACACGATTACTAGTAAGCGTAAACTTACAAAAGTGGTGGAAGGAAATTTTGTTGATGGTTGGAATGACCCGAGAATGCCCACGATTACAGGCATGCGCCGACGGGGCTATCCGGCTGCAGCATTACGAGAGTTTTGTCTACGCATAGGAGTAACAAAAGCTGATAATTCTGTTGAAATGGATATTCTAGAAAGCTGTATTCGAGAAAATTTGAATGAAAATTCACCCCGAGCAATGGCTGTTCTGGATCCACTTAAAGTTGTTATAAGTAATTATCCAGAAGATAAAACAGAACAGTTGACTGCACCGAATCACCCGCAAAATGAAAGTATGGGAACTCGCGAAGTTCCATTTAGTAAAACACTTTATATAGATAAGTCTGATTTCAGAGAAGAAGCCAATAATAAATTTAAACGCTTGGTTAAAGACAAAGAAGTGCGTCTGAGAAATGCATATGTTATTCGTTGTGATGAGGTAATAAAGGATGAGCACGGGGAGGTTGTTGAACTCCGGTGTAGCTATGACCCTGCAACCTTAGGAGTCAATCCAGAAGATCGTAAAGTAAAAGGTGTGATCCACTGGGTATCAGCAAAACATGGTATACCCGCTGAAATCAGAGTATTTGATCGTTTATTTAGTCATCCACACCCAGATACAGATAAAGATGTCGATGACTTCACTGCGCATTTGAACCCCGATTCTTTGATGACACTGACTCATAGTATTGTTGAGCCAAGTGTGGCCAAGGCTGCAAGCAACTTTGTCTACCAATTTGAGCGAGAAGGCTATTTTTGTGCAGATAGCGAGTTGAGTTCAGCTGGGAATTTAGTGTTTAATCGGACGATTACTCTACGTGATACGTGGGTTAAAAAAAGTTAGGAGCTTTACTTTACAGTTAATGTTCATTTAGGAAGTATTACCTGACTATTCAAAATAAAGTGCAGCGCTCTTAAGGTGGGTATTAATATGCGCAAAAAGATGGACAAAAATGAAAATTATGTAGAATAATTAATCATTTATAGTTGAGACAGTTAGGTTTTGTATGACTTGTTTTGAGCTGAAAGGCTCTGATGATAAAGTAATAGATCTGATATTAAGAAGCTCCCATTTTGATTTAAAATAGAATAATATCAAAAGCATGAAATACTTCACTCTGTATTTATTTAATCTAATATGAATCATTTTGCATTCATAGCGTCTAAGTGGTTGAAGTTGTTTTTCAAATCAGTGTTTACGGCTTGTTTTGTGTGCTGACTTCACAACATTGTGAACCCATGGTATTTTTTCAAGGATAATTCAGAATAATTTAGTCCGTAAGGCACTAGATTTAGAGGAAGTTGATTCATGAGTGAACAGGCGATTAGCACTCGAAAAAAAGGTAAAAACTTAAAATTGCCTAGAGCCGTTGGTAAAGGCCGACAAGTTGATCCTAAAGCGTTGTCAGAAGTACAAGCTTTGTTGGGTGATGAGTCTAGGCAGGAAGATCTGTTGATCGAACACCTACACAAGATACAAGATAAGTATCACTATATTTCTGCTGCACATCTTGTTGCTTTAGCTCGTGAAATGAAGCTGTCTAAAGCTGAAGTCTATGAGGTGGCAACTTTTTATCATCATTTCGATGTGATCAAAGAAGAGGATACCCCACCACCTGATTTAACGGTGCGTGTTTGTGAATCGTTAACTTGTGAGATGAAAGGAGCACATAGCCTAATTAAGTCACTTGAAAGCGCCTTGGCTGATGAAGCTCGTGTTCAGAAAGTGCCTTGCATTGGCCGTTGTAATTCAGCCCCCGTTGCAGTTGTAGGTATGAACCCGATTGAAGGTGCGACTGCTGATAAGGTTATCAAAGCTGTCACACAACAAGAAATTCGTCCGGAAGCCACTAACCCGATAGAATTTGATGCTTACAAGGCATCGGAGGGCTACAAGACCTATGTAGCATGTGTGAAGGGCCAGCATCCGATAGAAGATGTACTTGAAATGATGGATGACTCAGGCTTACGTGGGCTCGGCGGCGCAGGTTTTCCCACGGGACGTAAATGGCGCATCGTAAGAGACCAGCCGTCGCCTAAAGTGATGGCTGTTAATATTGATGAAGGCGAGCCCGGTACATTCAAAGACAAATACTACTTAGATCGTGATCCGCATCGTTTTCTTGAAGGTATGCTAATTGCCGCTTGGGCAACAGATATTCATGATATCTATGTTTATTTGCGTGATGAATATGCGGCAATTAGAGAATCTCTTGAGAGAGAAATTGCTAAGCTAGAGGCTAATCCACCAGTAAAAAACATGCCTGTTATTCATATGCGGCGTGGCGCTGGTGCATACATCTGTGGTGAAGAGTCAGCAATGATTGAGTCGATAGAAGGCAAGCGTGGCATGCCTCGTTTGCGGCCACCCTATGTGGCGCAAGTTGGAGCATTTGGTCGTCCAACCCTTGAACATAATATGGAATCTGTTTATTGGGTTAGAGATATTTTTGAAAAAGGGCCAAGTTTTTTTACTGACCATGGTCGAAATGGTCGCGTTGGTCTACGCTCTTTTTCTGTTAGTGGAAGAGTCAATAAGCCAGGTGTCCACTTTGCACCAGCCGGTATTTCTGTGCGTGAATTAATCGAAGAATATTGTGATGGTATGGAAGATAATCATACTTTTTACGGTTATTTCCCTGGCGGCGCATCCGGTGGTATTTTGCCTGCGTCATTAGGTGATGTGGCTCTGGATTTCGACACATTGCAAGAGTATGGATGCTTTATTGGTTCTGCAGCAATTGTAGTTTTTTCTGATCAAGATCGGGCGCGTGACTTGGCTGTTAATGCAATGAAGTTCTTTGAAGATGAGTCATGTGGGCAATGTACACCGTGTCGTGTTGGCACAGCTAAAGCAGTTGTATTAATGGAAAAGACGGAGTGGGACGAAAACTTATTAGAAGAATTATCTGAAGTAATGGTCGATGCATCTATCTGTGGTTTAGGCCAAGCAGCACCCAACCCAATGCGCAGTGTGATGAAATACTTCCCTGAGGAGTTGAAATAATGGCTGCTAATCCAGAAGAATTATCTAAGACTTTGAGCTTCACCTTGAACGGTCAAGCAATTTCTGCTGCTGAAAACGAAACCATTCTTGATGTTGCAAAGCGTGAGGGTATTGACATACCTCATTTATGTTATTCCGAGCGTCAAGGTGAAGCCGGGAACTGTCGGGCTTGTATGGTAGAGATCGACGGTGAACGAGTATTAGCAGCATCATGCTGTCGTAGCCCTACTGAAAATATGGTCGTTAAAACACATAGTGAGCGTGCAGTTAGATCACAGAAAATGATTCTAGAGTTGCTCAAGGCTGATGTGTCTGAGCAACCACATACATTGAATTCAGAATTAGACCATTGGGCTGGAAAATTAGAGGTTGGTTTACCACGTTTTATTGCAAGAACTCAGCCCAAACGTGATATTTCACATCCAGGCATTGCGGTCAATATGGATGCTTGTATTCAATGCACGCGATGTGTGCGAGCCTGTCGTGATGAACAGAATAATGATGTCATTGGTTTAGCGATGCGTGGCAGTCATGCTCAGATTGTTTTTGATTTGGATGATCCAATGGGTGAAAGTACTTGTGTTGCTTGCGGTGAGTGTGTCGAAGCTTGCCCTACAGGTGCGTTAATGCCAGCTAATGATGTTGGTATGGCTGAACCAGATCGTAAAGTTGATTCGGTATGCCCATATTGTGGGGTTGGTTGTCAGCTGACTTATAATATTAAAGATGACAAAATTTTGTACGTGGAGGGTCGAGATGGGCCTGCTAACCATGGTCGATTATGTGTGAAAGGTCGCTATGGCTTTGACTATATACATCATCCACATCGGTTAACAAAACCATTGATTCGTCGCGAGGGTGTCCCCAAGTCTGCAGATTTTTCGATGGATCCAAATGATGTTGATAAGGTCTTCCGCGAAGCGTCGTGGGAAGAAGCTTTAGCTCTAGCATCGGGCGGCTTTAATAAAATACGTGACAATATTGGCCCTAATGCTTTGGCCGGTTTTGGAAGTGCCAAAGGCAGTAACGAAGAAGCCTATTTGTTTCAAAAATTAGTAAGAACAGGCTTCAAAACCAATAATGTAGATCATTGCACACGACTATGTCACGCGTCTTCTGTAGTTGCGTTATTGGAATGTCTTGGCTCTGGAGCAGTATCAAATCCGGTATCGGATGTTGATAAAGCTGAAGTGATTCTAATCATTGGCGCGAATCCAACAGTAAATCATCCAGTAGGTGCAACATGGATGAAAAATGCCATGCGGCGTGGCACTAAACTGATATTGATAGATCCACGGACAACTGAATTATCTCGGCAAGCTACGCATCACGTTGCTTTCAAACCGGGTAGTGATGTGCCGATGTTGAATGCGATTATGCATACGATTATTGAAGAAGGTTTAACGGATCCTACTTTTATCGCCGACAGAACGGAAGGATTTGAGGCAATGAAGGTGCATTTGAAGACTTATACGCCAGAAATGATGTCACCGGTGTGTGGTGTTCCTGCTGAAACACTGAAAGAAGTCGCCCGCTTGTATGCAACTTCAAAAGGCTCAATGATTTTGTGGGGAATGGGGGTCTCTCAGCATGTCCATGGGACAGATAATGCGCGCTGTTTGATTTCATTGGCATTAATGACAGGTCAAATCGGTCGCCCTGGTACAGGCTTGCATCCTTTACGTGGTCAAAATAATGTGCAGGGTGCATCGGATATGGGTTTAATCCCAATGGTTTTCCCTGATTATCAACCAGTGACTGATGAAAAAGCACATGCTTATTTTGAAGCGCTATGGGATTGTGATTTGGATACTAATCCTGGGTTGACGGTTGTTGAAATAATGCAGGCAATACATGCTGGTGATTTGAATGGCTTATATGTTATGGGTGAAAACCCTGCGATGTCTGATCCTGATGCTAATCATGCCCGCCAATCAATGGCGGAATTAGATCATATGGTAGTACAGGATATTTTCTTAACTGAAACCGCTTATCTGGCAGATGTAGTGTTACCAGCATCTGCGTTCTCTGAGAAAACAGGTACATTTACGAATACTGATCGATTAGTTCAATTGGGTCGCCAGGCGATCGATCCACCAGGTGAAGCTCGTCAAGATTTATGGATTATCCAAGAAATGGCACGTGGACTTGGTTTAAATTGGAATTATGCTGATTCATCCGAAGTTTTTGCTGAGATACGCAAAGCGGTACCTACAATGGCGGGTATGACATGGGATCGTTTAGAGGAGGAAGGTGCGATTGTCTATCCGTGTTTAAATGAAGGAGATCCAGGTGAAGAAGTAATATTTACTGAAACTTTTGAAAGTGCTAACGGTTTAGGCAAGTTTGTCCCTGCTGATATTGTGCCGCCTGATGAGCGTCCAAATGACGAATATCCATTTGTGTTGATCACTGGCCGGATGCTTGAGCATTGGCATACGGGCTCTATGACGCGGCGTTCCAATGTACTGGATGCTCTTGAACCAGAAGCTGTGGCAACGATTAATCCTATAAGTTTGGACGAAATGGGGGTGATGCCTGGTGAGATGATTACCTTGTCAACGCGACGAGGTCAGATTTCAATGATTGCACGATCTGATGAATCAGTGCCAACAGGTGCGGTCTTTATGGCTTTTTGTTATTACGAGGCAGCGGTGAATAAGTTGTCGAATGCTGCTTTAGATCCTGCGGCTAAAATTCCGGAATTTAAATATTGCGCTGTTAAAGTAACTCCTGGTGGTGAGCCGATGTTATTTCACAGTTATGGTGGCGGCCAATCAAAAAATAAGTTGAATTAATTTTTAAAGTGAGTTGTAGCAGTAGCAAGAAGCCAAGCACTAATATTTTTAGTGACTTGGCTTTGTCGCACTATCGATACAATAATAAGTTATTCTGGAATTTAATTAAGAGTGAATTAGAACGTTATGAAGATCTTGGTGAGTAATGATGATGGATATTTAGCAGAGGGCATTCGTGCTTTAGCTTCTGCATTGAAAGATTTGGGTGAGATTACTGTAGTGGCTCCAGATCGGAATCGAAGTGGTGCCAGTAACTCACTAACGCTAGAAAATCCATTGCGCTTAAATAAAATAAAAGATGGTGTGTATCGAGTAGATGGGACGCCAACGGACTGTGTCCATCTTGCAATTACAGGTCTATTAGACGAAGAGCCTGATATGGTGGTTTCCGGTATTAATGCAGGGGCAAATTTAGGTGATGACGTACTGTACTCGGGGACAGTTGCTGCAGCGATGGAGGGACGTTTTTTAGGACTGCCAGCAATTGCTATTTCTCTAAATGGTCACACAGCAACACATTTTGAGACAGCAGCTTGGGTGGCTAAGAAGTTAGTAAAGCATTTGCAAACGACTTCTCTTCCAGCTGATACTATTTTGAATGTTAATGTTCCTGACTTACCTATTGAAGAAATTATTGGTTTTGAAGCGACTCGTTTAGGACATCGACACAAGGCTGATCCGGTGATTAAGGAGCTCGATCCCAGAGGTCGTGAAATGTATTGGGTTGGGCCAGCTGGTGAAGAGCAAGATGCAGGGCCAGGAACTGATTTCGATGCCATTCGACGCGGAGCTGTTTCGGTGACCCCATTACAAATTGATTTAACATCGTACAAATCGATTGATGGTGTGGCTAGTTGGCTACAAGGGGCCTCTAGTTGATTGTTGATCGCCGTGGCATAGGTATGACTTCTCAACGTACGAGAGATCGTATGATTAAGAGGCTAAAAGAACAAGGTATAAGTCATGTTGAGCTGTTGAATATTATGCGAGAGCTACCTCGGCATTTGTTTATGGATGAAGCCATGGCCAGTCGAGCTTATGAGGATACGGCATTACCTATTGGCCATGGGCAAACCATTTCACAGCCTTATATTGTAGCGAGAATGACCGAGATTTTATTAGCAGGTACTCACAAGAAAAAAGTATTAGAAATTGGCACGGGTTCTGGCTATCAAACAGCTGTATTATCACGTTTGGTTGAACGTGTTTTTAGTGTTGAAAGAATTGAACCGTTGCAAAATAAAGCAAGAGAGCGCTTTTATCAATTAAAGCTTAATAATATCAGGCTAAAATATAGTGATGGCACTTGGGGCTGGAATGAAAATGGTCTTTATGATGGAATTATAGTTACTTGCGCACCTGAAGAAGTACCGGGAGCCTTACTAAAGCAATTGTCACCGGGGGGGCGTTTGGTTATACCTGTTGGAGGTAGTGAAAATCAGTCTCTACGTGTTATAGAGCGAAATGGAACGACATTTGATGAAACTGTGTTAGATGACGTAAGCTTCGTACCATTACTGTCAGGTGAAGAATAGATAAGAACTAGATGAGATTATTTTCAACTATTTATGCCAAGATGATGTATTGGTCTCGCCACCAATATGCGACTTATTGGTTGGCCCTAGTCAGCTTTACAGAGTCATCATTTTTTATAATTCCACCAGATATAATGTTGGCACCAATGACGCTGGCAAAACCTGACAAGGCATGGTTTTATGCTGCTTTGACAACAGTGTTATCTGTGATGGGTGGATTGTTAGGTTATGTAATAGGTATTTACGCCTTTGAAGTAATTGAACCATGGTTGTATGAGTTTGGTTATTTTGATTCGTATCAGTTGGCTCAAGCATGGTTTGCGAAATGGGGGTTTTGGGCTATTCTCATAGCAGGTTTCACCCCAATTCCTTATAAAGTTTTCACTATTGCTGCTGGCGCTGGAGCTATGGCTTTAATACCTTTTATCATAGGCTCTCTAGTAGGGCGTGGTTTACGGTTTTTCCTAGTGTCAGGTTTGATGCGTTGGGGTGGAAAAGCCTTGGAAGAAAAGTTATCACTTTGGATCGAGAGGTTGGGTTGGACAATAGTATTTTTATTGTTCGGAGTTTACTTTATCTGGGCCTACTGAGTTATGTTGGAAATAGTTGAAGAAAGCGCTTGAATTTTATATCGTGGAATTTGGAATCTAACTAGAACAATGCTGTAGATGAGATTTATTCTATTTTTGCTCGTGTCAATGCTTGCGGCCTGTGGTGGTGGCCAAGCCATCGCCCCTGTGGGTTCATACAAGGCTCAAAACCAACAGACATTATCAAGTGTTTATAAAGTACAAAGTGGTGACACTCTTTATTCTGTGAGTTGGCGTTTCGGAATGGATTTTAAAGAGGTTGCGAGTATCAACGGTATTAGCTCCCCCTATACCATTTTTGTTGGCCAAAAACTTCGGTTCAAACCATACAGTCAAATTGCATCAAAAAGTAAGAAAAAAGCTGTAAAGGAATCAAGCCGTCAAACTACCTCATTAAGGGTAGCACCTAACCAACGCTTATCTTGGCGTTGGCCTATGCAGGGTAAGGTAATATCAACTTATTCTAAGAGTGCTACTGGTAGAAAAGGAATTGATATTGCAGGAAAATCAGGACAAAAAGTGGGGGCCGCAGCGAATGGTAAAGTTGTTTATAGTGGAAATGGACTACCGCGATATGGAAATTTGATTATTATTAAACACAATGATGCTTATTTAAGTGCTTATGCGCATAATAAAAATTTGCTTGTTAAAGAAGGACAACATGTCAAAGCAGGGCAAAAAATAGCCTTATTAGGACGAACAGGTACTCAACGTGATCAACTACATTTCGAAATACGGCGTAATGGTAAGCCGGTTGATCCTATGCGTTTTTTACCGAAACGCTAGGTTGCTTCTAAATGCGATATAATATTTGGCACTTTGGCCTAGAGCCTTACATAGATTGAATGTTGAAAGGGGCTGGCCTTGGAGTTAGGCGCGACAATGCAAAAGATTAAAGAGCTCGGAGGTCGAAGTGACGATCTTAGGGGGTACCTTTGACTATGAAGGCAAAACAGAACAGCTCATTGAGGTTAATCGGGAATTAGAGTCACCTGAAGTATGGAATGATCAAGAAAGAGCACAGAAACTGGGACAAGAGCGGTCTAGTTTAGAACGTATTGTTAAGACCCTCTCTTCTCACAGTGAAGCCTTATCTGATGCGAAGGACTTGTTGGTTATGGCTATAGATGAACAGGATCAAGAAACTTTTGATGCTGTACAAACTGATTTAGCAGAGTTAGAGAAAGCCTTAGAGAAGCTGGAGTTTCAACGTATGTTTTCCGGTAAGTTGGATGCTAATAATGCTTATCTTGATATTCAGTCTGGTTCTGGGGGCACAGAGGCGCAAGATTGGGCCGATATGATTTTGCGAATGTATTTACGTTGGGGTGAATCACATAATTATAAAGTAAATTTAGTTGAAGTTTCAGCTGGCGAAGTGGCAGGAATTAAGAGTGCAACGGTCCACTTTGAAGGTGAGTATGCCTTTGGGATGTTACGGACAGAAACAGGGGTACACCGCTTAGTTAGAAAATCGCCATTTGACTCAGGTTCACGTCGCCATACATCATTTGCTTCGGTATTTGTTTACCCTGAAGTTGATGACAATATTGATATTGAAATTAACCCATCAGAGCTACGCGTTGATACTTATCGTGCCAGTGGTGCTGGTGGCCAGCATATAAACAAAACAGATTCGGCAGTTAGAATTACCCACTTACCAACCAATACTGTTGTGCAGTGTCAAAACCAACGCTCTCAACATCAAAATCGTGATAATGCGATGAATCAGTTACGTGCTAAATTATATGAATTGGAACTAATGAAACAAAATGAAGAAAAAAAAGCAGCGGAAGAGGCAAAGTCCGACATAGGGTGGGGCAGCCAAATTCGTTCTTATGTATTAGACCAATCACGAATAAAAGATTTACGTACCAATTTAGAAACTGGCAATACCCAGGCTGTATTAGATGGTGATTTAGATCAATTTATTGAAGCTTCCTTGAAATCAGGGCTGTAAACGAGAACATTATGACCAATGAAATAGAACAAGATGAAAACCGATTGATTGCACAACGCCGTGAAAAATTAAATGAATTGCGAAAAGAAGGAAATGCTTTTCCAAATGATTTTCGCCGAAATGTACTCAATGCTGAACTTGCTGCCGAGTATGCTGAAAGTGATTCTGATACATTAAAAGCTGGTACTCGACGAGTTAAAATTGCTGGTCGCTTGATGACAAAACGTGTGATGGGAAAGGCAAGTTTTGCCACGATACGTGATATGTCAGGTGATATGCAGCTGTATGTTAAACGCGATGATTTAGCCGAAGGTGTTTACCCAGCATTTAAGCGTTGGGACCTGGGTGATATTATTGCTGCAGAAGGTACTATGTTTCGTACACAAAAAGGTGAGTTATCTGTTGCTGTTGATGACATTCGATTATTAACTAAATCTTTGCGACCTTTACCTGAGAAATTTCATGGTCTTTCTGATCAAGAAACCCGTTATCGTCAACGTTATGTTGACTTGATTATGAATGAGGCTAGCCGTGAAACTTTTAAGATCCGTACTAGGGTGATTGATGGTATCCGTCGTTTTCTAATGGCGAAAGATTATTTAGAAGTGGAAACACCTATGATGCATGCTATTCCTGGTGGTGCAACAGCAAGACCTTTTAATACTCATCATAATGCCTTAGATATGGACTTGTACTTACGCATCGCACCTGAACTTTATCTGAAGCGACTTGTGGTAGGTGGTTTTGAACGGGTATTTGAGATTAACCGAAACTTCCGAAATGAAGGTCTTTCAACCAGACACAACCCCGAGTTTACAATGGTGGAGTTCTATCAAGCTTATGCTGATTATAAAGAGTTGATGGATTTAACTGAGGAAATGCTTAGAACAGTTACTCAAGATGTTTTAGGAACATCTGAAGTACATTATCAAGGTACGGATTTAGACTTTGCAAAACCATTTAATCGAATGACAGTTTTCGACTCTATTTTACACTTTAACCCAACACTTACAGTGGAGGAGATAGCAACATTAGATGGAGCTACTATAGTAGCAAAAAATCTAGGGATTTCGCTGAAAGATAGTTATGGCCTTGGCAAGGTACAAATTGAGATTTTTGAAAAAACGGTTGAACATCGTCTGATGGAACCAACATTTATTACGGCTTATCCAACAGAAGTATCTCCATTAGCACGACGTAATGATGAGGATCCTTTTGTCACTGACCGTTTTGAGTTCTTTGTTGGGGGTCGGGAAATCGCTAATGGCTTTTCAGAGTTAAATGATGCAGAAGATCAAGCTGAGCGCTTTTTAGCTCAAGTGGCTGAGAAAAATGCAGGTGATGATGAAGCAATGCATTTTGATGCTGACTATATTCGTGCTCTTGAGTATGGTATGCCCCCAACTGCAGGAGAGGGTATTGGGATTGATCGTCTGGTAATGTTATTGACTGATTCACCTACAATTCGTGATGTGTTGTTATTCCCACATATGCGTCCTGAGTAGGTAATTCTTATCAAAATATTTGCTAGCTTGGGCTTTCTTCAATTGTTAGCTTATAACCTTAGTTGAGAATCTCTATTTAGTTATATTTTTCTGAGGCGCTGCAGTTATTAAAATATGTAAAATACGGAGATTACAAGAACACTTGAGATAAGAATGACACCATCTTTTTTGAGAACATCGGGGACAGTTAAAGCAACTTCTGGTAAGGTATGCAGTAATATATTGGTATTTTTTAGTTCTTGTTAAATCTTGTAGTAAGATGAGTCTTGTTGGCTTATGCGCAGGTCATTATTTTAAGCGTAACTTGAAGTGTGTTTTTCCAGTTACTTTGCTCGGTTTACCAACTGTTTTTTTATAATTTCAGGTGTAGTGTTGAACGACGATTTCCCTAGGATTAACCGCCTCCCGCCTTACGTATTCAATATTGTTAATGAATTGAAGGCGAAATCGCGTGCGCGCGGTGAGGATATAATTGATTTTGGTATGGGTAATCCGGATCGTCCAGCTCCGGCGCATATTATTGAAAAACTGACTGAAGCAGCTCGGCGTCCAGACACACATAGATATTCAGTCTCTCGCGGTATTCCAAGACTGCGTAAGGCTATTTGTGATTGGTATCAACGCAAGTTTGATGTCACCTTAGATCCTGATACAGAAACGATAGTCACAATTGGTTCTAAGGAAGGTTTAGCTCATCTAGCTTTAGCAACTGTAGGGCCTGGAGATGCAATTTTAGTTCCCAATCCTGCTTATCCCATACATCCGTATGGTTTTGTGATTTCTGGTGCTGATATTCGTCATGTGCCGCTTATTGAGGGTGGTGATTTTTTTGCTGAGTTAGAAAAATCAGTCAAGGACACTTGGCCTAAGCCTAAAATGCTGGTGTTGAATTTCCCTGGTAACCCAACTACGCAGTGTGTTGACTTAGAGTTTTTTGAGCGGGTTGTAGCATTTGCCAAGGAGCATGAAATTTGGGTTGTGCATGATTTGGCTTATGGTGAAATAACATTCGATGGTTATAAAGCGCCGTCTATTTTGCAGGTACCGGGTGCAAAGGATGTTGCCGTTGAATCTTATACTTTATCAAAGACGTATAATATGCCTGGCTGGAGAGTGGGCTTTATGTCTGGGAATCCAACATTAGTAGCAGCATTAGCCAGAATGAAATCTTATTTGGATTATGGTATGTTCACGCCGATTCAAGTTGCTGCTATTGCAGCGCTTGATGGGCCGCAAGAATGTGTTGCTGAAGTAGTGGCTACTTATAAAAGCCGTCGCGATGTACTTTGTGATGGTTTAAACAGTATAGGTTGGAAAGTTGAAAAGCCAAAAGCAACGATGTTTGTCTGGGCTAAAATTCCTGAAAAATATCGTGAAATGGGCTCTTTAGAGTTTACTAAAAAGTTATTGAAAGAAGCGAAAGTAGCTGTGTCACCGGGGATTGGCTTCGGTGAGTATGGGGATGATCACGTTCGTTTTGGTTTGATTGAAAATGAACATCGAACGCGTCAGGCGGTCCGTGGGATCCGTGACATGTTTAAAAAAGGCTAAGGGGCAAGATAGTGCAATCAGTAAAAATTGGGGTGCTGGGTTTAGGCACAGTCGGTAGTGGCACTGTTAATGTGTTGAGACGTAACATAAAAGAAATAACGCGTCGGGCAGGCAGAGATATTGAAATAACGCGTGCTGCAGATCGGACCATGGATAAAAAGAGAGGCTGCGATACGAGTGGTATTGATCTAACGACCGATGCATTTGAAATCGTTAATGATCCAGAGATCCATGTTGTAGTTGAATTGATTGGTGGAACAGGTATAGCACGCGAGTTAGTTCTGACTGCTATTGAAAATGGTAAACATGTTATTACGGCTAATAAAGCTTTGATTGCCATACATGGCAACGAGTTGTTTGCTAAAGCACAAGAAAAAGGAGTAACAATTGCCTTTGAAGCTGCTGTTGCTGGGGGCATACCAATTATTAAAGCAATGCGTGAGGGTTTGTCAGCCAACCGCATCGAGTGGTTGGCAGGTATCATTAATGGTACCGGAAATTATATTTTAACCGAGATGCGTGACAAGGGACGCGATTTTCCTGATGTCTTAGCTGAAGCACAAGCTCTGGGTTACGCAGAAGCAGATCCAACATTTGACGTTGAAGGGGTCGACGCTGCTCATAAGCTAACGATTATGGCATCGATTGCATTTGGTATTCCTTTACAATTTGATAAGGCCTATACCGAGGGTATTAGTAAAGTTGCACAAGAAGACGTGCAGTATGCCGCAGAATTAGGATATATAATTAAGCATATGGGCATTACTAAACAGGCTGAGTGTGGTATTGAACTTCGCGTTCATCCAACCTTGATTCCTCAACGCCGTTTAATTGCTAATGTCGATGGTGTAATGAATGCAGTACTAATTAAAGGTGATGCAGTCGGGCCAACGTTATATTATGGGGCAGGGGCTGGATCAGATGCTACAGCATCAGCAGTGGTAGCAGATATTGTAGATGTAGTCCGTGTGTTGACTACGGATCCCGAAAATCGTGTCCCACATTTAGCATTTCAACCTGATGCTATTTTGGATATGCCTATTCTGCCAATTCATGATGTAACCACGTCTTACTACTTACGTATTCATACAGATGATGAACCTGGTGTATTGGCAGATATTACGCGTATTTTGGCAGAGCAAAAGATTAGCATTGAAGCGATTTTGCAAAAAGAGCCTGAAGATCATAACGGCATTGTACCGGTAATTATGTTGACTCAAAAAGTGGTTGAGAAAAATATGGATTCAGCCATTAAGGATATCGAAGCATTGAAGACAGTGAAAGATTCCGTGATGCGGATCCGGATGGAATCTTTAGATTAGTTTGTTGTTTAACTAATCAGAACTAGAATATATTTAAGAGGAAAAAATTATGCCATTTCGACCACGTTATACGGGTTTGATTGATAAATATCGCGATCGTCTGCCGGTCAGTGAGCATACCCGTTTAATTAGTTTGGGTGAGGGCAATACGCCATTGTTAAAACTGGACAATATTCCAGGTTTAACCGGCAAAAATGTTGATCTTTATGTCAAGTACGAAGGTTTAAATCCGACGGGTTCGTTCAAAGACCGTGGTATGACGATGGCAGTAACCAAAGCCGTTGAAGAAGGGAGTAAGGCAATCATATGTGCTTCTACAGGTAATACATCTGCAGCAGCAGCAGCATACGCTGCGCGAGCTGGAATTACAGCATTTGTACTGATTCCTGATGGTAAAATTTCTTTGGGTAAATTAGCGCAAGCGATGATGCATGGCGCGACTGTGATTCAAATAAAAGGCAACTTTGATGAAGGAATGCAGTTGGTTAAGGATGTGGCTAAAGAAGCCCCAGTGACGATTGTTAATTCAATTAATCCTTATCGCCTTCAAGGGCAGAAAACAGCGGCATTTGAGATTGTTGAAGAGTTGGGTGAAGCCCCCGATTATCATTGTTTGCCTGTTGGCAATGCCGGTAATATTACGGCACATTGGATCGGCTATTCTGAATATGCCTGCAAGTCTGGAGATAAAGTTACTGAATCATGTGCTTTTTGTGAAGGTGATTGTAAGTTTGCGAAAGAAATTGTTGGAACTAAACGTCCGAAAATGCTTGGTTATCAAGCCACTGGTTCTGCACCATTTATGAGAGGTAAAATGGTTGATACTCCTGAGACAATTGCGACAGCAATTCGTATTGGTCATCCGCAAAGTTGGGAAAGAGCTTGGATAGTTAAGGAAGAGTCAGGAGGGTGGTTTGATGAATGTACTGATGAAGCTATTCTTTCAGCACAAAAGTTATTGGCCGAGCAAGAAGGAATTTTCTGCGAACCTGCTTCTGCAGCATCAGTTGCTGGTGCGTTGAATGATATTACAACGGGTAAAATCCCAGAAGGTAGTACTGTTGTTTGTACATTAACAGGCCATGGCCTGAAAGACCCTGATATAGCAATTCAGCAAAGTACGTCGCCCATGGTAACTGTTGAAGCTAAATTAGGTGCCGTGCGAGATGCCATTATGGAGAATATGCCAAAATAACCAAGTAGGTCTTTAAATACATTGGGATGAATGATTGTTACTTTAAGCAGCGGACATTCAGTACACCGTCAATAGCATTTATTTCATCGATTACAACCTGAGGTAGTTTTGCTTCTATATCGATTAAAGTGTACGCGGCTTCATTCAGAGATTTATTTAACATGTCGATAATGTTAATTTCAGCTTTTGCAATAGCATTAGTGATAGGGCCAATTATATTAGGCATGTTTTTATGAGCAATAGTTAGACGGTGTTGCCCCGGTGTTTTCGCCATTTTAATCGTTGGGAAGTTAACAGCATTAGAAATATTACCATTTTCTAGATAATCTTTGACTTGCTCGGCAACCATGATCGCACAATTTTCTTCAGCTTCAGCTGTTGAAGCACCAAGGTGAGGTAACGTAATCACCTTGGGGGATGTTTTAAGTAAATTACTCGGGAAATCACAGATATAAGCCTGGACTTTCCCGCTATTCAATGCACGCACAACAGCCTCATCATCAACAATCCCGGCTCGAGAAAAATTAAGGATAGTGACGTTATCACGCATATTGATTAGGCGATCAGCATTGATCATATTACGCGTGGCATCCATCAAAGGAACATGAAAAGTGACAAAGTCACACTGGCTTAATAAATCATCAATACTCCCAGCATGTTCGACCTGGTGGGAAAGTTGCCAAGCGGCTTGAACCGTGATTTTAGGATCGAAGCCAACTACTCGCATACCTAATGCAATTGCTGTATTGGCAACTTTAATTCCGATAGCACCAAGACCCACAACACCAATGGTTTTTCCGGGTAATTCAAAACCAACAAAGTTTTTTTTCCCAGCTTCAACCTGCTTGGTTATTTCTGCATCAGAGCCTTCGACTCCACGAGAGAAATCCCATGCCTGACAGATATTACGGGCACTAAGTAGCATGCCTGTTAAAACTAATTCTTGTACGGCATTAGAATTAGCACCTGGAGCATTGAAAACTGGTATACCTCTTGTGGTCATATCATCTACGGGAATATTGTTAACCCCTGCTCCGGCACGACCAATAGCTTGTAATGTGTCTGGCACATCCCAGTCATGCATTTTAAATGAGCGAACCAATACGGCATCGGGATGTTGCACCTCAGATGCAACCTCATAATTTTCACGAGGTAAGCGTTCTAAGCCTGTGATAGAAATATTATTTAACGTGAGAACTTTAAACATCTGGGTACCTTATTTGGATGGAGTGGCAACTATAAGCATCTTATAAATGTGGTCTTATCTATTTTGTTTTGCAAATTCCTGCATGTAAGTAATCAAAGCATCGACACCTTCTTCAGGCATAGCATTATAAATACTAGCTCGCATACCACCGACACTGCGATGTCCTTTTAGCGTTAACAAACCAGCAGTTTTAGCACCGGTTAAAAAATCAGCATCTAGTTCAGAATTGTTCAGTGTGAATGGAATATTCATCCAAGAGCGGTACTGCTTTTCAACAGGGTTTTGATAAAAACCTGAGTTATCAATGGCTGAATACAGTTTTTCTGCTTTGTGTTGGTTGATGTCCCCCATAGCTTTTAAACCACCTAGCTTTATTAACCACTGGAAAACTAAACCAGCAATATATAAAGCATATGTGGGCGGTGTATTATACATGGAGTCATTATCGGCTTGTATTTTGTAATCAAGTGTAATTGGTGTGTGTGGTATGGAGTTACCAATTAAATCGTCACGAACAATAACGAGTGTTAAACCTGCTGGGCCTATATTTTTTTGGGCACCTGCATAGATTAGTCCAAAGCGCGATACGTCAATAGGACGAGATAAGATCGTTGATGATAAATCTACGACTAAAGGTACATCACCTGTATCAGGTATGTCATCAAACTCAACACCACCAATTGTTTCATTAGCTGTGTAGTGAACGTATGCCGCATCTGGGTCTAGCTTCCAAGCTGACTTGTTTGGGACAGTAGAAAAATTACTCTCTTCTGAACTAGCGACAACATTAACGTCACAATATCGTTTGGCTTCTTTAATTGCTTTTTTTGACCATTGGCCGGTGTTAAAATAATCTGCTGATGTTTTGCCACGTAACAGGTTCATCGGAATAGAACTGAACTGACCTGAAGCACCACCTTGAAGAAACAGCACTTTGTAGTTTTCTGGGATAGCCATCACTTCACGTAAATCCGCTTCGGCTTTGTTTGCAATAGAGGTGAATTCTTTACCTCGATGACTCATTTCCATCACATTCATACCCGAGCCATTCCAATTTAAGAATTCTTGTTCAGCTTGTTGTATAACGGCAATAGGAATCATTGCGGGTCCGGCACTAAAATTGAATATGCGTGACATGTAAAACCCTTAAAAGTAATTAATAAAAATTCGTTAGTATAACAAAAAAATACCTATCCATGAGGTGTAGGCTGGTTATTTTTTCTTTAGAAGAGCGAAGCCTTAATTTAAAGTTACATGGTCAATCGAGATGAAGGAAAGAATCATCATTTTTCTCATTTTTAACTAGCCTAGCTATCAGGTAGGAACAATTCAATTAAACTATTCAAATAACGTTGGCCTTTTTCAGTTGGGCATATACGATGAATGTCCCAAGTGACTAACTCCTGCTGTTCAGCTTTCTGTAATGCTTTATCAATATGCGATATCGGTAAACCTACATGTTGGTAAAAGAGAGGAGTAGGAAATCCATCTGTTAGTCTTAATGCGTTGAGCATGAATTCAAACCCAATGTCTCGGGTAGTGATGATTTCGTTAGTTAAAATCGATGCTTCTGTGCCAGCTAAATCGATATAAGCTTGTGGTTGCTTTTGTTTTGAGCGACGTGTGATCGATTGTTTGGCAGCATCACTAATTTTCCCATGTGCGCCAGCTCCAATGCCTAAGTAATCTCCAAATTGCCAGTAATTCACATTGTGCTGGCATTGTCTTTTATTTTTAGCATAGGCCGAGACTTCATACTGGGTATAACCAGCTTTACTGAGTCGATGTTGGCTGTCAATTTGCCAATCAAAAATAGGGTCATCATCGGGCAATGTGGGTGGCCGCTTGTGGAAGAGCGTATTGGGTTCAATTGTCAGCTGATAATAAGAGAGGTGCGCTGGTTCAAGTGCAAGGGCAGTTTCAATATCTTCGCGAGCAGTTTTCTCTGTTTGGTGGGGTAGGCCAAACATTAAATCTAAGTTAAAGTTTTCAAAACCTACTTTTTGCGCTGTTTCAACAGCTCTGATAGCTTGTTGCCCATCATGAATACGGCCAAGGGCTTGTAATGAATCATTGTTAAAACTTTGAATACCGATAGACAACCGATTGATGCCTAGTGATAAATAATCAGCAAAGCGCTCTTGTTCAAATGTACCGGGGTTAGCTTCTAATGTAATTTCAGCATTGTGACTTATTGGCAGAAGAGCACGAAGTGAGGAAAATAATCGGTCATAAGCTTTTGCAGAAAATAAACTTGGTGTACCACCACCAATAAAAACAGTTTTGATAGTACGGCCCCAAATATTTGGTACCTCTTGCTCTAAATCCCGAATCAAGGCGTCGATATAGTCATTTTCCGGTAATACTTCAGGGGATTTATGAGAGTTAAAGTCACAATAGGGACATTTTTTGACACACCACGGTATGTGAATATACAAACTAAGAGGGGGAAGGGTTGTGAGGTTAAACATTTGTTTTATTTATGCTCAATCTTATGGCTCTTTAAGTACCCTAATAATTGGCGTATAGCTTTGCCTCGGTGGCTGACTGTGTACTTCTGATGTGAGGTCAGTTCGGCAGCACTACAGTTTGATTCTTGGACCCAAAAGATAGGGTCATAGCCAAATCCTCCTAAACCTACGGGAGCTAGCAATATTTTACCTTCCCAACTCGCTTGACAGATTATTGGTGTTGGATCTTCAGCATGACTAAGATAGACAATGACACATTGATAACGGGCTGTGCGCTTTGGTTCCGGAATGTCTTTCAATGCGTCTAGTAAAGCCTGCAAATTTTGTTGATTTGATGCACCAATTCCTGAGTAGCGTGCTGAATAAATGCCAGGCTCACCGTTTAAGGCATCGACTTCAATACCCGAGTCATCGGCGATAGCAGGTAAACCTGTATATAGACAGGCATGTCGTGCTTTGATAATGGCATTTTCTACAAAAGTTAAGCCAGTTTCTTCTGCTTCACTGACATTAAAGTCAGATTGAGGAATGATATCCATGTCTAGCTCACTCAATGGCGCTGAGAACTCTTTTAATTTTCCGACATTACCGCTAGCCAAAACGATTTTAGACATTTTAATCTGCGAGCGCCTCACGCTGATTCTGCATCAAAGTTTTGATACCATCACTAGCTAGTGCCAGCATAGCTTGCAACTCTTCTGGACGAAAAGCATGGCCTTCTGCTGTACCTTGTAGTTCGATATAAGCCCCCGAGTCATTCATCACAACATTCATATCGGTTTCGGCATTCGAGTCTTCATCGTAGTCAAGGTCAAGTACGGGTGTGCCTTTGTAAATACCTACTGAGACGGAAGCGATTTGACCATGGAGGGGATTTTTTTTGATTTTCTTTTTTTTGATTAAAAAGTTAATAGCATCTTGTAGTGCAACAAATGCACCGGTAATAGAAGCTGTTCTGGTACCGCCATCGGCTTGAATCACATCACAGTCAATTGTGATACTACGTTCACCTAAGGCTTTTAAATCAACAGCAGCGCGTAATGAACGTCCAATTAAACGCTGAATTTCCATAGTGCGTCCACTTTGTTTACCCCGGGAAGCTTCACGTGCCATTCTGCTACCAGTTGAACGAGGTAGCATCCCATACTCTGCTGTAACCCAACCTTCATTTTTACCTCTTAAGAAGCCAGGAACTTTTTCTTCTACCGAGGCTGTACACAATACCTTAGTATCACCAAATTCAACGAGAACGGATCCTTCAGCATGTTTGGTGTAATGCCGAGTAATAGTGATGTTTCTTAGATCATTGGGCTGACGACCGCTTGGGCGCATAGTGGGAATTCCTTAGATGTATAAAAAAACTATTATACTTGTCTACTATCTTATTAAGTGTGCTTTTCGTTAAGATGTGACTTTTAAACTAATCTGGATGAAAGCGTGACGAGAAGTATGACGGCATTTGCTCGCCAAGAAGAGCAAACTGAACTAGGCGAGTTAACCTGTGAAGTACGATCAGTGAATCATCGCTATTTAGAAATTTCACTACGTCTTGATGAATGCTTTCGTTCCCTAGAGATGCCTATTCGTAAGTTATTTGCTGAGAAATTATCGCGTGGAAAAATAGATGTTGTATTACGTTACAAGGCACTAGAGGCAGACTTGTCTAGTGTGTGTATAGATCATAACTTAGCAAAGTCTGTAGTCGAAAACTGTGAGGTTATCGCAGAGCTATCGACCCAAGCTGCTCCGATTGATCCGGTGAAAGTATTGCAGTGGCCCGGTGTATTGAAAGCAGAAAGTTTGGATCAAGTTGCATTGCATAACTCGATAATGACATTGGTGCGGAGCGCTATTGATGAATTAATTGTGACGCGTGAGACGGAGGGTACAGCTCTAAAAACAATGATTGCGCAACGTTGCGAGCAAATTGATGGTATTGCTAGAGAAGTAAGACGACGAATGCCCGAAATTTTGATAGAGCATCAACAGCGTTTGCAGAATCGGATTGATGAATTAAAGGTAAGTCTTGACCCTGAACGCCTAGAACAAGAAATGGTGTTGTTGGCCCAAAAAAGTGATGTTGCCGAAGAATTAGATAGGCTGGAAAGTCATGTGGTTGAAGTACAAAATGTACTACAACGTAATGAGCCTATAGGGAGGCGACTGGATTTTTTGATGCAGGAGTTAAATAGAGAAGCTAATACCTTGGGATCGAAATCCATCAATACGGAGACGACCAATCACACAGTGCAGTTAAAAGTACTGATTGAACAGATGCGAGAACAAATTCAGAATATTGAATAATGCTTTGAAGGTGTGCGCAAACCCTGTAAACAATTTTTTAGTATAATTGTTACTTTTTTTAGCTGTTATCCTTAAGGCAAGTTTGTGAATTTACTGATGGAATTTAGCTTATGTTAGGTAGCCTTTTTATTGTAGCTGCTCCCTCGGGAGCAGGAAAAACCAGTTTGGTTAATGCGCTGGTTGAGCAACAAAATAATATAGCCTTATCTGTATCTCACACCACTCGAGCAGCGCGCGATGGTGAAGTTGCTGGCAAAGATTATTTTTTTGTTAGTCCAGGAGTATTCAGCAATATGCAGGCTCGTGGTGATTTTTTAGAGTCAGCGACCGTATTTGACCATTCCTATGGTACCTCTTCTGAGGCTGTTTTTGAGCAATTGAAAGCGGGTATTGATGTTATTTTAGAGATTGATTGGCAGGGTGCGGAACAAGTTAGAAATAATTACCCCAAGAGCGCTAGTATCTTTATTTTACCTCCATCAAAGAAAGCATTAGAACAACGTCTTCGTGGAAGGGGTCAAGATGACTCTGCTGTTATTGAGCGTCGCATGCGAGATGCCGAAAATGAGATCTCACATTATGTGCAATTTGACTATTTGATTGTTAATGATGACTTTGATAAGGCATTGGTAGAATTGACTACTATCATTTCCGCAAGACGACAATCAATGGCGATTCAAAAAGATGTGCATGCCTCACTGTTAAAGACATTACTAGCTTAAGTATGTAATTTTTCGTAGAATATAACGTTTTGGTTTTAGGAAAATATCATGGCACGCACAACAGTAGAAGATTGTTTAGAAAACGTAGAAAATCGTTTCCAATTGGTATTGATCGCATCAAAACGAGCGCGTGAGATTGCCATGGGATCTGACCCTTTGGTTGAACGCGAAAATGACAAGCCGACCGTGCTTGCTCTGCGAGAGATTGCTGAAGGTTTGACTGATGCGAGTATTTTAGAGAAAAAAGCCAAGCCAGAAGAAGTTGTACAAGCGAAAGAAAACATTCCTCTAGTAGAATAATATAGTGAATGCAAAGCCGACAGTTGATTCAGAACTAGAGCTCATACATGATGCTGAGCCTAAGATAACAATCGATGATTTGTGTTTTGCAGCTGCTAATTACCTAGAAAACAGTCAAGTCGAAGATATCCGTCGAGCTTATCACTTTGCTCGCCAGGCTCACCAAGAACAAAAACGTCTCTCTGGTGAACCATACATTACTCACCCGTTAGCTGTCGCACATGTTTTAGTGATGATGCATATGGATCATGAATGTATTATGGCGGGTCTCTTGCATGATGTAATTGAAGATACAGAAGTCAATCGTGAAGTCATAGCAGCAGAGTTTAGTGAAGAGGTAGCTTTATTGGTTGATGGAGTTAGTAAGTTGGCTAAAGCAACTTTCGAAACCAAGCAGCACGCTCAAGCGGAAAGTTTAAGAAAAATGTTGTTAGCAATGTCGGAAGACATTCGTGTAATTATAGTAAAATTAGCCGACAGATTACACAATATGCGTACCCTAAGGCATCTCGGTCCTGAAAAGCGGCGAAGGATTGCTGAAGAAACACTCGATATATATGCTCCAATTGCACAGCGCCTTGGTATGAATTTAATGCGATGTGAATTAGAAGATTTGGGTTTTCATGTGTTGTACCCATTGCGTTATCGTGTGTTAGCAAATGAGGTGCGAAAAGCACGAGGTAACCGTAAAGAAATTGTAGGCCAGATTACTGAAGCTACTATAAAGAGAATGGAACAGGAAGGTTTGACGGCTGATGTACAAGGGCGAGAAAAAAACTTGTATAGTCTGTATAGGAAGATGGTTGATAAAAAGCTATCGTTTTCTGAGGTATTAGATGTTTATGCTTTTCGCATTGTAGTTGATGATGTTGATTCTTGTTACCGGATGCTGGGCGTAGTACATAACCTGTACAAACCATTGCAAAACAAGTTTAAAGACTATATTGCTATTCCTAAAGCAAACGGTTATCAGTCATTACATACTGTTTTATTTGGTCCTTACGGTATGCCTGTCGAGATACAAATTCGGTCGCGGGATATGGATAAAATGGCAGAAGCTGGTGTGGCTGCTCACTGGTTGTATAAAGCTGGCGAAAATGAAAGTGGTAACTTAGCTCACCGATATGCAAGGCAATGGCTTCAAGGGTTGCTGGAGATCCAGAAAAACTCGGGGGATTCGATTGAGTTTTTAGAGAATTTACGGATTGATTTATTTCCAGAAGAAATTTATGTTTTTACCCCAGCAGGTAAAATCATGGCCCTGCCGAAAGGAGCTACAGCCGTCGACTTTGCTTATGCTGTGCACACTGATGTTGGTAATCATTGTGTTGCTGCAAAAGTTGGCTGGCATTTAGTTCCGCTCAGTACGCCATTAGAGACTGGTCAATCGGTTGAAATTATCACTACAAGTTCATCACATCCGAATGCTAGTTGGCTAAACTTTGTAACGACGGTGAAAGCCAGAACAAACATAAGACATTATTTGAAGCAGTTACGTAATGATGAGGCCGCGTTGCTAGGACGGCACATGTTAGCTAAAAATTTACAGGCATTTTCAAGTAGTATCGATGCTCTCACAGAGCAAAAAGTGGCTGATGTTGTGAGAGAGTTTGAACTAGAGAATTTTAATCAGTTATTGGAAGGTATAGGCCTTGGCGATCGTTCCGCATTATTGATAGCCCAGAAATTGGTCAATGGAGATGACAATCTTGGTGAGGTGCCACCTCAAGCCTTACTTATCGCTGGAACGGAAGGTATGGTAGTTAATTTCGGTCGATGTTGTCATCCTATACCGGGTGATCCTATACATGGTTTTATTAGTGCTGGACGAGGTATTGTTGTCCACCAGGATAATTGTAAAACAACTATGAGTTTACGAGATCAAAGTGAAAAGTGGTTAGAAGTTGCATGGGCTACAGACATAAACCGTGAGTTTTCAGTGGAGATATTAGTGCATGTTAAAAATGAACGTGGAGCGCTAGCGACGATCGCGGCGGCTGTTTCAGAAAATAATTCAAATATTGATAATGTAATTGTTGATGAGCGTGATAGTGAGTATAGCGATTTACGTTTAACCATTGGTGTATTAAGTCGAAAGCATTTGGCAAATATCATTCGACGGTTGAGGCGGATTAAGATGGTTGAACGTATTACACGACTAAAACAGTAAGAGCATATTGGAGAGTTTATATATGGCACGTCAAATTATTCACACCGCAAAAGCACCTCAAGCAATTGGGACATATTCACAAGCGGTTAAGGTTGGTGGTGTAGTTTATTTATCAGGTCAAATCCCCTTAGTACCAGAGACTATGGAGATAATTGATGGTGATTTTTCTGCTCAAGTAAGACTTGTCTTCGACAACCTATTAGCTGTAGCGGAAGCGGCTGGAGGTACTCTACAAGATATTGTGAAGTTGAATATTTTCTTAACAGACTTAAGCCACTTTGCAACCGTGAATGAAATTATGGCTGAATACTTTGAGCAACCATATCCTGCTCGTGCTGCAATTGGTGTTGCTTCTTTACCAAAAGCAGTGTCGGTTGAAATGGATGGTGTTATGCATATTGATGCATAACTTAGAGTCAGATAATATCATTGGCTGCTAGCGAAGCTAATGCATTAACACAGCCTATTACTGCACTAAAAGGAGTGGGTAACAAAGTTGCTGAGCGTTTGCATAAGTTAGGTATTAATCAGATCCAAGATCTGTTGTTTCACCTCCCTCTACGCTATCAAGATAGAACTCAATTATTACCAATGGGTAGCTTGAGAGCTGGACAAGAAGGCTTAGCTGAGGGAACGATCCGCTTGAGTCAAGTCACGTTTGGACGACGCCGCACTTTACTCTGTTATCTTGATGATGATACGGGCTCTATAGTTTTGCGGTTTTTTCATTTTTCAAAAGTACAACAACAGCAATTATCGCAAGGCATACGGGTACGCTGTTTTGGTGAGATACGCAAAGGACCTTCTTCACTAGAGATGGTCCATCCCGAATATAGCATTATTCCAACAGATACTATTGTCCCAGTGGATGCTGAATTGACACCGATATATCCAACGACAGAAGGCTTACATCAGCTAAGTTTTAGAAAATTTATTAAGCAGGCGTTGGTATATTTGACTGATGGAGTATCGTTACCAGAATTAATACCAGCAGCAGCACGTTTGCATGTTGTTGCAGGCTCTTCTTTAGCAGAGGCCTTACGCTTTGTGCATCATCCACCACGAGATGTGAATGTGCAATTATTAATGGATAGGCGTCACCCCAAACAGCGTCGGTTGGCCTATGAAGAATTACTGGCACAGCATTTAAGCTTACGTAAAATCCGTTCGAAAATGCAAAGTCATAAAGCGCCTATTATAAGCACTGATGGCCAGCAACAAAATGCTTTACTGGCTGCGCTACCTTTTTCACTTACAACTGCTCAGCAACGCGTTATCAAGGATATTTTGAAAGACATTAAGTTAGGCCTCCCAATGCAGCGCCTGGTACAAGGCGATGTGGGTTCGGGTAAAACTATTGTCGCGGCTTTAGCCGTTTTAGAATCTGTTACAGCTGGTTATCAGGCAGCTATGATGGCTCCAACAGAACTACTTGCAGAACAACATTTTCAAACCTTTAAAAACTGGTTGTCTCCTTTGGGTATCAAAGTGGGGTGGTGTGTAGGTAAGCAGACGGTTGTTGAGAAGCGTCGCGTAATGGCAGAGTTAGTTCAAGGTGAAATTGATGTGTTGGTGGGTACGCATGCTTTATTCCAAGATAATGTGATATTTTCTCGTTTGGGGTTAGTGGTTATTGACGAGCAACATCGCTTTGGTGTCCACCAACGCTTAGCGCTGAGAGATAAAGGGCGAAAGGCTAATATTTTTCCGCACCAATTAGTGATGACAGCAACCCCTATTCCAAGAACTTTGGCAATGACTGCCTATGCAGATCTAGATGTTTCAGTGATTGATGAATTGCCCCCGGGTAGGACAGTGATTTCAACAGCTGTGATTCCAGATACGCGTCGTCAAAATATTATTGAAAGGGTTCATATTGCTTGCCAACAAAGTAGACAGGTCTATTGGGTTTGTACATTAGTTGAAGAATCGGAACATTTACAATGTAAAGCTGCTGAGGATGCAGCATCAGAGTTACAGGTGGCCCTACCTGACTGTCGTGTTGGCTTAGTTCATGGACGAATGAAGTCTGCAGAAAAAGATCAAGTAATGATGCGTTTCAAATCTGGTGAAATCGATCTATTAGTTGCTACAACAGTCATTGAAGTCGGTGTTGATGTTCCGAATGCTAGTTTGATGGTGATTGAGAATGCAGAACGTTTAGGCCTGGCACAGTTACATCAATTACGTGGCCGAGTGGGGCGTGGTAAAGTAGAAAGTCAGTGTGTACTTATGTATCGATCACCGTTGTCAGAAAATGGTCAATCACGTTTAAGTTGTTTGCGTAATACTAATGATGGGTTTTTGATTGCGCAGCGCGATTTAGAGTTACGCGGTCCTGGAGAATTATTGGGTACGAGGCAGACTGGGTTACCCGAATTTAGAGTTGCTAATTTGATGGAAGATCAAGATTTGATTAATGTGATGTCAGCCGCCGCGGATTACTTATTGGCGGTGTCACCGGAAAACAGTGATGCTTTAGTTCAGCGGTGGTTTGGACATAAAATTGATTTTGGACAGGTGTAGTATGCTGGTCGGGCTATTGTTATGAAGGGCTTAACACAGTGGCATCGACCACAGCGACGTTTGATGCCCTCAAACATAGCTGAGTGGTTACTTCATAAAGGCTCGCTCACGCGGCGATTAAAAGAACATAACCAAGATGTTTTTTCAGTCGATTTATTGGGTAATAGCTGGATTAAACCATTAACTGATGAAAGTTTGTCTTTAAAGTTGTCACTAAATGAGCTTAGCTATCAGCGAGAAGTGCGCTTAATGGATGGAGATAGAGCAAATGTTTATGCGCGAACAATAGTACCTAGAACAACATATATGAGTATGCAACATCGCTTCAATAAATTGGGAAATAAACCACTAGGGGAGTTGTTGTTTTCGGATCCAACCGTGACTCGTGGTCGTATTGAAATTGCTTGCATAAAACCGGGGCAATGGCTATATGAGATAGCGTTGTTAGAAGAAGATGAACGCCCACAATTATTATGGGGGAGGCGTTCTGAGTTTTATATTACGGGCAAGGTACTACTTGTTAATGAAATTTTTTTACCAGCTCTATATTCGCGATGATGAGAGAGAAGTTACCTAATTATATCCAACTAATGCGCCTAGATAAGCCTATAGGTATCTTATTGTTGTTATGGCCAACTTTGTCGGCATTATGGATAGCTGCTGAGGGTGTGCCGGACTTATTAGTGTTAACTGTGTTCACACTAGGAGTCATTGTGATGCGAAGTGCGGGCTGTGTGATTAATGATTATGCAGATAAAGATATAGACAGCCGAGTGCGTAGAACAATGGGACGGCCATTAGCAACCGGTGCGCTGAAAGGTAAAGATGCTTTGTGGCTATTCGCTGCTTTATCTACGATAGCTTTTTTTCTAGTGTTACTTCTTAATATGCTGACTATTTTGATGTCAATTATTGGCTTGTTTTTAGCAGCAACATACCCTTTTATGAAGCGTTATACACATTTTCCTCAAGTTTATTTAGGGATGGCATTTGGTTGGGCTATTCCAATGGCCTTTGCAGCTCAGACTGGAAGTGTTCCAGTAATAGCATGGTTATTATTTTTAGCTAATATAATATGGTCAATTATTTATGATACTTTTTATGCGATGGTTGATCGAGACGATGACCTGTTGGCTGGAGTTAAGTCGACAGCTGTGCTCTTTGGTAATAATGACAGAGTAATTATTGCCATTTTACAACTCACTTTTATTGTGATGATGGCAACAATTGGCCGACAGCTAGAAATGAGTTTTGTATACTACCTGGGCTTGTTAGTATCTGCGGGGTTGTTTGTTTATCAACAACGCTTGGCATGGGCTAGTGGAATAGAAAATTACTCGAAGGCATTTCTTAATAATAACTGGGTAGGAGCGTCATTTTTTGTAACTATAGTTGCACATTACGCTATCATTTGAACCGTGCGTATGGGGCCATACACATAAATGTCTAGTGGTATATCAACTAATGAAATGATGGCGACTTTTTTTGGTATTACCTTCAGAATAGACTCGTTTTATTGAAAGTGAGTACAAATAGTAAAAAAGCTCTGTGGTTCAGTCTGAGTAGACACTGCGTTTGACATAGTTTGCTGTATAATGTGTTAATTTTAGATGTCACTTTTGTGTCTAGGTGTTGTTAGTCAATTCAATAACACTTAAGATAAATCTATTTATTTATTTGAAGTATTATCATGCCTAAAAATATAGCTAATCCTGATCAAACAATTCGTCATGACTGGCAGCTTGAGCAAGTAGAGAGCTTATATGCCCTACCTTTTGCTGATTTAATGTTCCGAGCCCAGACTCTTCATCGTGCTAACTTTGACCCTAATGTAGTTCAAGTGAGTACGCTATTAAGTATAAAAACCGGTGGTTGCGCTGAAGATTGTGGATATTGTCCACAAAGTGCACATCATGAATCTGCAGTTAAAGCCACACCTCTGATGCCCCTAGAGCGAGTATTAGAAAATGCCACGAAGGCGAAAGAATCAGGTGCGAGTCGCTTTTGCATGGGTGCTGCTTGGCGTAATTTAAAAGATCGCGATCTTGAACGAATTGCAGCTATGGTGTCGGGCGTTAAAGATCTAGGTCTAGAAACTTGTGTGACCTTAGGTATGTTAGAAGGGCATCAAGCAACACGTTTAAAAGAAGCGGGCCTTGATTACTACAACCATAATTTAGACACCTCGCCCGAGTTTTATGGCGACGTTATCTCTACTCGCACATATCAAGATCGCTTGGATACTTTAGACCATGTTCGCGATGCGAATATTAATGTGTGTAGTGGTGGAATTGTTGGTATGGGAGAGAACCCAGAAGATCGCGCTGGCTTATTGATGGCTTTAGCTAATTTACCAGCACACCCACAAAGTGTGCCGATTAATTTGTTAGTACAAGTCGAAGGTACGCCGATGGCAGAAATGGAAACACTCGACCCACTTGATTTCGTTAGAACGATTGCAGTAGCCAGGTTAATGATGCCTAAATCGATGGTCAGATTGTCAGCAGGCCGTGAACACATGAGTGACGAATTACAAGCAATGACTTTTTTGGCCGGTGCTAACTCTATTTTTTATGGTGAAAAGTTGTTGACTACAGACAATCCCGATACTGCACACGACCAGAAATTATTTGCTCGTTTAGGTATCAATATCCTACAAGATTCTGATGCCGGTGAACACGCATCAGCTGCTTAAGTGGCCAGTTTACCATGGTCAAAAGCACTAGCAGCTACTTTAGCTGAGAGGCAATCAGCTGGCCGCTATCGCCGCCTTCGAACGCGTTCAGGTGAACAAGGTGTTAGCGTCATTATCGATGGTAAAGAAATGTTGTCATTTTGTAGTAATGACTATCTTGGACTTGCTGCCCACCCCACTATCACAAAAGCCTTTATCAGCGCCGCAGAGACTGAGGGTGTTGGCAGCGGAGCCGCCCATTTATTAAGTGGCCATAGTTCTTATCATCAACAATTAGAAGAAGCTTTAGCTGATTTTATGGGCCAAGAATCTGTGCTGCTATTCTCATCGGGGTATCAGGCTAATTTAGGTGTGATTGATGGTCTTATGTCACGTGGTGACGCTGTGATTCAAGATAAGTTAAATCATGCGTCACTTTTGGATGGTGGGCGTCTATCAGCTGCTAAATCATTGCGATATCAGCATGTAGATATGGAGTCTTTACAAAGACGCTTAAGTCAAACTAAGGGTAATGCTTGCCGCCTAGTAGTCACTGATGGTGTTTTTAGTATGGATGGAGACTTGGCGCCTCTCGAACCATTGATTCAACTAACACAAACGTATCAAGCAGCCCTGATGGTGGATGACGCACATGCTATCGGTGTTTTAGGTGAGCACGGCAGAGGATCGGTTGAACATTGGGAAGTCAAAGAAGATCAGATGCCGATTGTGATGGGTACCTTAGGCAAGGCATTTGGTACAGCAGGTGCCTTTGTTGCAGCGGATAAAGATGTTATTGAAACATTGACCCAGCAATCTCGAACCTTTGTGTATACGACAGCACAGCCAGCGGCCGTTGCAGCTGCTTCATTGGCAAGTCTAGCATTGGTTAAATCTGAAAACTGGCGTCGTGAAAAGCTACAGACATTAATCGAACAGTTTAGGAAAGGTGCTACTGAATTAGGCTTAGCAACTATGAACTCATTGACGCCTATACAACCAATCATGATTGGTGATGATAAAAAAGCTGTGGTAATTGGGCAGGAGTTAGAATCTCGAGGGTTTTTACTAGGAGTAGTTAGAACACCGACTGTCCCCATGGGTTCCGCAAGATTACGTGTAACCCTATCAACTAACCATACAGAACAAAACATTCAGCAACTTTTAGAAGTTCTAGAGGATGTGTTATGCACATCTCAGTAAGAGGACAAGGCCCAGATCTAGTGATGCTCCATGGCTGGAGTATGCATAGTTGTGTTTGGAGTGAATTGGCAGAGGCTTTAACTAGTAGATATACTCTACATTTAGTCGATCTTCCCGGACATGGACAGAGTGATTGGGAGCCTGGTGCATTTGATATTGAAAGTTTACTTGCACAATTAGGAAGGCGCTTGCCTCAAACGGCCTATTGGGTTGGCTGGTCTTTAGGTGGATTAATTAGCTTAGCGTATTCAGATCGTTTCCCTGAGCGAGTTAACAAACTAATTTTAGTAGCTACGACGCCATGTTTCATCAAAAAGGAAGATTGGCAGTCAGCAATACAGGATGATGTTCTCCGTGAATTCTCTGATAAGTTAGCGCATCATCAGAAAGATACTTTACAACGGTTTTTAATTCTGCAAGCACGAGGAGCAGTAAAAAGTCGTGAGACTATTAAGACTTTAGCTAGACAATTAGTTACGCAAGGGCCTGCAAATTCAGAAGCGTTAATAGATGGTTTGTCTTTATTAATTAATTTGGATCTGCGACTAGCGTTGTCGAGGTTAAAATGTCCTATAAAATTAGTTTTGGGCGAACGAGATAGCCTAATTCCTCATACTATGGAAGCTGACGCACGCTCATTAAATAGTGCATTAGAAGTAGTGTTGATAAAGGGTGCAGGACATGCCCCTTTTATCTCCCACCCAGTTGAATGTGAACAAGCTGTAATGACTTTTTTTGAATCGGAAAAGTCAAGATGACTGAACAGTTTAGATTGACGAAGGCCCTAGTAGCCAAATCATTTGGACAAGCTGCTATGCATTATGACGATGTGGCCGTGTTGCAGCGTCAAACAGGTGATGAGTTATTAGAAAGGTTGTCACTGGTAAAGTTATCACCTAAACGTATCTTAGATTTAGGTGCGGGGACTGGACGCAATTTATCACAACTGGCAGGGCGCTACCCTAATGCTGAACTGGTAGCTATTGATATTGCACCAGCTATGCTCCAAAAAGCGAAACTGAATTTTCAAAAGGCTATGGGCTTTAAACGCTGGTTACCTAAACAAAAAAAACCAGTACTTTTAGTGGGTGATGCAGAAAGCTTGCCATTGACTGATAATTCGGTTGACTTGGTGTTTGCTAACTTAGCACTGCAATGGTGTGATTTAAAGAGTAGTTTTGCTGAAATTGAGCGTGTTTTAAGACCTGATGGCTTATTAATGTTTACCTCTTTGGGACCTGATACATTGTATGAATTACGTGAAGCTTGGGCCAGCGTTGATAACTATCCGCATATAAATATTTTTTACGATATGCATGATGTGGGAGAAGCGATGGTGAACGCGAAGTTGGCAGAGCCTGTCTTGGATATGGATCGTTATGTACTGACATATGATACGGTGAAAGCACTAATGAAAGACTTGAAAATACTAGGTGCAAGTAATGTCAACAACGGGCGACGGCGAGGGCTAACAAGCCGACTGGCACTTAAAAAAGTTGCGAATTATTACGAGAAATATCGCGATAACAAGGTGTTACCAGCAAGTTATGAAGTCATTTTTGGCCATGCTTGGGGCCCAATAGATAGCAGCCAGGCAACAGATAAAGATGGAACTGTGCATATTCCTGTTAGCCAAATAAAAGGACTGGGCAGATGACTAGTTTGTTTGTTACAGGTACTGATACTGGCGTGGGTAAGACGCAAATTTCTTTAGCACTAATAAGCTTGCTTAAACAACGAGGCCAGCGTGTGGCTGGAATGAAACCTATCGCAAGTGGGTGTTATATGACGCCTGATGGATTACGCAATGATGATGCTATGGTTCTAAATCAGCAGGCAAACGTCCAGTTGAATTACGATGACATTAACCCATATGCTTTTGAACTTCCAATTGCGCCCCATATTGCTGCTAGAAAGATAGGGGAGGAGATTGATGCAAGTGTCATTCATCGTCAGTTTTATCAAATCCAGAAAAAGGCTGATAGTGTTGTTGTTGAGGGTGCTGGTGGTTGGTTTGTGCCCATTAATAATAAGTTGACGATGGCTGATGTTGCAATAAGATTAGGGCTACCTGTTGTATTGGTTGTTGGGATTCGATTAGGCTGTATAAATCATGCTTTACTAACAGTTGAGGCGATTAAATGCAGTGGCTTGCCATTTTATGGATGGGTAGCGAATAATATTGTGGAAAATACGGAGTCTGATGCCATTATTGAGAGCTTGAAAGACCGTATCCCTACGCCTTGTCTGGGTGTGGTCCCCGTCCTATCGGCAACTCAGGTAGCGATAGATCATATTACTTTGCTAGATTCTGGAAAATAAATCACCTCATCACCTTGCTGCCAGGGTGCGAGCTTTACCATACTGCTGTTGAATAATTCGGAGGTTATGAACTTCTCCAGCCAGGCCTGTATTTTAGGATAGGGTGCCACATCAAACCAAGCCTTGTTGACGAAAGCAAACTGCCTAATAAATGGAAGTAGAGCAACATCTACCATAGTTAAGCGATTGCTTACTAAGTAGGTATTGTGAATAAGGTTGTGCTCTAAATTAATAAGGATTAATTCGGCTTGTTGTCGATAATATAACTCGCTATTTTCAGGGTATCGGTCAGAATATTTGTACCGGTCTAAGAAATGTTTGAAGGTCTGGTCATTAACGTAAGTGAGTTCTGAGGTTAGTTGTTCTTCCTTCGTATCACTAGGTAGCCATTTTTCTGGGTCTGATTGATTTAAAGCCCAATTCATAATATCTATGCTCTCATCGATTATTCTCTCATCTGCAGTTATTAAGACAGGTACAGTAGCTTTTGATGAGATCCTCAGAAGTGCTGGAGGTTTGTCATTGAGAGTAACCTCACGGATTTCAACGTTTATGCCACTAGTCAAAATAGCAAGTCGAGCGCGTATAGCATAGGGACAGCGACGAAAGCTGTATAGAATGTGTTTTGTCACGAGAAGCTAGAAATAAAGTAATTAGGATTAGGCACAAATAGTTTTTCTTTGAGATAGATGTTTTAGTCACAAGTATTATTTCATATTCTATGAAAGTAAGTGTACTAATATGACGGCTTATGCTCCATGTTTTAAAGTGATAAAAAGCATAGTGAGCGTCATTTTTCTAAGTTATTATCAGTAGCTTCATCTGCTATAATTCCAATTAATACGTTTCCTTTTAGGATGTCAATGGAAGTACATGGCTGTGCTCTTGTGTCGTAAATATTTAAAAGTGCATTTGTCAGATCAATACAATGATGGGGTTTAGGAATGAATAAAAAGGCTGACTTTAATAATGAGATTATCGACTTGCAGACGAAGTTGTCATTTCAAGATGATTTATTAGAGGATCTAAATCAGGTGGTAACTGAGCAACAACACCAAATTATGTCTCTCAAATCCGCACTAGAAACATTACGTGTTCAAGTAACAACCTTGCAAACGGACACAACACCTGGCGATGCAAATGAACCGCCGCCTCATTATTAACAGGGCATTGTGAGTAGATGGAACAACGTCAATGCGTGCTGTTAGTCGGAGATCTGGAGTGGTGTAAAAAGTCATTAGTTCAGTTGCTCCTTGGCTTTGATCCCACAAAGGTTATTTGTTTTTCAGGACAAGAATTATCTTCCTTGCAGACACTACCACAAAAGCAAGCTAAAACTAAGTTAGGTCATGAGTTTGATGCGGTAGTTTTTGATGCTTTAGTATCAATATGTCCAGATAGCCTAGGGATTAGTATAGGTACAATAAAAGCTGGCGGTTTATTAATATTGTGTATGCCCATTTTGATAGTTGATGACTTATGGATGAAACGTTTTAGAAAAGTTATTTATGACTATGTTATAGAAACAGAAGGGTTTTATAAGGTTGAACAAGGTGATACTTTTCCGTTGCTATCGATACCGGAACAGGTTGTTAATGATTTAAAAAATTCTGAAAGAGGGGACCAATTAAAAGCGGTTGAGGCAATTTACAAAGTTGCCTGCGGTCATCGGCGACGTCCTCTAGTTCTATCAGCTGATCGAGGTCGTGGAAAGTCAGCGGCATTGGGGATTGCCGCAGCAAGGTTATTGCAAGATGGTAAGAGAAACATTTTGGTTACAGCCCCTAGTTTAGCGACTGCGGCAACGGTATTTAAGCATGCTGCATTAGTACTTCCCGAAGCAACCGTATCGCAAGGTTTAATATGTTTATTAGGTGCAGAAATACGTTTTATTGCACCTGATGCTTTAATAAAATCCACTGCGGTCGTTGATTTATTGCTGGTAGATGAAGCTGCAGCTATTCCGGCGATCATGCTTGAAAAAATGTTAGAGCAATATTCGCGAATTGTTTTTTCAACAACATTGCATGGCTATGAAGGTACTGGACAAGGTTTTTCGGTCCGATTTAAACAATTATTAGATCAAAAAGCACCTGATTGGAGGGCTTATCATTTAGATAAACCAATTCGTTGGCTTGAAGATGATCAATTAGAAGCCATGAGTTTTGATGCATTGTTATTGAATGCCGAACCTGTTCTGAAGAAGTTAGTTTTCACTGCAACGATAGATAAGTGTGTTGTAGAGAAGCTAGATCGGCAATATTTGATAGAAAATGACCCACTCCTCCGAGAATTATTTGGGCTGATGGTTCTCGCTCATTATCGGACAAGACCTTCAGATTTGAAAATGTTGTTAGAGCATGATGGTATGTCAATTTATGCTGTACGTTATCAAGGGCATATTGTTGGTAGTGCATGGGTGGTGAATGAGGGGGGGCTGAGTGCTGATGTGGCGGAGGGGGTGTATCAAGGAGAGCGGCGTTTACCGGGCAATTTACTACCTCAATCGCTGATATCCCATGCCGGTTTAAAGTCTGCAGGTACATTACGATATCGGAGACTTGTACGAATTGTAGTTCACCCGGCATTACAGAGGAGACGATTGGGAACTGCATTGATAGCTCGAGTCTTTGGCGATTGTGCGGAGGATAATATTGATTTATTAGGAGCAAGCTTTGGAGCAGAAATAGGTTTAATAGAATACTGGCATCAAGCCGACTTTAGAGCCGTTAGATTAGGAAGCCAACCTGATGTTGTGAGTGGATGTCACTCAATGATGATGATGAAGGCGTCTTCTAAAAAAGGCGCTGAAGTGTTAGTAAAATTATGTAGTCGTTTTCAAGTGCAATGGCCTATATTGTTATCGACACAGTTTAAAGGTTTGGATACCTTTCTTGTGTTAAAAATATCTAGTCTAGAAGGAATGAAAGCGGAGTTGATACCAGATTGGGACTGGCAGGATGTGAATAGCTTTGTACATAGTTTGAGAACATATGAGTCATGTCAGGTTTCTTTGATAAAGTTTGCAGGCCTCATTCTTGACAACACCGATATGTTAGCTGGACTCTCAAGCCGTCAGCAGAAGCTTTTAGTCTTATTGCTGATACAGCAGTACCCCCTGAAAAGTGTTGTTCAGATGCTGAGTTATACCGGAAAAAAAGAATTGCTAGTAGCCTTAAAAGAAGCGATAAGTCTTCTAATCTCTCTCTCTGGATATGATGTTTTTTATAGTTCTCGCTAGGCGTAGTTTTTTTATTTTTCAAATAAAGAAAGCTGGCATAACAGAGTTTCGAGATATCTAGCATTTGAGTGAGAAGGAGAAAAGATATTATTTGAATTAAGTCTGTATCCAAACCTTACCGTCTTCACTTAATTCAATTGTTAGGCTTGTTAGTTTCTCACCATTACATGGGCCAGAAATGCAATGGCCATCATTTGGGTTAAATAAGGCGCCATGTGTAGAGCATTGAATATGCGTTTGTTCTAATGATAGGAAATCATTTGGTTGCCAGTTCAACGGTATATTAAGGTGAGGACATCTGTTTTGATAAGCATAAAGTTTGTTTTCGTATCTTAGTACAAACAATGATAATGAGGCTAGTTCTGTGGTGAGTTCAAATTCTCGCGATTGGGCTTCAAGAATATCTTGTTGGTGACAGAGAAAGTGTCGTTGCATTGTTATTGTTCTTGATAGTTAAATGAGAGAGTTAAACCAGCGAGGCCAGATTGGTGGCATTTGTGATTGGCTAGCTGGGTAGCATAATCGAGCGCTTGGTGTTGCGGTTTTTTAATGCATAAAGCATGAATTAAACCCGCATTAAAGGTATCTCCAGCAGCTAGAGTATCGATAATCCCACTATAGCTACTAGGCATTGCATTATGGACTGTACCAGAATTATCAATGAGCCAAGCCCCGTGGCTTCCCCAAGTACAAGTTGCTATGGTGTCGTGCGGTTTTTTTAAGGTTTGTAGGAAGTCAGCAGGAGTTTTGTTATCTTGTTTTCGCACGTAGTCCTCAGAGAAAAGAAGAACAGTGGGCAGATGAAACAAACTAGCAATCTGCGATCGTGATTTTTCTATTTCTAGTGAACAAGGAATGGATGGGTGATGCTGTTTTAGGTATTGAAGCATGAGGCGTGTTTCTGTAATGTTGCGGCCTTCAAAATGAATCCAATCGTAAGCAGCTAAATCCAGTGCTTTAAAGCTAGCAAAGCTGTATTCAGGGCAGTCACGAAAATGCACAATTGTCCGACTTCCCGTTTGTTGATCGAGTGTAATATAAGAAGTCGGCATTTTCCCATTTACTGCCTTTTGACAGGCACTGATATTAATATTGTATGAAGCTAGATCTTTACGAATGAGTTGAGTGTCGGTTTCATCAATCAGTACGCCAGCCCAGTAACATTGATGTCCTAGCTGGCTCAGTACTGCAAGAGTATTAGTGGCATTACCTCCTCGTGTTTTATGTTGAGATAGTGCGCGAGTTTCGCTATCCATAGGAGGATAGCGTTTGACTGTATTAATAATATCCAGTGTTGCAATACCAACAGCAAGTATTTTAGCCATGAGAGTTTTTAGTATCGCTTTGCTTAAATGCTATCGAAAATAGCACTGACCATAGAAGTGATGTTATCGACATCACCCGTTCCGGGTAGGCTATGCAATTTTTTCTGCTGTTGATAATAATTAACTAGTGGTGAAGTCTGTTCCTGATAGACATTTAAGCGATTACCAATAGTGTCTTCATTATCATCAGCACGTTGAAATAAATTGCCATTGCAGTGGTTACAGTGGCCTTGTACTTTTGGAGGCGATAAATGAACGTTATAGATGGCGCCGCAGTCAACACATGTACGGCGACCGGTCAAGCGTTGCATTAACTCTTCAAATGGGACATCGAGCAAGACAACAGCTTGAAGTGGTTCTTTGAGTGTACTTAACATTAAGTCTAAGGCTTCAGCTTGAGGTATATTTCGAGGAAACCCATCAAGGATATAGCCCTGTTGTGCATCATCTTGTGAAATGCGCTCTCTAATAAGGCCAATCACGATATCATCAGAGACCAATGCTCCCGCATTCATAGCAGATTTGGCTTTTTTGCCAAGTTCACTTCCAGCGATGACAGCTGCACGTAATAGGTCACCGGTCGAAATTTGTGGGATTTTGTATTTTTTAGCAAGTACGACTCCCTGTGTGCCTTTTCCTGATCCAGGTGCGCCGAGTAGAACTGTTCTCATGAATTGCCTCATTATTTAAAAATAAGCTTATTTGCTGATAGGTTGAAGGTATTAGCTAGGCGCTAATGCTAATGTGATATTTATGGCGACATAAAATTTTCCGCATGAATCTAGATGTTTTATTAGTCAAAATCATCGGATTTTAGTTGTAGATAAACTGACTAAAACTTGACTAAAGCTAGCTCCCAAACGATTTGCAAATTTATCTAAATAATTTGGCCTTGGTGTGTAATCAATAATCTTTTCGGCACCAATTTTATCTCTTGCTACGGTGCTGCTATTTGCTAAGCCATCAATTAACCCTAGGGGTAAAGCTTGCTCTCCAGACCAAAATAAACCAGAAAACAGGTTCGGTGTGTTGGCTAAGCGATCGCCTCGACCTTCCTTTACAACTTTAATGAATTGTTGATGGATATTATTAAGCATGCTCTGGGCATGTTCAATATCTTTGTCTTTTACGGGCAAGAAGGGGTCGAGAAAAGACTTATTTTGGCCAGCTGTAATTGAACGACGTTCTACTCCGAGTTTAGCAATGGTATCAGTAAAGCCAAAGCTATCCATCCTAACGCCAATTGAGCCGACAATACTGGCTTTATCTGCATATATTTCCTGAGCGCTTACGGCTATGTAATACCCACCCGAAGCACAGACATCTTGTATTACAGCAAAAACTGGAAAATCAGGACGTATGGAGCGAAGCCGCTTTACTTCATCATTAATGATACCAGACTGAACTGGACTTCCACCGGGGGTATTCAATCTAATAATGAGGCCCTTAGCTTGTTGGTTATCGAAGGCATCACGGAGGCCAGCGACGATATTATCAGCATTAGCTTCAGCATCAGCGGCAATAAGACCATTGATGTTAACCAAGGCTGTGTGTTTTTCAGAATATGCTTGAATATCTTGATTTGACATGGTCATCATCAAGATAGCAATGAGGTAGATAAAAATAAAGCCCTTAAAAACATATCCCCAGCGCCGACTTGCACGCTGTTCTTTAATTGCCGCAAAAGCGAGGTCTTGTATAACTTTACGCTCCCATTCATTGCTGTCTGATGGGGTTTGTTTAGTATCGCTATTTGTGGATGAGAAGTCACCAAATGTGGCCATGATTTGCTTGTCCGTATAATTAGGAAATAATAGAGATCATATCAAAAGTTCGTACTAATGTAGTTAATTACTCAGCCACTGTTGGACTTGGTAAAGGTTTTTAGCAATATACTTTGGTTTGCATGCTCGTAGCGCCTCGCTATCATGGGCTCCATGAGTGACAGCTATACAGTCTGCACGCGCATTATGAGCCATGTTAAGGTCGTGGCTAGTATCTCCAACCATTAGTGTTCTATTGGGTCTTACGCCTAAATAGCTCATTAACTGCTCTATCATTTCGGGGTGTGGCTTAGAGTAACATTCATCAACACAGCGTGTAGCATGAAATAAAGGACCTAACAGACTGCTCTTTAATACCTTATTAAGCCCTGACCGACCTTTACCTGTAGCGACGCCTAGAAAATAATCTTGCTGGTGTAAGTGATGAATTAATTTAGTTGCATTATCAAATAAGGGTGCTTCATAAGGACTATTTAGCCAGTTTTGTTGGTAGTTTAGGCCTAGCTGTTTGCGGTCTGTTTCGGATAAGTCCGGGTATAAAGTGAAAATAGCTTCATTTAGACCTAAGCCGATTATATTACTCACTGTTCGCTCGGAAAGAGGCGGAAAGACAAGCTGTTTGATGGCCAGTTGCATACAGTTAATAATGTGTTGAGTTGAGTCCATGAGAGTTCCATCCCAATCAAAGATGATTAAATCGTATTGTTTCATGGTTTATTTCTTAATTCGTTGATAACATTTTCTAAGCGTTTGGGAAGAGGGGCTTCTATGAGAAGTTTTTTAGAGCTTGTTGGGTGTGAGATACCTAACTTCCATGCGTGTAAAAAAAGACGATTGAGCCCTATCTTTTTCATGGCTTTATTGAAGCTACGGTCACCATATTTATCATCACCCGCCAAGGGATGGCCACCGTGTGCAGCATGAACGCGGATTTGATGAGTTCTACCTGTGAAGAGAACAACTTCTGTGAGTTGAGCATGAGTAAACTGTTCAAGAGGAATGAATAATGATTCAGCATACTTTCCTTCTGGATCAACACGTACCATGCGTTCACCAGAAGTAACCGTGTTTTTTTTCAGAGGCTCGATAATACGTCTTTCTTTCTTTCCCGAATTTCCCATTAAGATTGTGAGATAACGTTTATCAATATCATGTTCAAGCATTTGTTTTTGTAAGTTGAGTAATGCATGTCTATTCTTTGCTAGAAGTAAGCAGCCCGACGTATCACGATCTAAACGGTGTACTAACTCTAAATAAGGGAGTTCAGCCCGGGTGATTCTTAAGGCTTCTATTATACCCTGTTCAATGCCACTTCCTGCATGGACAGCTAGCCCAGAAGGTTTATTGAGTATTAGTAGGTCATTATCTTCAAGTAATATGCTTTCATCTAATTGTTTTTTAATATGATGACTTACAGTCGTTAGTGAGCCTTTTTGCCTGGTATGAAGTGGGGGAATGCGAACAGAATCACCTAATTCTAGTTTATAGGTTTGTTTTTTTCGCCCTTTGTTGACGCGAACCTCTCCTTTACGAAGCGCACGATAAATACGACTTTTTGGCACGCCTTTTTCTAGTGAGAGTATGAAATTATCAAGTCTTTGGCCCTGATTGGCCTCAGTTATTTCAATAAATTGAACAGAAGGGGTATTATTATCGCTTGAAGTCATAGAATCTTTTAGATTGGGTATTGCTGATAGCGGATTGGACTGTTATAGTCGAAGCTTGGTCAGGCTTTATTGGCGGTAGTATACCGGATTTTTGTAAAGTAAAGGCCGTTAACATAGTAGCGTCGCTCCCAACAGTTGGTAGATGCGGCGGAAGCTAAAAAAATTTTTGAAGTACACGTTTGGCATTGGCTAGATGTGATTGCAGCTCTATCCAGAGCAAAAAAACAAGCAGTTCCCACGCACTGGTGAAGTAAAAAAATCACCAAGATAGGACTTAGGGTCAGTAATTAGAGTTAGTGTAAATATCCGGCATGCTACGCCAAAGGGCGATGCGCCGATATTGAGAAAGGTCGCATAGAAAAACGGCCAAATCAGTTTTTGTGAGCGATAAAGCAAAAGCTACAAGACAGTAAAGCGATGTGCAGGTTTAAGACGCATTGTAACTAGACATTAATTGCAAAAATGATCATATTGCCGAGTTTGCTGAAAAGCATTACAGAGCAAACCCTTTCAAAGGAAGGTGAAGTTGACGTGTGGATCTCAATAAGAGGTTAAAGCATGAAACGAATTTTAATTAATGCAACTCACGATGAAGAGTTGCGAGTAGCGATGATCGATGGTCAGCGCTTGTTTGATCTAGATATTGCTGTTCCATCACGAGAACAAAAAAAAGGCAATATTTACAAAGGTAAAATTACTAGGGTTGAGCCGAGCCTAGAGGCAGTATTTGTTGAGTATGGCTCTGAGCGTCAAGGCTTTCTGCCCCTGAAAGATATTTCCAATACATATTTCAAACCACGCAAGAATTCAAAGGAAGGTGAATCTAATGGCCGCATTAACGTCCAAGATGTGTTGTCTGTCGGCCAAGAATTAGTTGTTCAAGTTGAGAAAGAAGAGCGTGGTAATAAAGGCGCCGCACTTACAACACTGATTAGCCTAGCAGGTCGATATTTGGTGCTAATGCCCAATAGTCCCCGAGCTGGAGGAATATCTCGACGTATCGAAGGTGACGAGCGTACCGAGTTGCAAGAAGCTTTGAGATCATTAGAAGTTCCAGAGGGCATGGGAATGATAGTTCGCACAGCTGGTGTTGGTAAGCAGACTGAAGAATTACAGTGGGATTTAGAATATTTAGTACAACTTTGGACGGCGATTGATAAGGCTACGGTAGAGCGTACGGCCCCATTTTTGGTTTATCAAGAGAGTAATATTATTATTCGAGCCTTACGTGATTATTTGCGTAAAGATATCAGCGAAATTTTGGTTGATTCTCCAGAAGTCTACAAAACAGGCTATGATTTTATGCAGATGGTCATGCCACATGAATTGAGCAAGTTTAAGCTTTATGAAGATAATGTTCCCTTATTTACGCGCTATCAGATTGAAAGCCAGATCGAAACAGCATTTGGTCATGAGGTGCGTTTGCCATCTGGTGGTGCTCTGGTTATTGACCCTACAGAGGCACTTATTTCAATCGATGTTAACTCTGCTCGTGCCAACAAGGGTGGTGATATTGAAGAAACAGCTTTTAATACAAATTTAGAAGCTGCAGAAGAAATAGCTCGGCAACTACGATTACGTGACTTGGGTGGTTTGGTGGTCATCGACTTTATTGATATGGGCCCCACTCGGCATCAGAGAGAAGTTGAAAATCGTATACGTGAACATTTGAAAGTAGATCGGGCAAGAGTACAAGTGGGGCGAATCTCTCGTTTTGGTTTACTCGAAATGTCACGTCAGCGGATACGTCCTTCATTAGGTGATGCGCATGCAGAAGTTTGTCCACGTTGCTCTGGCCTTGGTCATATTCGTGGGGTCGAATCTTTAGGATTGGCAGTACTTCGCTTAGTTGAAGAAGAAGCAGGTCGCGAACGGATGAGTCAATTAGTTGTGCAGTTGCCGGTATCAGTTGCAACATTTATGTTGAATGAAAAACGAATACAGTTGGAATCGATAGAGCGACGTCATGGTGTCAAGCTACTGTTGATCCCAAATCCACATATGAATACGCCACATTATGATATTGAGCGTCTTAAAGAAGGTAGTGAAAAGCATGAGGTGAGTCATCACTTAATGGAAAAACCAGAGCAAGAAATGCCTGAGGCTTTGAAAGAAAAGCCAACGTTTG
>CAJWKF010000002.1 GCA_913042265.1 uncultured Gammaproteobacteria bacterium
TAATTGATGCTTTAACGGGAATGTACCACATATTGTCCGTGGCAAATGCGCGACATTTGATGGCATCTTTTTCTGTCATTATAATTGGGTTGTTGTCATTAAAGTGTAAATCTACCGCTTTGAAACGGTGATGGTCTATAAAATAATGGGGTTCGATATTGAGGCCAGAATCACGTAGGTAGTTGAAAAATCGTTCAGGGTGGCCAATGCCCGCAAGCGTGTGAACAGTTTGATCCCCAAAATCAGCAAGCGTCTGTTGTACTCCTTTATCTGCTACATTAATCACTGGGCCAGGATTAAGTGTCATAACATAACGAGCGTTGCTATTCCCACCATTTGAAATGGTGAAGTCGACATGTCTTAGACGGCTAATAGGTTCACGTAAAGGACCTGCTGGTAGGCAATAATGATTACCAAAACCTCTAAGTCCATCAACGACGACAATTTCGATATCACGGCCTAAAGCGTAATGCTGCAGACCATCGTCACTTATAATTACATCACATTGGTGCTCTTTGATGAGGAATTTTGCTGCATCAACCCGTTTTGGTGAAACAGCCATTGGGCAGTTTGTTTGCTGACTGATAATAACAGGCTCGTCTCCTACTATAGAAGGGTCACTATTATGTCGAACATCTTGTGGATAATTATCGGCAAAGCCACCATAGCCGCGACTGATAATGCCTGGATTGTAGCCGGCTTGCTTTAATTTCGTAGCTAACCAAATCACAGTGGGTGTTTTTCCCGTGCCACCAACAGTAATGTTACCTACTATAATGACAGGTACAGCTACCTTATGTTGCTTGATAACACCAGCTTGGTAAGCTAAGCGTCTGATAGCAATAATAAATTGATATAAGACGCTTATGGGGAGTAATATTAGTCGGATTATGCGAAGTTCATACCAAGAGTCAGTGAGCCATTTCATATTAGTTACTTTTCTTGGAATTGCAATCGGTGTAATTCGGCATAATGCTGGCCTTTTGTAATCAATGAAGTATGAGTGCCAGTTTCTACGATTTTCCCCTGATGCATGACTATAATTTTATCGGCTTTTTCAATTGTCGATAAACGATGTGCAATGACGAGTGTAGTGCGTTGCTTTATCAATGTTTCAAGAGCTGCTTGGATATGTCGCTCGGCTTCGGTATCAAGTGAAGCGGTAGCCTCGTCAAGTACAAGGATGGGGGCATCACTTAATAAGGCTCTTGCGATGGCTATTCTCTGACGTTGTCCTCCTGAAAGAAGAACACCATTTTGTCCAATATGCGTTGCCAGTCCTTGTGGCAATTTCTCAATAAACTCCCAGGCATGTGCTGACTTTGCAGCTTCAACAATCCGTTCATTGCTCACATATTCCTGATGGCCATAGACGATATTATCAGCCACAGTACCCTTGAAAAGAACGACTCGTTGATCAACAAAAGTCATTTGATCTCGAAGGTCATTTAGTTTGAATTTACTAATATCAATATCATCTAGTAATATTTTGCCGCTAGTGATTTGATAAAAACGGGCAAGTAGACCTACTAAGGTTGTCTTACCACTTCCTGATTGGCCAACAAAAGCAATAGTTTGTCCTGTCTTAGCATGGAATGAAATATTGTTGAGGACTGACCCCTTTTCATCATTGTATTGAAAATTAACTTGTTGATACTTAATATCACCTTGGGCATTGTCGAGAGCTTTTGTACCAGTATCTAATTCAGGTGTTTGATCGAGTAGACTGAAAATGCTGTGTGATGCAGCTATGCCTGCTTGCAGTTTTGAGTTCACTTTAGTGAGCCGTTTTAATGGTGTTAAAATCATGAACATGGCAGTTATAAACGAGATAAAGCTACCGACAGAGATGGCTTCCAACATCTCTGGAAGTGTTGCGAGGTAGATAACAACGGATAAACCAAGGACCGCAACTAATTGAATCAAAGGTTGGCTGATAGCCTCTGTAGCAATCTTTTTCATTCGTTGCTGGCGGTTTTTCTGATTAACTTTGTCGAAACGTTTAGTTTCGTATGATTGACTGCTAAAAGTTTTAACTTCACGATGACCATCAATCACCTCATTACAAATGTGGCCAACATCTCCCATGGAGTCTTGAATATTTTTACTAATACTGCGAAAACGAGTACTTATTTTGTAAACAAAGTAACCAATAATTGGGACAGTGGTTAATATGATTAGTGATAACATACCATTTAGGTAAATCATCCAGGCTAATAAACCAATAATTGTGAGCGTATCCCTTATGAGGGTGAGAATGGCATCTGTTGTTGCAGTAGCTACTTGCTCAACGTCATAAAGTAATTTTGACATCAACTGCCCTGAAGTACTTTGGTCATAAAAGCTTGAAGGAAGTGTAATAAGACTTTCAAACATCTCTTCACGAAGGTTTTTTATGATATTTCGAGCGATCCAGCCCAGCCCATATGCAGTGAAAAAATTGGCGAGACCTCTTATTAAAAATAAAACGATTAACGCAAAAGGTAGTAGTTTGATGGTTTGGGGGTCACGCTCGACAAAACTACCATCTAGTAATGGTTTCATCATGGCTGCCAAGCCAGTTTCTGTTGCAGCAAACACTGCCATTGCAAGTATAGCTGCAGAGAAGACAAGCCAATAGGGTTTGACGTATTTTAATAAGCGACGATAAAGGTCACTTGGTGTCATTTCAGGGATGTTTTGATTCATTATATCAGCTGACTTTTGGCGGTAAAATATGTGAAGTTAATTGGCTCCAAAAATGTTTGGCAATAATGCCAGCAGTAAAAACTGAGCAGACGAGTAAAGGTATCATTAACAAGCCATCAGCTATTATAAGCTCTAACATATTGTTGTGCTCTAACATAATAAGTAAACCAGATGACATGATACGTGAAAAATGCCATAGTCAATAGCTGCTCTCATTGAAGTTTTTTCATGACATGTTGAAAAGCTATAAGTTGGCGTAGCTCTTATTGCATAAAAGCTATCATAATATTGCCAGCCAAGTAGTACCATGAAGTATTTCAACATATTTGGATAACATTTAATACTGCCAATATTTATATTGGCAATAACTCTATTGTCTATTTCAGAAATAAAATAACTTATGTATTAAGTCGAGTGCTTGTGCAGAAGAGTACGAAAGATTGAAAATGGTCCAGCTAAAGGTGGAGTTTGATGCTAATGTTGGTAATTTTAGATCAGTAGTATGAATGTTATAATTTGCATAGTAGTTTTCTTTTTACGCTGGTAGCAGTGCTTAACTCAACGATAAAAATGAGATTTTATGCCTCGTAGGTATTTAAAACATATAATGCCAGATCACAGGACGATGCGTGAGCACCCTCACTTGCAGCGTTTTGGACAGCGATTAGCAGAGCCAAAATTATGGCACCTTAACAGGCGATCAATTGCATTTGGTCTAGCGCTAGGTTTGTTCGTTGGTTTTATGCCTATTTTAGGCCAAATGTTCGTAGCGGCGGGGTTAGCAATTGTAATTCGAGTGAACCTACCCATAGCAGTTATGGCTGTTTGGATAACGAACCCCATTACAATGGGCCCTATTTACTTCATTGCCTACCAAATTGGTGCTGCAGTATTGGCAATGCCAGTTGCTGAGCAAACGTTCACTATGTCGTGGGAATGGTTCACACACGAGTTTATAGCTATTTGGCAGCCATTGATTTTAGGAAGCTTTGTTTTAGGCACTATTGCTGCGATATTAGGTGTTTTATTTGTACGTATTTTCTGGCGAGTTATTGTGGTTAGAAATTGGTTGAAAAGGTACAAAAAAAAGGATGGGGCTTCATAGCCCCATACCTGTGGAGGTAGTAAGGTGACCATCTTTGAGTGTTAGTATTGTTTCCATTTGGCTAGCAAGCTCGATATCATGAGTGACAATAACTAATGCTGTCCTCAATGATTCATTTAGTTCAAGGATAAGATCAAAGATACCTTGTGCTGTGCGGTGGTCTAAGTTTCCTGTAGGTTCATCTGCAAGAAGACAGTCTGGTTTAGTAATGAGAGCACGCGCAAGTGCCGCACGTTGCCGTTCCCCACCGGAGAGTTCGCTAGGTTTGTGAACCAATCGATGGCTTAAGCCGACTTTTATTAATAAATCTTCGGCTTGTTGTTCAGCTTGTTTTGGTTTTGTACCTCCAATAATGAGTGGGATGGCCACATTTTCGACGGCACTAAACTCGGGTAGTAAGTGATGAAATTGATATACAAAGCCTAGACTCTTGTTACGTAATTGGCTTAGAGTTTTAACAGAGAGTTTGTTAATATCCTGACCGTGAATTTTAATGCTTCCACTTGAAGGTTTATCAAGCCCACCAAGGAGATGTAATAAGGTACTTTTTCCTGAACCTGAACTACCAATAATAGCGATGCGGTCACCTTTTTGAACCGATAGGTTTACATTACTGAGAACATTTGTTTTCAATTGACCATCGGCGAATTGTTTACTAGTGTTTTTACATTCGATGACGATAGAGTTAGTCATAGCGCAACGCCTCAGCCGGCTGAGTCTGTGCCGCCTTCCATGAAGGATAGATGGTGGAAATTAAGGAAAGAGCAAAAGCAGTTAGACCAATAGTAGTAACATCATCCCAATGTAAGTCAGAGGGTAGATTGCTGATGTAGTAGACATCAGCAGGAAGGAATTGGTAGCCCATAACAGTCTCTAGTGAGGCAATAATGTTTTCAATATTTAATGCTAAACTGACGCCCCCGATAACGCCTAAAAGCGTTCCAAATATACCGATTAATACACCTTGCACCATAAAGATAGCCATTATATCGCTGGGAGTCATACCTAGGGTTCTCAAAATGGCGATATCAGACTGTTTATCAGTGACCATCATGATGAGTGTTGAGACAATATTAAAAGCTGCAACAGCAACGATGAGTAGTAAGATCACGAACATGACCGTTTTTTCTGTTTTTAGGGCACGAAAGAAATTAGCATGTTGGTATGTCCAGTCGACTGCACGATACTCAGGACCCAAATTTTTCATAATGTTGTGAGTAATTTGAGGAGCTTGGAATACATCATCAAGCTTTAGTCTTAATCCAGTCACTTGGTCTGGGATACGAAATAGTTTAGCGGTATCCTCAATGTTCATAATAGCTAAAGCACTGTCGTATTCATACATGCCAATTTCAAAAATACCGACCACATTTAGACGTTTTAACCGCGGAATAACACCAGCTGGTGTTGGATTGACATGAGGAGTTATTAAAGTGATTTTATCACCCGTACGGACACCCATAGCGCGAGCTAAATCATGGCCAAGAATTATGCCAAATCCACCGGGGTTTAGGTTGTTAAAGTTACCTTGAATAATATTTTCATGAATAGTAGAAACGCGAGGTTCTAGTGTTGGATCTATGCCACGTATGAGGGTACCTCTAACTCGGTTACCCTTGCTAAGCATTGCTTGCCCTTCAACAAAAGGTGCTGAATCTAGTAAATGGGGTTGGTGCTGTATTTGGCTTTGTAAGTTTTTCCAATCTGAGAGTGGACTGCCATTTCCGGTAATAAAGGCGTGTGAGGTCATACCTAAGATACGTTCGCGTAATTCTTTTTCAAAACCATTCATTACAGATAAAACTGTGATCAATGCTGCAACGCCCAATGCAACCCCAAACATTGAAGTTAGCGATATAAAGGAAATAAAATGATTTCGCCGTTTTGCACGCGTGTAACGTAAACCGATATATACGCTTAATGGATTAAACATAATTAATTAATGTACTCGGTTTCCTTGTACGAAGAGGAGTCTATACTGGCTATCATTTGGGATTAATAACTTTGGTGCCATCTTCGCTTCCTAAAAGTAGGACATCAGCAGGCCTCATAGCAAATAGACCGTTTGTAACAACCCCCACGATATTATTTAATGTTTTTTCAAGGGAGATCGGCTCCATTATATCCCATCCATGGACGTCTAGGATGACGTTACTATTATCAGTAACAAAGCCTTCACGATATATGGGTTGGCCGCCTAATTTAACAATTTCTCTTGCGACGTAGCTGCGCGACATGGGCACGACTTCGACGGGTAAAGGAAACTTACCAAGGACGTGAATTAATTTACTTTCATCGGCAATACAAATGAACTTTTCACTCGCGGCAGCAATAATTTTCTCGCGGGTTAATGCGCCGCCGCCGCCTTTTATTAGTTGTAAGTAATGGTTGGCTTCATCAGCACCGTCAACGTAACTTTGGATTGTGCCGACCTCATTTAATTCAAAAACTTCAATGCCATGAGCCTCGAGACGTTTAGTTGATACGATTGAGCTTGAGACAGCCCCATCAATTTTACCTTTTATTGTAGCCAATGCATCAATAAAGTGGTTCACAGTAGAACCAGTTCCTACGCCGATGATCCCACCTGTTGTGATATGGTCTAGTGCTGAATAAGCGGCTTGCTTTTTTAATTCATCAGCTGTCATAGCTATTTCCTTTATTCAATGATAAGTCTGGATATTATTATAGTAATTATAGAGATAAATACTGTGTAATGGTAACGTATCACTAAAGAAGTTAAAGATTCATTTTATAGGTTAAAGAAATAGTGTTGTCATGCTGACTGAATATGTAGAAAAAATCATCAACTCACGAGTTTATGATGTGGCAATTGAGTCACCATTAGATAATATGTCGCGATTATCTGACCGAATGGCTAATACCATTTGGCTAAAACGTGAAGACTTACAATCTATTTTTTCATTTAAATTAAGAGGCGCATACAATCGCATGTGCCGATTGAATGACGAGGAGCGTATTAATGGTGTTGTAGCAGCCTCTGCTGGGAATCATGCTCAGGGTGTAGCTTTATCCGCCCAAAAGCTGGGTGTTTCAGCTTTAATTGTTATGCCAACAACAACCCCTCCAATCAAAGTGGAAGCGGTGAGAAGTTTTGGCGCTGAGATTATCTTATTTGGTGATGGTTATGACGATGCTTTTGGCCGTGCAGCAACAATTGCTTCTGAGCAAGGACGCACGTTTATCCATCCTTACGACGATCCGGATGTTATTGCAGGCCAGGGCACCATTGCGATGGAAATTATTCGTCAACATCCTGAGCCACTTGATGCTGTTTTTATTCCTGTTGGAGGTGGTGGGCTTATTGCAGGGATGGCTGCTTATATCAAAACAATACGGCCTGACATTAAGGTCATAGGGGTGGAGCCTGCAGATGCAGCTAGTTTGCATGATGCCCTTCAGGCGGGTGAGCGTGTAATTTTAGATCAGGTGGGTTTATTTGCTGATGGAACGGCGGTCAGACAAGTCGGTAAAGAAAACTTTCGTATCGCTCGGGAAACTGTTGATGAAGTGATTTTAGTTGATACAGATGAAATTTGTGCAGCAGTGATGGATATCTTTGATGATACGCGGTGTATTGCGGAACCTTCGGGTGCGTTAGCCGTTGCCGGTGTTAAAAAGTACATCGAGAAAAATAACATTACAGGTCAAGAGTTTGCGGTTATTAACAGTGGTGCTAATGTGAATTTTGATCGCTTACGTCATATCGCTGAGCGTGCAGAGTTGGGTGAAAAACGTGAGGTGCTATTTGCTGCAACGATTGAGGAAGAAGCCGGTAGCTTTCAGCGATTTTGTCAGGTTTTATCGGACCGAAGTGTGACGGAGTTTAATTATCGTTATGCAGATAGTGGAAGCGCGCAGGTGTTTGTTGGTATTCAAACACAAGGTGGCTCATCTGAGCGAGGAGTTTTGTTCAATACATTGGAGCAGGCTGGATATGCACTAGTTGATTTTACGGATAATGAAGCAGCGAAATCACACGTTCGTTATATGGTCGGAGGACATGCACAATTCGTCTTAGATGAACGCTTATATCGTTTTGAGTTTCCCGAGCGACCCGGAGCGCTTCTACGTTTTTTAACACGAATGGGTGAGCGATGGAATATTAGTTTATTTCATTATCGAAACCATGGTGCAGCATATGGACGTGTCTTATTGGGAGCACAAGTGAAGGAAGATGAAATAGATGAGTTTCATGGTTTTTTAAAAGCCCTGGGATATGTCTTCTGTGATGAAACGGACAATCCAGCTTACAGGCTGTTTTTGAGTTAAAAATTTTAAGATATAAATTCAATGAACCCCGCTTTATTTCGGGCATTATTAGGTAAGATGATAGAGGAAAAAAATGAAAGCTGAACAAAGAGTCATGGTCGATGGGGAAAGTTTGATTATAGCGGCAACGGAGCAATTCATCACGGCAGCTAGGTCCGCGATTGCTAAAAGAGGTGTATTTTATGTTGCTCTAGCAGGTGGCTCAACACCTAAAGGCTTGTATCAGATGTTAGCAACAATGCCGTACTCATCGAAAATAGATTGGTCTCGTGTTCATTTATTTTTTGGGGATGAACGCTGTGTACTGCCAAGTCATAATGATAGTAATTTTAAAATGGCATCTGAAGCAATGATCGACACATTACCAATTCCAGAAACCAATGTACATCCTATGCCGACTGAGTTGAGTGATGCAAGTGAAGTGGCTAAGTGTTATGCAGAAACAATGACTAAAGTAATGAAAGCCGAGCCTTTCGATTTAGTCTTGCTGGGGTTAGGGCCTGATGGCCATATTGCTTCATTGTTCCCAGATACGCCAGCTCTGGCAGTCACTGACTCAAGGACCACAGATTTGTATGTTGAAAAATTCACCTCTTGGCGGGTGACTATCACTTACCCTGTCATTAATGCAGCGAGGCAAGTGATTGTATTTATTGCTGGTGAGGCAAAAGCAGCAATTGTCAATGATATTATGATGGGTGCTATTGATGGCTTACCTGTACAGCGTTTAGCTCCACAAGGTGAGTATTATTGGTACATGGATGCTGCTGCAGCTGGCCGATCCGCGCTATAATAATACTCATGATTACTGAAAAAGATAAGAACATATCCGTGGGTGTTAAATCATCCTATCTCGAGCATGAGTCTGAACCATCCAAAGCTCGGTATTTATTTGCTTACACGATCACAATAAAAAATGTCGGAAGTGCCGCTGCTAGGCTGTTGTCCCGTTATTGGAAGATAACAGGCGGTGATGGGCGCGAACAGGAAGTAGAAGGCGATGGTGTAGTGGGTCAGCACCCTTATTTATCGCCCGCAGATGAGTTTACTTATACAAGTGCTGCGATGTTAGATACACCAGTTGGGATGATGCAGGGCCACTACATGATGGTTGATGACCACGGTGACCGATTTGAAGTTTCAATTCCGCCTTTTACATTGGCTGTTCCAAAAACATTACATTAGTACAAGAGCTTTCTTCAGGCATTTTCCTTCCATTGATATTTTCTTATGGTTATTACAATAGATGCAGTTAGTGTATTTATTCAAAAATTTAGGACTAGTCCAGTAGATATGAAAACAAGGCAACTTTAGCTGAGCGACGACAGAGGTGAAAAGAAATTGAATAAGAATAATGAACCTTCTTTTAAAGGTGAACGGGTTTCTTTGTGGGACAAACTTGTTACACTGCCGCAATATCTTATTCCACAACATGTGTTTTCATTAGCGATGTATTGGATCACTCGCTGTGAAGTTGTATGGTTTAAAAACCTAATAATTAGTACAATTATCAAGCAATACAGGGTCAATATGGCTGAAGCAGCCGAGATGAATTTGGATTATTATTCGTCTTTCAATGCTTTTTTCACGCGATTATTACGAAATGACGCACGGGCTATCTCAGAGAGTGACATAGTATCACCTGTTGACGGTGTAGTAAGTCAGGTGGGGCCAGTGATATCCGGACAAATTGTCCAAGCAAAAGGTCAGGAATACAGTATATTGGCATTATTAGGTGGTGATGATGCGTTAACGTCGGAGTTTGCCGATGGTCAATTTGCTACAATTTATTTATCTCCAAAAGATTACCATCGTATTCACATGCCGGTCACAGGAACACTAAGAAAAATGCGCTATATTCCAGGCAAGTTATTCTCAGTTAGTCCGAGGACAGCAAGGGTTGTGCCAGATTTATTCGCACGAAATGAACGCGTCGCAATAACATTTGATACAGATTTTGGCCCAATCGTAATGGTGTTGGTCGGTGCTATTTTTGTCGGAAGTATGGAAACTATATGGGCGGGTCAAATCACTCCTAGTTACGGAAAAGTGATACAGCAGTGGACTTATAATGGTGAACAAGCTATCACGATAGAGAAGGGTCAGGAGATGGGGCGTTTTAATATGGGGTCTACAGTGGTAATGCTGGTCAGTAAAGATGCAGCTCTATTCAATGACAAAGTTGAGGCTGAAGCCACGATCCAGCTAGGAAATGCAATGAGTTAAGTGTTCTCACTCATGTTAAGGCATGGGAGTGTAAAGTCTTATGAGATCTTTGCAAGTAATAGAATAGTTTTGATGTTTTTAATAAATATATTTTTGTAGACCTTCCCGTGTTGCGTATTAAATGTCTAATATAGTTACTATCGATAGTGTTATTTTTCAGCTAGTAGTAGAAGAAAATTATGTCTCTCCCGTATACGTTATCTCTAACACACTTCATACCGACATCTTGATTTAGGCAATACTTTATTTAGGAAACAAGCATGAAGGAACCTTTTATCCAGCGATATATCAGTTTTGTTATTACGCATCCATGGCGAATTTTTATCATGACTTTATTAGTGGTGATGAGTGCGGGGAGTGGTGGTCGCTTTATTGAGTTCACTAATGATTACAGAGTGTTTTTCAGTGAAGAGAACCCTGAGCTGCAAGCTTTTGAAGAGATGCAGAACATTTATACTAAAACAGATAATGTCTTATTCGTTATAGCGCCAGAAGATAACAATGTTTTTAATTCCAGCACTCTAAATATGATTGCGGAATTAACAGAATTATCCTGGCAAATTCCTTACTCTACTCGTGTCGATTCGATTACTAACTTCCAACATACTGTAGCAAAAGAGGATGATCTGTTAGTCGGAGATCTAGTTGATAGAAGAGCTACTTTGTCATTAAATGATATTTCTTATGTACGTGAAGTTGCCTTAAATGAACCATTATTAGTTAATCGTTTGGTATCTGCATCTGGGCATGTAACAGGTGTGAATGTGACTATTCAGCTCCCCGGTATGTCATTAACTGAAGTCCCAGAAGTGGCTCAGTTTGCACGAGAGTTAAAGAGGACATTAGAGGCTAATTATCCTAATCATAAAATTTACATCACGGGTCTAGCGATGATGAATAATGCTTTTGGTGAGTCCTCTCAAAATGATATGACTTCTTTGGTTCCGATGATGTTTTTAACAATTATTGTCGTGCTGGGTATTCTGTTGCGTTCTTTTTCGGCAACTATTTCTTCAATAGTGATGATTTTCTTCACGATTATTTTTGCAATGGGATTGATGGGCTGGTTAGGCTGGAAATTAACACCAGCATCGGCATCGGCACCGACGATAATTATGACGATGGCTGTCGCCGATACGGTGCATTTATTAGTAACCTTCTTACATAACCTTCGTAAGGGCATGAACAAAGCCGATGCTATAGCGGATAGTTTACGTATCAACATACAGCCTATTTTTATAACAAGTGTCACGACTGCGATTGGTTTTTTAAGTATGAATTTTAGTGATGTCCCACCTTTTCATGATTTGGGCAACGTGGTGGCAATAGGAGTGTTATTTGCATTTGTTCTTTCTGTGACTACTTTACCTGCGATGGTTATATTGATGCCAATGCGTATCAAGGTAAGAGAAGAACAAAAAAATGGTGTAATGAATTCTGTTGCCAATATTGTAATTGAACATCGTAAATTTCTTTTGCTTGTAATGGGATTAATAGCCATAGCTCTAATTGCTTTTTTACCTCAAAATAAACTAGATGATGGTTTTGTCGAATACTTTGACGAATCTGTTGATTTTCGGCAAGCGACAGATTTTTCCAGTCAAAACTTGTCAGGAATTTATACTATTCAGTACTCATTAGATCAAGGTGGGAGTGGTGGTGTCAGCGAGCCAAAGTTCTTAGAAAATGTTGAAATATTTTCCGAGTGGTTACGAGCGCAAGATGAAGTAATGCACGTGCAGACTATTACAGATACATTCAAACGATTGAATAAGAATATGCATGCTGATGACCCTGATTTTTATCGTTTACCGGCCTCCAGAGAGCTGGCAGCGCAATATTTATTATTATATGAATTATCATTGCCTTATGGTTTAGACTTGAATGATCAAATTGGTATTGATAAGTCACAAACACGTTTAATTATTACGCTTGAAAATCTATACACAGAAGAGATGTTAGGCCTAGAAAAGCGGATGTCAGACTGGCTGGATAGCAATATTGAGGATGTTAGTTATACTGTTGCGAGTCCGAGCTTGATGTTTGCACATATAGGTAAACGCAATGTAAACAGCATGTTGGCTGGGACAACGCTGGCTTTAATTGTTATTTCATTTATCCTAATATTAGCTTTACGTTCAAGACGTATTGGTTTGATTAGTTTGGCACCGAATCTAATTCCTGCTGGAATGGCATTTGGCTTATGGGGACTAATGGTTGGGCAGGTTGGTTTGTCATTATCAGTTGTTGCAGGTATGACGTTAGGTATTGTAGTCGATGACACAGTCCATTTCTTAAGTAAGTATCTTCGAGCACGTCGTGAAAAAGGCATGGACGAAAAAGAGGCCGTACGCTATGCATTTAACACAGTTGGTGTTGCTCTATGGGTTACATCGCTAGTCCTAGTGATGGGTTTTTTGGTGTTAAGTCAGTCTCATTTCTCTCTTAACTCTGATATGGGTGCTATGGCTGCTATAACAATTGCTATTGCTTTAATAATGGACTTTTTGTTTTTACCACCATTATTGATGAGATTAGAGGAAAAGCTAAATGTATAAATTTTTTATAATACTGATGTTGACGGTCACATCACTAGCCGCTGCTCAAACTCCAGAAGAAAAAGGTTATGCGATTGCCTTAGAAACGGACAACCGGGATAAGGGTTGGGAAGATAGTTCTGCTGCAATGAAGATGGTGTTGAGAAATCGACATGGACAGGAGAGCATACGTCAAATTCGCGTGGTTAATTTAGAAATGGAAAGTGATGGGGACAAGGGCCTTACTGTTTTTGATGAACCACGTGATATTAAGGGCACAGCTTTTTTGAGTTATTCACACGCTCTAGTGCCTGATGAACAGTGGATTTATTTACCGGCATTAAAAAGAGTGAAACGTATTTCATCTAGTAATAAATCTGGACCATTTATGGGTAGTGAATTTGCCTATGAAGATATTAGTTCGTTTGAGATCCCTAAGTATGATTATTTATATTTAAGAGATGAAGTGTTTGAAGGTAATAATTGCTATGTACTCGAGCTACGTCCACAGTACCAATATTCTGGATATACCAAAAGCCATGTTTGGATAGATAAGAAGGAATACCGTAACCAAAAAGTAGAGTATTACGACCGTAAAAATAGTTTATTAAAAGTCCAGCGTTTTACTGATTACCAACTGTATTTAGGTCAGTACTGGCGGGCACATACTATGACAATGGACAACAAACAAAATGGAAAGTCGACGACGTTATACTGGACCGATTTTAAGTTTAAAACTGGATTAACTAGTGCCGATTTCAAGAAGAATGACCTTAAACGTCAGCGTTAAAACCTTAGGTTGTTTAGGGCTGTTATATTGGCCTTTTAGTCATGCTCAAGCATACGAGTTGACTGGGTATATATCTGGGGAACATCGGTACTCATTGAGTAATTCGCTCTTTTCTGAACCTGAACAACACGCATCCTCCGTGGCTTTTTCTCCAGAATTTTACACGGAGTGGGATGAGGGTAGACAGAGTCTAATTATTTCGCCTTTCTTTCGTGTTGATACTCAAGATGTTGAGCGGACCCATTTGGACTTTAGGGAATTACATTGGTTGTTAGTTCAAGATAGCTGGGAATTAAGAGTAGGTATTAGCAAAGTGTTTTGGGGTGTAACGGAATCTCAGCATTTAGTAGATGTGATCAATCAGACAGATTTGGTTGAAAATAATGATACTGAAGATAAATTAGGTCAGCCCATGATTAACCTCAGCCTCTTTCAAAGCTGGGGTACTGTAGATTTATTTATGATGCCATATTTCCGCGAGCGAACATATGTAGGGCTGAATGGGCGGCTTCGCTCGGCACTTGTAGTGGAAGAAAATTCAGCCAAATATGAATCAGGAGCGGGTCAGCGGCATCTTGATATTGCGGTCCGCTGGTCTCATAGTATAGGTGAATGGGATATAGGTTTATCGCATTTCTACGGCATTAATCGTGAACCATTGATATTATTGAATAGCTCTCGTACAGCTTTAATTCCTTTTTATGAGACGATGAAGCAATCAGGATTAGATGTTCAATATACCTTTGAGTCTTGGCTATGGAAGCTGGAGACAATTCGTCGCGATACAAAATCTGATACTTTTACCGCGTTTACTGGGGGTGTGGAATACACATTTTACAATACCTTTGATAGTAATCTCGATGTTGGTGTATTGGCCGAGTATTTGTTTGATGACAGAAATAGTGAGAGTTTAGCTTCTTTTGAAAATGATGGATTATTTGGCACACGGTTTACTTGGAATGATGAGCAATCAAGTGAATTACTCTTTGGGTTAATTCATGACTTTTCAAGTAACGATGCTGGGTGGAGTGTTGAAGCCAGTCGTCGTATTGGCAATCGCTGGAAAGTATCGCTAGAAGCTAGATTTTATAATATTAAAGATAAAAATAGCGTGTTGTTCCCCCTGCGTAAAGATGACTATATACAGTTAGAGTTTATGCGATACTTTTGAGTGATAAAACGAGTTTATTTAAACAGGCTTCATTATTTACTTTTCAGCATTCACACATTGTTACGCCATTGATGACATGGATCATCAAAGATACGATTAACTTCTTCTGGGCCCCATGTACCGGCTTTATAAGTATGAATGAAATCTTGCTCTTTTGACCATTTGTTAATGATGGGATCAACCGTTTTCCATGCTAGGCTCACTTCATCAGCACGTAAGAATAAAGAACGATCACCAATGATTGCATCAAGGATTAAAGCTTCATAAGCATCAAGCTTGTGTTTACTATCTTCTGTTTCAATTGTTTCTAGACCAACAGTATGTGCCGACAATTCAAGTCCTGGTTCTTTGGCTTGTAGCTCAATACGAATAGTATTGTCTGGTTGTAATCCCATCAGTATCCAGTTCGCATGACTGCCACCGATATCTGTATTTTTGAATAATTCTTGCGGTGGCTTTTTAAAGCGTATGGCAATTGTTGCACGTGAATCGGGCATACATTTACCTGTCCGTAAGTAGAAAGGTACATCTTTCCAACGTGGGTTATCAATGTAGACTTTCATGGCAGCGTAAGTTTCAGTGACACTATTTTCTGGCGCGTCATCTTCTTCTAAGTAGCCTTTCATATGCTGGCCACCTACTATACCGGAAGCATATTGGCCTCTGAAGGCGTGGCTGTCGACCATACTCTCTGTGATAGGCCTAATAGCTTTAAGAACCTTTACTTTTTCATCGCGTAATGACTCATCATTAAGATCATCCGGAGCTTCCATTGCGACCAAAGTCATTACTTGTAATAAATGACTTTGAATCATGTCACGTAAAGCGCCAGAGCCATCGTAATAACCAGCGCGCCCACCCACTCCTTGTTGTTCTGCATGTGTTATCTGGATGTGGTCGATATAATTACGGTTCCATAAAGGTTCTAGTAATAAGTTAGCGAAGCGGAAAACAAAAATGTTTTGTACAGTACCTTTACCTAAATAATGATCGATACGATATGTTTGTTTTTCCGTGAAATTTTGAGCAATAGTTTGTTCTAGTTTTGCAGCACTTTTTTGATCATAACCGAATGGCTTTTCAACAACTAAGTGTCGCCAACCATCATCTTCTTTATTTAAACTTACAGCTGCTAATTGGTCACCGACCACACCAAATAAAGAGGGGCTAATAGAAAGATAGAACACGATATTATGTGAATAATCTCGATTAGGATCCTTTAGCTGAGCGCTGAGTTCCTGATAAGAACTACTTTCAGTCAAGTCGCATTTGAAGTAGTCAACTTTACTTAAAAAGCACTTTAGAGAATCATCATCAAGACCATTACGTGCTTTAAGTGATACGTATTCGGTGACTTTTTCATGCCATTGAGAGAGAGTAGTTTCTTGCCTGCCCATACAGATAATACGGGTGTCATCAGTGAGACGGTTTTCGATATTTAAGTGATAAAGTGCAGGGAGTAGTTTCTTTTTTGCCAAATCGCCGGTGGCACCAAAGATGATAATTGTACAAGGCTGCATATTTTCTCCTGTTGCAAGCTGGGACTGTGTTTGTGACTATTTATAATGATTGGATTGTACATATATTTGGGAGCAAAAGCTGTGAAATATTCTATTTTAGGGCAGCGAAGTTTAATCGGCTTTAAAAAAAAGAACAAGCATAAGTGAGGGTAGGTTTAATTCTAGACACAAATAGGAAAGAAAAATTAAAGAGTAGTTGCAATAATCAAACTAAAAAAGATGACTTAATCACTCTTGACCACATCAGTTATTCCACGATCTATTTTAGCAACATAGCGTTTTTTACCAGCATTTTTATGCTTTTTAGCCTCTTTTTTAGCTGATTTCGGCTCCAAGCCTTTAAATTTACCAATTGGTAATTTTCCTTCTAGATGGTATTCAATACGTTCTAGGTTTTTTAGATCATGGTGCTCAACTAAATTGATGGCATTGCCAATTTTTTGAGCACGCCCAGTACGCCCTATTCGATGTATGTATACGTCACCTCGGAAAGGTAGATCATAGTTTATTACGTGACTTATATTACTTAAGTCTAATCCACGCGCTGCGACATCAGTAGCTACCATTACTTTAATCTGGCCAATACGAAATTTACGTGTTTTATCACGACGAATAGCCTGATTGAAATCTCCATGCATGACCTGAGCAGAAATATTGCGTGATTGAATCCATTCGGCAACGTCTTCGGCTTGCTCTTTTTTATTACAGAATACGAGAGCACTTTGACAGGATATATCGTTGAGTATATGCAGCAAAAGTGCCTGCTTATGAGTTTTATTATCAGCAAAATAAACTGTTTGTGAGACTTGGGCTGACTTTTGATTAGCAGCGTCCACTTGAATAACTTCCGCATCAGATAACAGTTCTTCTGCAAAGATATCTATACCACTTCCAGATAAGGTGGCAGAAAACAAGCAAGCCTGAAAACCATTAGCAATAGTTGATAATATAGACAAAACGTCTGGACCTAAGCCCATGTCCAGCATACGGTCAGCTTCATCTATGACTACAATATCAATATCTGATAAGTCTACTATTTCATCAGAGACTAAATTTAATAAACGACCTGGAGTTGCAATGATGATGTCACATTTTTGAGATAAAAATTCAGTTTGTTTTGCTGGAGAAAACCCGCCTGTAATAATAGCTGTTTCAATATTTATATTTTTTGCTAGTTGCTTTACGACATGTTGGATCTGAAATGCTAACTCACGCGTCGGAGCCATCATCAAAATTTTAGGTTGCTGGGATCTATTTGGCTCATCAATTAGTTGCTGCAAGAGAGGCAATACAAAGGCAGCTGTTTTACCTGTCCCTGTTGCCGCTCCAGCCAATATATCCTTACCCTCTAAGATGACGGGAATTGCAGCTTCTTGAATAGCTGTTGGTGTCTTAAAGTCGAGCTTTTTTAAGGCTTGCAGTAATCGGTCATCTAGGAAAAAATCATCAAAGGTCATGTATTTATGGAGGCATTTGGTTAATTAGAAATGCAGTTATCATAGCAGCCGTGATACTAAAAATGTTGCTCTAAAGGTTCTAGACAAATCATTTTTAAGCTTTCAAAACTAATAGGCTACCTATAGACATGATTAAGCACGCAATTAATCGACTTTTGATGTTTTTCTCTTTAAAAATTCGGTAACCAAGAAAGACCTGCAGCACCATACTAAACTGAAATAGTGCGAGCGAATAAGCGATGAGCAATTTTGACAATACGATCATAGTCAAATATTGCATTAAAAAAAGAGTTATAGCCAGATAGGTTAATTCGGGTAGGACTGGTTTTGCTTGTTGGAAGAAAGATTGTTCTTCTCTTTTATTAAAAAGAAAATAGCTAAGTATCGCTAGAGGGAAACCAATAAGGCACCAGAATATTGTAGTTGTTAGTGCTTGGCCTTCCATTACGGCATTTTTAAGAGGTAGGGTACCGATCGAAAATAATAAAATTGATAAAAAGCGATATTGAACACCTCTATTCGTGAAAAGCATGAATAAGGATTGTTGATTAGTTGTCTTGGTTGTGCCGTGCATTAAGAAAAAGCTACCGGTGATGATAATTGAGATCCCGAGGAAACCTTGTGAGCTAGGCATTTCGCTAAGAAATACCATTGCTAAAAGCATTGAAATAACAATTTTATAGGCGTTCAGAGGTCCGAAAATAGAAAGATCAGTTTTAGATAAAGAGAAGACTAAAAATAAAGTTCCAGCCATATCAAGTAATGCCGCTATTACAATATTTACCCAGAAGTATTCGCTCAAGTGGACAATAGGAAGAGAGAGTAATATTGGTAAACTGATGACGGATAAGAGGGCATAAGATGCCATTACAATAAAAAGTGGATGATGATTTTGAATGGCTAATTTTTTTTGAAGTACATTCGCAAACGAAGCAAATATAACTCGACCGAATATGACTATTATTTCCATAAAATTTATGTAGTTAGCATTTATAAATTATTATAAGAACTCTACAAACAGCTCTGCTTTTTCTATTCGCTTATCAATAGACTTTATGGCACTGATTATTGCTTGCTCATCAGTTGCCTCAACTCTGCTTTCTAAAATATGGAAGTCTATTTGATGCTCAGATAGAATAGCTCTTTGATGTGCATTTAGAACATCCTCGTTGATATACAAGTCGGCTTTGTGCTTTATTATTTCGGCGAGAGCTTCTTTAAAACCTTCCGATGTGAAGATAAGATAAACCATTATTTTAATATTACTCAATAGCTAAGTAAGGGTTCTCAGAAATAGCGGACCAGGCATCATTTTTTTTACGGAAATTTTGGTAAGCATCATATACACGCTTAAACTTTGGATCACGTTCAGCCTCTTCGATAAGTGTTTCATTAGTTAATTTTTTGAGTGTACTTAATACTTCATTGGGGAAACGGTTTATTTCGATACCCTCGCGCATACGCAGCTCATCCAAGGCTGCCATATTTTTTTGTTCCATCTCTGATAGCATTCTGAGGTTTTCTGCTTGAGCAGCATTACTAATAATTGCCTGCAAATCAATAGGTAAACTTTCCCAAGCACGTTGATTTATAGTTAGTTCAAGGACAGTGCCTGGCTCGTGCCAACCAGGATAATAATAATGTTTGGCAGCACGATATAGACCTAGTCGTTGGTCATGATATGGGCCAATCCATTCAGTAGCATCAATAGTATTGCGTTCTAGTGCTGTATAAACTTCACTGCCAGCTAACAAAATTGGATTTCCACCTGCTTTTGCAAGGACCTTACCCCCAAGGCCGGGGATTCTCATTTTAAGGCCTTTAATATCTTCAAGCGAATTGATTTCTTTATTAAACCAGCCGCCCATTTGCACCCCAGTGTTTCCTAGAGGAAAAGGAATAACATGAAATGGTTTATATATTTCTCGCCACAATTCAAGACCTCCGCCATCATAGAGCCAGGCATTCATGCCTCTGGCCGTCATTCCAAATGGTACGGTAGAGAAGAACTGTGCCTCAGGTACTTTTCCCGCCCAATAGTAAGCACTGCCGTGGCCCATCTCCACAGATCCCTGAGATACAGCGTCAAAGGTTTGTAAGGGGGGAATGAGTTCACCTCCGGCATAGACTTTTATATCAAGTCGCCCGTTACTCATCACTCTAATATTATCAGCAAAGCGTTCTGCACCTTTTTGTAATACGGGGAAACCCGGAGGCCAAGTAGTTACCATTTTCCATTGGTAGTTTTGTTTTGTTTCAGCCTGTTGTGAAGTGGGGGCTGATGGAGTTTGATCGCTACATGCGACTACTACATTAAGGCATAGTGTGATGAGTGATAGCCGAAGCCAGGTGTAATTAGTCATTCAGGTTCCTTGCAGGTTAAATTTTATTTAATTTAGCATAGGTAAGCACAAGCCATTTACTACCAGCATGTTTGAAGTTAACTTGTACTCTGATACTTTTACCCGCACCTTCAGTATCAATTACAGTACCTTGTCCAAATTTTTGGTGATGAACTTGCTCTCCAGGTAGAAAACCGGTCTCATTCAAAATCATTGTATGTTTTGGTGCCATGGTTGAATAGCCACTGTCTGCACCATTAAAAATGGAGTTAGTCCGAGCGCGAATTTCTTCTATACGCTCAGATGGAATTTCATTTAAAAAACGCGAGGGCATTGGGGACATTTCTTGGCCATACAAAAAACGTGACTCGGTGTGTATTAGAAATAAAGTTTGGCGGGCACGGGTCATACCCACATAACAGAGCCTTCGTTCTTCTGCTAGACGAATTGGGTCATCACTACTTTTTTGACCCGGAAATAAGCCTTCTTCCATGCCGACCATAAAGACGACGGGGAACTCAAGCCCTTTAGCAGAGTGTAGCGTCATCAACTGGACGCAGTCCTCCCATGCTCCGCCCTGATTCTCTCCTGCTTCCAGTGCCGCATGAGATAGAAAAGCATCGAGTAAAGACATATTTTCAGTGTCTTCCGGTTGATTAAACTGCTTGGTTGCACTAATCAATTCATCTAAGTTTTCTATGCGACCTTGGCCCTTTTCAGTTTTGTCTTTGGAGTGATGGTCTCTTAAGCCGCTTTCATCTGTGGCTAGGCTAGTTAGTTCATGAAGGGGTAATTCTTGTTCAGGTGTTAATGAGTCTATTAAAGTAAGGAAGCTGGCCAACGCTTTACTTGCACGTGCTGCAAAGAGATTTTCTTTAATTAAGGTTGAGGCAGACTGCCATAGGGTTTGGTTTTGTTCACGAGCATATTGACGTAACTGTGTCAGCGTCGCAGCACCAATGCCGCGGGTGGGTGTGTTGACGACACGTTCAAAGGCCGCATCATCGTTGCGATTGGCAATGAGTCGGAGATAAGCTAAGACGTCTTTTATTTCAGCGCGTTCAAAAAAACGTAAGCCACCATAAACACGATATGGCATATTTGCTTGAAGCAAAGCTTCCTCAATGGCCCTAGATTGTGCATTTGAACGATAGAGAACAGCGTTGTCTGCACGGTTGCCTCCTTTACTTGTATGAAGCTTAATCTGTTCAACTAGATAGCTGGCTTCATCACGTTCGTTGTAAGCATGATACTGTTGAATCAAGTCACCATCATCGTCTTCAGTCCATAAGTTTTTACCTAGACGGTGGTCATTATTAGCAATAACTGCATTAGCGGCAGCTAAAATATGACCTGTTGAACGGTAATTCTGCTCCAAACTAATGGATGTAGCATCCTCATAATCTTGGTGAAATTTTTGGATATTTTCTATTTTAGCTCCACGCCAACCATAAATAGACTGGTCATCATCTCCAACGATAAATAGGTGGCCGCTATTTCCTGCTAATAGTCTTAGCCATGCATACTGAATGGTGTTGGTGTCCTGAAACTCATCAACTAAAATTTGCTGGAATCGTTGTTGGTAATTAGCTAAAATATCGGGACGTTTATGCCATAGTTCATAGCTACGTAGTAGAATTTCACCAAAATCTATTACTCCAGCACGTTGACAGGCATTTTCATAAGCTTGATAAATGGCCAACATTTTTTGGGAGTAGGGGTCTTGTCCTACCTGAATATGTTTGGCTCTTAGCCCTTCATCTTTTTGGCCGTTGATATACCACTGTGCCTGCTTGGCTGGCCACTGAGTCTCATCTATATCCATCGTACGTATTAGGCGCTTGAGCATTCGTAGTTGGTCATCACTATCTAGGATCTGAAAGCTTTGAGGCAAATCGGCTTCTTTCCAGTGAGCACGTAATAAGCGGTGCGCTAAACCATGAAAAGTTCCCACCCACATACCCCCAATGGGGTGGCCGAGCATATCCTCTATACGACCGCGCATCTCGGCAGCAGCCTTATTGGTAAAGGTCACAGCTACTATGTTGCCGGGAGAAAGTCCTTCTGCTTGAATAAGCCAAGATATGCGATGCACTAAAACCCGTGTTTTACCACTGCCAGCACCGGCTAGAATTCGAGCGTGACCAAGCGGTGCTGCTACAGCTTCACGTTGTGGTTTGTTGAGGTCGTTTAGTAGTTCAGAAACATCCATGATAAGGTTCTATAACAGGTTTTTGCAGACTAATTGACACGGATCATGCTAGATATCCTGTGTCACTAATTACTTCATTCAGTTCTGCATGACTTAATTTACTTTCAGCTTCTCAATTAGGGCTCTTTGACATCGCCGCTGGAGAATGACTCATTAAATGAATGTTATTTAGATATTACTATCTAAAAACGCAGTTAATTGTGATTTTGTGAGTGCACCGACTTTGGTTGCTTCTGCTTCACCACCCCTAAACAACATTAAAGTTGGAATACCGCGAATGCCATAGCGTGGAGGTGTTTCAGGGTTCTCATCAATATTTAATTTGCAGACAGTTAATCTACCCGCATATTCAGCGCCAATTTCTTCAAGGATAGGGGCAATCATTTTACAAGGGCCACACCATTCTGCCCAGTAATCTACTAATACAGGAAGGTCAGACTTTAGTACTTGGCTTTCAAAATCGCCGTCAGTCACATTGGTGACATTTTCACTCATGTTTTATCTCCATTGGTATATAAGCTATTGGAGGACTATACTCTTGCTCCAACACAAACGACATTTTTTCCTATCATCAAGGGTAATGCAAGTATTTCTATGAGTGCACATTTAACAGACCTAGCTTTTAAGTCATTACCATTGCATGAATCGCTTCAAAAAGGCTTACAAAACGCGGGTTTCGAGTACTGTACCCCAATCCAAGCACAATCGTTACCGTTATTACTAGCAGGACGAGATGTGGCTGGCCAAGCGCAGACAGGCACGGGTAAGACAATTGCTTTTTTATTGGCGGCATTTCAACGTCTATTAGAAGATAAACCCTTTAAAAGCTGGGATGGTAAACAACCGCGTGCTTTTATTCTCGCACCAACAAGGGAATTAGCGATTCAAATTGCTAAGGATGCGCATTTACTAAATGGTGAAGCAGGTCTGCGCATCGTGGTTGCCTATGGAGGCAAAGATTATGAGAAGCAGAAGGAATCTATCAAGGCTGGTGTTGATATTTTAATTGGAACACCTGGAAGGTTATTAGATTATCAAAAACAAGGTGTTTTTAACTTAAAACAAGTACAAGTCATGATCTTGGACGAAGCGGATCGAATGTTTGATCTAGGGTTTATCAAAGATGTACGTTACTTTTTACGTCGTGTGCCAAACCCAAGCGACCGATTAGGCATGTTGTTTTCAGCTACGATGAGTTACAAAGTTACCGAGCTGGCTTATGAACACATGAATAATCCACAAAAAGTTCAAATTGAACCTGAAAAAGTGTCAGGTGACAGGATAGAAGAGTCTGTTTATTACCCTGCAAATGATGAAAAAATTTCATTACTACTGGCTTTAATCAAGCGTATAACACCGACGCGAAGCATTATATTCGTCAACACGAAACATGCTGCTGACAAGGTATGGGGGTATTTGGAAGGTAACGGTTACCAATCTGCCTTGTTATCTGGTGATGTTCCGCAAAAAAAGCGGGAAAGTCTATTGAAACATTTTCAAGAAGGTGACTTTCATTTTATGGTAGCAACTGACGTTGCAGCTAGAGGGTTGCATATCTCTGCAGTGAGTCATGTGTTTAATTATGATTTACCACAAGATAATGAGGACTACGTCCACCGTATTGGTCGTACTGCAAGGGCTGGAGCAAGTGGAACAGCTATTAGTTTTGCTTGTGAAGATTATGCATTTTCACTGCCGGATATTGAAGAGTACATCAAACATAAGTTACCTGTAGTAGCAACTTCTACAGAGGAGTTACTAAAGCCAGCACCAGCAAAAAGGCCGGAGAAACGCCCACCAACCTCGCGTCAAAAAAGAACTCACCCGAGTAAACATGGCCGAATGGGTAGATAATAAGCTCAGAAAACTAAAGATACTATCTTTTCTATGAAAGAAAAGAATTATTATTCTCTATTCTCAAAAAGACATAGCGTGAGAGTATTTTCAGCTGAATGTTAGGGTTTTAATCTAACGCATTGAACCAAAATAAAGGCTACTTGATGAGGCTATATAAGTGTTTTTTACTGTTCCTTTTTATCAGCCTTACAGCCTGCCAGCAGACACGTGATAAAAATATAATTTCGGCAGAAGGTAAACCAAACACTGATCTATTACGAATTGCAAAGAGTGATATTGATGAAGTGATTGAGTTACATCAGCAAGCAGTAATGCAAGATTTGAAACAGCTAATGGTTAAGCTATATCATCGCAACCCCATACAACGATTTGATAAAGAAAAACGTTCCATAGAGGAAAGTGTTGATCTGGTATTCAAGAGGTCTTATAAATACGGATACTCTCATTGGGAAGGTTTAACGGGTACTGAAATTATTCATCTGTCTTTGGATAATGAATATCATGTCAACGACCGGGTTTTAACATTTATTGTTGGACTTCGAAAAATGTTAATGGCTTCTTATGGTAACCATACAGAGTTTTACTATTTAATTAGTTTGAATGAGCAAAAGTTATATAACAGCGCACGAAATATAGAAGTAGCAGCATGGATGCTATCTGAAAAGCGTGACCATCTCGGCCAACTTTTTATTTCAAGTGATAGTGTGGAAGATGAAACACGTAATTTAAGTTTTCAACGTTTGATTGGTAAAATGATTGCGACTCAAGATAATTTAGCATCAATAATCTCTCATAAAGAAGGACGCTTGATTAAGACGATGATGTTTAAAGCTGCGACAATGGTTTTTTTACCAATTTAGCTTTTTAATTTGCTTAGGCTTGGGTTGGAAAAACGTTGCCCAGAGGCCTGGTGCATGAAGAGTCTTTTTAATAGACTATTATTATTTACAGCAGTAAAGCCACACTGCCTTGCTAGTTTAAGGGTAGGGTTGTCATTACCAAACACCCTTTTAAAAGCATCCATAGTCAACTGAATCGCGATATTGTCACCCCTGCGTCGTCTTTGATATTTACCCAGCATCTGGAGACTACCGATATTACGCCCCTTTTTGTGAGTCTCAATAATAATCTCAGCAAGTGTGGCAGCATCTAAGAAGCCAATATTGACACCTTGGCCCGCAAGAGGATGAATTGTGTGTGCTGCATCACCAACCAGTGCGAAACCAGGCTCGATATAGTGATCTGCGTGACGTAGTTTTAATGGAAAACTCGCGCGCTGACTGACGTCTATGATATTACCAAGTTTGTAATCAAAGGCCGTGGCTAAGGCTTTTTTAAAGTCTTCATCATTAAGCTGGCTTAATGATTGTGCTTTGGCTGTAGAGTTTGACCAGACTATAGAGCACTGATGGGGATTTGCTAGAGGCAGGAAAGCTAGTGGTCCTCCAGGTAAAAATCGTTGCCTAGCTGTTTGTGTGTGGGAAAGTTCGGTCGTAACTGTGCATACGGTACCTTGTTGTTCATAATCCCATCCTTTTGTTTGGATCCCAACCCATTCTCGCAATGGTGATTGCGCGCCATCAGCTGCAACAATGAGATCAGCGCTGATCTGACGACCACTTTCTAAGGTCAGTGAACTACCTTCTTTTGAAATAGGCTTGTCTGGACAGATAAAATCAATATTAGGATATTGTTTACACTGGGCTAAGCTAGCTTGCTGGATATGTCTATTTTCTATCAAATGACCAAGGTGTGGTTCGCCAATGTCAGCACTATCAAAATGAATAGTACTCGATTCCGTTTCCCATACTTTCATATCCGTAAATTTACTAAGGCGTTCGCTAATAAAATGAGGCCAAATATTAAGGTTTTTGAGCAAATTCTCACTGGCTTGGCTGATAGCACTCACTCGCAAATCAGCATGATCGGTTGATAATATTGGTTTATGAGCAAAGGGCTCGATGAGCGCAATTTTGAGTGTCTGCTGACCGCCTAAAGCTGCAGCTAACGTTGCCCCCACCATACCTGCACCAACAATAATGACGTCATAATGTTTACTCATATTGAAATACCTCTAGCGAGGCGGGGCTGTCTTTTACCGAGTCCCATACTTTTTTGAGCGAGCCAATGCTTTGCTGGTGGAAAAAGGTCAAGCATTATCAAGCCTGCACTTCGGCCATGGCCGAGTATAGAGTTGTCGTTACTGAATAGCCTTACTAAAAGGTCAGTGGCTTTAATAACTGAGTCTTGATCACTTTGCTGCCAGTTCTGATACTCATGTAATAATTGAGCATTACCGCAATCATTTACTTCATTGACGAGGACATCGGCTAAAGCAATTACATCGCGTAGGCCTAGATTAAATCCCTGTCCAGCAATAGGGTGGAGGTTATGAGCAGCATTGCCAATGAAGACGATGCGATCTTGAATGGGCTGATCAGTCTGGGTCAGTTTTAGTGGAAAATGGCCACGTTTCCCAACTTGTGTGAATTTGCCGAGCCGATAACCGAACTCTATTTGCAATTGTTTTAAAAAGGCTTTGTCATTGAGTTTATTGATAGCGGTTTCATCTCCACTTTTTACTGTCCAAATTAGACTGCACCGTTGATTTGGCATTGGTAATAAGGCTATAGGACCATGTTCTGTAAAGCGTTCGTAAGCCCGATTGAGATGGGGGCGCTCAGTATTAATATTAGCGGTAATAGCAGTTTGTTGGTAAGTCTGTTCTGTAACTGAGAGGCCAAGCAACTTACGAATAGTTGAGTTTGCACCATCGGCTGCCACTATAAGTTTAGCTGTTAGTGGACGCTCATTATCAAGAGTAAGCTCAACTACATTTTCTTGTTGATCCAATGCAGTAACGCTGCTAGGACAAATGATATCTAATTTTTCTTGCCCTGCTATGGCTTGATTTAATACTTGACCCATAGCTCTCGCGAGAATAACTTGGCCAAGAGCGGGAACATTTTCAGTTTTTGCAGATAAACGGGTAGCACCAAAGTGACCGCGATCTGAAATATGAATATCGTTGATGGCTGTACTATGAGGAGCGAGCTGAGACCATAAGCCCATGGTTTCGAAAATAGACTGTGAGCCATAGGATAGTGCTATGCCACGGTCATCATAGCTAGGTTGCTGATTAGTTTTAAAGTTAAATGACTCGATTATAGCTATTTTCAACGAGCTTGTTTTTAATGCGAAGGCGAGGCATGCGCCAACCATACCTCCACCAACAATGATTAAGTCGTAATCAGTTTTCTTCATGTTTTCAGTGTGGGCTTTGTGCCATGAGTGTTTCGATTTCATCGATTTCTTTTGGTGCTAAAGCACTTAAAACCTCATTACCTGTCTTGGTAACTAAAACATCATCTTCGATTCGAATACCAGTAAAATGCCATTTTTTGGGAATATGTTCAAGGTCTCGTATATAAATGCCTGGCTCGACAGTGAGGACCATGCCAGGTTCTAGAAGTCGCCATTCGCCGCCCACTTTATAGTCACCCACATCATGAACATCCATTCCTAACCAATGACCAGTTCTGTGCATGTAGAATTCCCGGTAGGAGTTATTTTCAATTAATTCTTCCAATTCACCTTCTAGCAAACCGATGTCTATTAGCCCTGCTGTTAAGACACGAACAGCTGCTTCATGAGGTTGGTTCCAATGATTGCCTGGTTTCACAGCAGCAATGGCGGCTTTTTGAGCATTTAAAACGATTGTGTAAAGTGCTTTTTGGCTGGGTGTGAACTTCCCATTTACAGGAAAGGTACGGGTTATATCTCCTGCGTAAAAATCGTATTCAGCACCAGCGTCAATTAATAGGAGGTCATTATTTTTTAATTTATGGTTATTTTCGATGTAATGAAGTATGCAACCATTTTCACCACCACCAACGATAGAAGGGTAGGCGGGCGAACGGCAGTTATTTCTCATGAACTCATGAATTATTTCCGCTTCAACTTGATATTCCCATTTTCCCGGCTGTGTAAATTGCATTGCGCGTATATGGGCTTGCGCAGAAATCTCTCCAGCTTTACGCATGGCTTTAATTTCTGCACTGCTTTTGAAAAGTCTTAACTCATTGAGACAATGGTCGAGTTCAATTATTTCGGTTGGTGAATGCTTACCTTGGCGGGTCGCCTCGCGAAGGTGGTTTAAGAAACCTACAATACGTTGATCAAAACTAGCGATATTTCCCATTGTGTAGAAGACTTTTTCTCGATCTTCTAGTAGTCCAGGCAGGATGTCATCCAAGTCACTGATAGGGTATGAGTCATCAGCATCAAAATTCTTGATAGCACCCTCTTGTCCTTCGCGGTATCCGTGCCAAATTTCTTTTTCAAGTTTTCGCTCTCGGCAAAATAATAAGTATTCACCGTGAGGTCTACCGGGGACAATAACGATTACAGAATTAGGTTCATCGAAGCCACTGAGATAATGGAAGTTACTATCACTTCGATATGGGTAATCAACATCGCGATTACGAGATGACACAACAGCATTTGGAAGTATAGCAATACTATTTGGGCCCATGATTTCCATGAGTTGTTGTCTACGTTTGGCGAATTCTTTTTTAGTCATAAAAGTATTTTTATTGTTAATGTTCGACTATTTCTTTAGAAGTTTCGATAGGTTGAAGTTCACTATATAACAAAAAAAGACCCATTCTTAAATATTCGACTAATTCCTCAAAATTAGTTTCTTCTTCATTTGAATCCTCAAGGACATCATTGCTCATCTGACTTATTTTGATTGCATCTGCGATATATTCTTGGCAGTCAGCGGTGAGTTCAGTTTCATCGGTTAAGCCGGATGTGCCAAGTCCATATACTAAGCCTTGACACCAGTCTGTCATCGCTAATATGCGCGAGGGGAGTGGGGCAAGGTCATCAGGTAATTCAAGTTGTAAATCAAAATCAAGACTATTAAGAGACTGAACCGTCTGATCGAAGAGTGCTGTAAGATCTAAAATTTCTTGGTCATCAGGTGTAATATCGCCATATAAAGTCTTGTACCAATCTATACGGTTTGCTTGGGAATCCATACATAATAGACCACACAGGGAGCCTTGAAGTTCGGCTGCATTTGCAGGCCCATCACCGGTGTTTTTTTCTGGTGAAAGGGACGGGAAGTATAATTCTGACATGGTGACAGGACTCGAAGTTAAAAAACATATTATGACAGTTGTTGACCCAATCAGCAGGGCGAGGCTATAGTAAATACTTATTTTTGTAGCTTAAGAATGCATAATAATGGAAAAAGACGAACTACAGCAACTAGAGCAACAAGTTGATGACCTACTTCGAGTTAGTCGTCGTATGCGCGAAGAAAACATGTTATTGAAATCCCAGCAGTCTGCATGGCTGACAGAACGTACAAAATTAATTGAGCGCACAGAACTAGCTCGAGGACGAATTGATAAAATGGTTGAGCGACTAAAAGACTTGGATAGCGAATTATGACCTCGCCTGTTATCGTCAATATTTTAGGTAAAGAATATCAAATTTCTTGCCCTGACGAAGAAAAACCCGCGCTGATTGCCTCGGCTCAGCTCTTACACGATGGAATGGAAAAAATCCGTGGCACCGGTAAAGTCGTTGGACTCGATCGTATTGCAGTGATGGCAGCATTAAATATTGCGCACGAACTGATCAGTTTGCAAGGTCATCAAGAGAATGGTGATCCTGAGACAACAAGTAAACTTTTGCAAATGAAAGAAAAAGTTACGGCCTTTTTGAACGAAGACCGTCAGCTGGATTTATAAAATAATCATTTTACTGATTTAAAATTAAGAGTATGATCATTACGAGTTCTGCGGTGTTCGATAGCGACAAGTGTGTCTTGAGCCGATAAGCAATTGCTTCGGAAACTGATATTGAAATGGCGTGCAGGCCCGCAAGTCGGGAAGCCCAGGTTTCAATCGATGTATCCACTTGAACCTACATGGTTCGAGAACCAGTTCGTACCGGCATTGCGGGACTCTTTTCTTAGCTTTATTTCTTAAAAGCATCAAAATTAAGTATGAGTATTTCCCCCCAAGGCATTGTCTGTTTTAATGACGTATCTAATTACGCTATTTAAGGATAGATTGATGTACAAACGTGTACTTTATTACTCTGGTTTACTGCTTCTGTTGTTAGGAGTTAATCCTACTTATGCAGTGACAGAAGACAGTGTTAACCGTGTTAGAGTCTTGCTAGGTAAAGTAGATGATCTTTGGCGGGGCCAATCATCATATACCATCACTTCGATGCATGTTAAAACAGAACATTACGAGCGCACGATGAAGATGGAAGGTTGGTCCAAGGGTAAAGAAAAAACCTTGTTTCGAATTATGCTGCCGTTACGTGAGAAGGGCACCTCGACACTTAAGTCAGATAATCATATTTATACTTATCTGCCTAAGACCGACCGTACAATTAAACTCACAAGTGGAATGATGATGGGGTCTTGGATGGGTAGCCACTTAACCAATGATGATCTGGTTAAAGAAGCTCGCTTAGAAGAAGACTATACGGCAGAGATTAGTTTTGAAGGTATGCGTGATGGCCAAAACATTATTGAATTCTCGTTGGTTCCAAAGATAGATGCTGCAGTAGTTTGGGGTAAACTAAAGTTGATTATTTTAGCGGATAGTAACATTCCTCTTGTTGAATATTATTACGATGAGGATTTTGAATTGGCAAGGACAATTTGGTTTAGTGATATTCAACTATTAGCAGGCCGTCAGCGACCTGCAGTTCTAACTGTGATACCAGCAGATAAACCTGAGGAATTTACACAGTTCATATACAGACAGTTATCACTGAATGTTGAGCTAGATGAGAGTTTGTTTTCCTTATCGAGCTTAAAAAAGCGCTGAGTGTTCAGCTGAAAGTACTGCTATGAATCTAATTATACTGGCCTCTCGAAATGTTTTTCGTCATCGTCATCGTACGGTTGTGACGACATTAGCGATGGCTTTTGCTTGTGCAATGATGATTGTTTTTGCCGCATTGATGGATGGGTTTTCTATCGGCAGTGAGCATAATGTGGTGTCGATGAACACGGGTGATATTCAAATTCATATGCCAGGATATCGTGATGAACCAGATATTTACAGTTTAATTAAGAATGCTGACCAACTATTAGAACAATTTAGAGAAGAAGAGTTTTATGCTTCAAAGCGATTGTTTGCTTTTGGTTTGATGGCCAGTGACTTAGGTTCATCTGGTGTTCAACTGCGTGGAGTTGATTTAGTGTATGAACCGACTGTGACAGAAATTGACCAACACATCATGACGGGGGACTGGTTAAATTCAGTGGATCAACATGGTGTGGTGATTGGAAAAAAGCTTTCTAAAGTACTAGATGTGGGCTTAGGCGATGAGTTAGTATTTATAGGGCAAACTGCCGATGGTTATATGGCAAATGATAGCTTCAAAGTTAAGGGTATTTTGAAGTCAGTATCACCCGCGATTGATAATGCTGGCGTCTTTATGAGTAATGCCATGTTAAGTGAGTTGATTGCTTTGCCAGAGGGTGCACATGAATTAGTTCTAATGAGAATGGATAGAACAGGTGATTTAACGTCGAAGACAGCTGGGCTTAGAACATCCCTAGGAAGTGGTTTAGAAGTTATGAATTGGCAGCAACTCATGCCTATTATCAACCGTTTTTTAGAGACAGCACACATTCAAACCTTGATTATGATGATTTTCACTTATATTGCTGTAGCGTCAGTGGTATTGAATGCGATGTTGATGAGTGTGTTTGAGCGAATTCGTGAGTTTGGCATTATGAAAGCAATTGGGATTAAACCCAGGGAGTTAGTATTGCTTATTTATACAGAAATGTTTATTCAAACATTCTTGGCTGCACTCTTAGCCATACTGACTGGGTGTAGCTTGTCGTGGTATTTCCAAGAAAGGGGACTTGATATGTCCTCTTTAGCAGAAGAAATTTCTTTTGCGGGTATTGCCTTCGATCCAATTTGGTACGCAGTTTTAACAGTTAATTCGATACTAATACCTGTGCTCTTTTTATTTGTGGTCGCTGCGATAGCGGTGATCTACCCTGCCGCTAAAGTGGCTATCATCAGGCCTGTTGATGCTATTCATCATCAATAGTGAGAATAGCTGATTATGAAACTCAATACTTTGGCTTGGCGAAACTTGTGGCGACATAAAAGGAGGACGTTAATTACGGCGTCGTCTATTGCTTTTGGTGTATTACTAGCCGTCACTTTTACAGGTGCTGGTGATTATTTTCATACAAGAATGATAGATGCTGGAGCCAATATGGGTATGGGTCACATTACGATTGCAGCACAAGATTATAACCGTGCACCAAGTAGTCAAAAGCCTATTAAAGGATCAAATACCTTACAGGTACTTATAGCAGATTTGCCAGAAGTGACATCAGTGGTAGCTCGTATACAGGGTCAGGCAATGTTTGCAAGTGCAAGGAAAAGTGTTGGGGGGACTTTTATTGCCATTGATCCTTCACAAGAGAGCGCAAACAATAACTTGTTTATTGGGTCCTTAATAGAAGGTGCAATGCTTAGTCAAACTGCTGGGAAAGGAATTGTAATGGGTGTAGACCTTGTCCGTAAATTAAAGCTTAATTTAGGAAAAAAAGTTGTCTACACCACCACTGACATTAATGGCGATATTGTCAGCGCTGTTGCCCGTGTTAGTGGTATTTTCAGAACTGGAGTGGCTGAAGTGGATGGAGGCATGGCATTATTACCAATACAAAGTGTTCAAAAGGTCTTAGGCTATGCGTCAGATGAAGTAAGCCTTATTGCTATTAGTTTAGGCGACCAGAGACTTAGTCATGCTTTGCGAGATAAGATGCAAGGCCAGCCGGAATTTGAACATGTTGAAGTGCTGAATTGGCAGCAAACGCAGCCTGATTTGGCCGGGATGATCGCTGTTGACAAAAGTGCTAACCGAATTAGTCAGTTAATGATTTCTCTACTGATTGCTGCAGGTATTTTGAATACGATGTTGATGAGTGTGCTGGAGAGAAGTCGAGAGTTTGGGGTGATGATGGCTTTAGGAATGTCACCACGTGGTTTATTTAGCTTAGTAATATTAGAATCCTTCTGGCTTGCTGTTGTTGGTCTGATTATTGGCATTATCATAACAATTCCGTGGTACCTGCATATGGCCGAAACGGGTATCGACTTAACATCGGCTTATGGCGATGACTTTAGCTTTGGTGGTGTCTTGCTAGATACAGTTTTTAAAATTCGGTTATTTAAAGAAAGTATCATTGTCATTTTGATTGGACTATTTGGTCTGGCATTACTATCGGGTGTTTACCCTGCATGGCGAGCAGGTCGAATTCCACCGGTCGAAAGTTTAAAAGAATTATGAATAAAATAGTCGAATTACGAGGCTTAGATAAACATTACCAGCAAGGTGAATTGCAGGTAAAAGCTATAGACAACTTGTCTTTAACCATAGAAAAAGGAGACTTTGCAGCATTATGTGGGCCCTCAGGCTCAGGAAAAACTAGCATTCTTAATTTAATAGGTGGTTTAGATTCAGCCTCTTCTGGAAAAGTATTGTTGGAGGGGGTTGATTTGTCAGCATTGTCAAATGGTGACCTAGCTGAGAAACGAAAAAACCGAGTTGGCTTTGTTTTTCAATCTTATAATTTAATTCCTGTGATGACGGCTTACGAAAATGCAGCATTTGTGTTGGAACTACAAAATGTTGAGCCTGCTTTGATAAGGGCAAAAGTAATGAAAGCTTTAGCGGATGTTGGACTAGCAGGAATGGAAAATAGGCGGCCAGATCAAATGTCGGGTGGGCAACAACAACGAGTGGCCATTGCCCGTGCGATTGTAACCAGTCCAGCCATCGTTCTAGCTGATGAACCGACTGCGAATGTCGATTCTAAAACAGCAGAATTGTTATTGGATTTAATGGAGAAATTGAACCGGGAACAAGGTGTGACATTCCTCTTTTCTACGCATGACCAGCATGTGATGGACAGAGCTAAAAGAATCATTCATATTATTGATGGCCAAGTTGAATCAGATGAACAAAAATTATAATGAACTATACTTTTCTAATGCGACTATTGCTATTATTTGCTGTTCTAGTTCCAACAACATCACAAGCTTTTTATGAGTGGCAAGAAGAAGGGCTAGAAATAGAGTTACGAGGTTTCGTTCGTGGCATCGGCCTAGCTGCTAAGAATCCCAGTGATAACATCTTATTCGAACATGATAGAGTTTTAGCGAGCGGTCTATTTGGTCGGTTGATGCTAGATATCTCTATGCCCAGTATGAGTGCAGAGATGCACCTTGTTCAAAGTGTATTAGCTGATAAATTACGCACAGGTGGAAGCCGCTTCAATGTGATTAGTGACGCCGAGCGCAGTGATGGTTTGCACTGGAATTATGACGAAGGTCATGCTGACTTGGTGGTTGATCGCTTGAATGTGCAGTATCAGAGTAATGACTTAAGGCTAAAAGTTGGCAGGCAACCCATTAATTTAGCTACAACATTTTATTTCACTCCAAATGACTTCTTCGCCCCTTTTTCTGCAGAAGCATTTTTTAGAACTTATAAACAGAGTGTTGATTCGGCACGTATAGATTGGCAATGGAGTAATGACTCTTCATTGTCATTGATAGCGGTCATGGACTATAAACTAGACCTCAGCCAGCCAACAGGATGGGAAACATCTCCTGACTGGGCAGAAACAGCTTATCTTTCCCGAATATCAACTTTGAGCGAGTATTTTGAAATAGGCTTAATAGTAGCTACCGTGTCAAAGGATGAGATTATTGGCTTTGATTTTCAGGGAGAAGTATCTGACTTGTTTGGTTTACGGGGTGAGGGACATTTTCGCTTTACTGATAAAGCTAATACTAAGCGAGATTCTAAGTTTTCCCTAGCGATTGATAAACGTTGGCAAAATACTTTGACACTTCGATTAGAACATTTTTATCAACGTTCCGGTGCTAAGGATAGTGATAAATATCAAGTTTTAGTCCCAGAGGATAGCAACAATGGATATTTGGCCCGAAATTACACTGTGATCGGGAGTAGTTATGAATTTAGCCCTTTATGGCAGGGTGATGCTGTTTACTTATTTAACCATCAGGATACCTCGAAGCTATTAGCATTGTATTCATCGTATGTATTATCAGATGAATCTGAATTATCTATTGGTATAAACATTCCAATAGGCAAGGAGCCAGAGTTTGGTCGGTTAAAAACTGAATTTGGGAGCTTCTCTCAATCACTGACGGTGGAATACCGGGTTTATTTCTAAAATTAATTCAGGTTCATTTATTTGTTGGTATTACAATTAACTGTATAGTTGAAATTTAATTTCAAGTAAAACATTACAAGAGCAAACACAGCATGACGACGGAAGAAAATGTCCTTATTAAATGAACAAATTATTAGCTGTCCATATTGTGGCGAATCGATTGAAGTTTTGATTGATTTTCAAGATATAGACCAGCAGTACATTGAAGATTGTCAGGTCTGTTGTAGACCAATTACATTTGTTATTACTTTTGAATTTAACGGTAACTTATCTGTAGCAGTGCATGCTGAAAATGACACATTTTAATAGTGATGAGTAAGCTTGAGTAAAATTATAAAGCCCTAACTCTCATTACTTAATTAGGTTTTTATGTAACGTGACGCACCTCAACAGCTACATCGAAGTGTTCTTGAGCATAGCTTTGCAACCAAGCCAGTTCAATGTCGGGAGAGGCTTTATCTTTTGCGTGGTAATATGATTGCATAAAAACCTCATCGCTTTCAGTCAACCAAGCCTCAGTTCTGGTTTGAACGTCGACTGAGTCTTGACGATAAACTTCTTCAAATACAGCGTCGACAATGCTGGCAAAATCTTTTTCCGTAAGGCCATTTTCTTCAGCATAACCTCGGCAAGTTCCTAAAATTGCAGCGGTCACATACCGATCTTTTTGCATGGGAATAGGTACGTTATCGAAGATGCTTTTAAGTGGTTGAAAGCAGTCTGAAAATGCTTGTTTTAGTTTGTTTTTATGCTTCATTATTTCAAACATAATATTTCCCATTAAAATTAGAATAATTTATAGTTTTTTACCTAGTGTACTGGCTTTTTCAAAATTCATTTGGACATGTTGGCTAAGCCAATCTAACTTTAGTTCAAGTTTACTAACAGATTTAGCGTGATAGTACGCTTCCATAAAGTCCTTGTTTTCTTCGTTGAGCCAAATTGAGGCCTTGGACTGCATGTCGAGTGATTCACTACGAAATACTTCCTCAAAAGCATTATCGATGAGCTTGTTGACAACACTTTCTTTAAGTTTTTGCTTGATGGCATAGCCGCGGCATGTGCCAAGGATCGCACCAGAAATATATGGGCTTTTACGCATATCTGGGTGGACATTCCCTAAATCACTTCTTATGGGATCTAAGCAATCAGAGAAAGCCTGTAAAAGTATCGGTTTGTGTATCGCTGCTGAAAACATTCTAATAGTCTATAACATGAGGCCAGTGGCGGGTTTAAAATTTTCTTTGGCAAAAGCAGTCAACCAGCGCAAGTTAAGATCTGCGTTAGTTTGAGCGCGCGCATTTTCATAGGCCTTAATAAATTGGGTATTGTCTTCATTTTTCCAAGCTTCAACGCGATTTTGAACATTCATGGATTCGAGTCGATATATTTCCTCAAAAATAGAGTCAGCTATTAGAGCTATATCACCGGGTTTTGTGACGTTCTGAGATACAGCATAAGTTTCACAGACAGCTAAAATTGAAGCATTAATTGCTGGGTCGCTTTGCATTGGAATTGGAACATTGCCTAATTGGTCCATGACGGGCCAAAAACAGGCTTCAAATGCCTCACTCAGTTTCCTTTTGTGCTTAGTAATGCCGAATCCAAACATATCGAGCCTCTGTTGTTCGTTATAATAGTTACAAGAGATGGTGGTATATATGTATGTGAATATACAGTAGTCTCAATTTGAAAGAAGGTATTTTAGTTATAATATTCAGAGTTCAATCACTAACTTTAGCCCGAAGTGACTTTGTTTTAGCACGATGAACTTTATTTTCAAGACGTCTTTTTTTTGCTCCATTGGTGGGCTTAGTAGCGCGTCTTATTTTATCTGCTTTATTTTCGTAGAGAATAAGTTTTTTTAGGCGTTGTAAGGCATCTCGGCGATTTTTTTCTTGTGTACGCCATTGTTGTCCCTTAATTACAATGATGCCATCTTTGTTGATCCTAGTGTCCTTAGACTCAAGAAGTCGTTGTTTGTAATGTGATGGTAAGGACGATTTGTGAATGTTAAAGCGAAGGTGGATGGCTGAAGCCACTTTATTGACATTTTGGCCACCGGCTCCCTGAGCACGAATTGCTGATAAGGTGATTTCATCATCAGAAAGGGAAATTTTGTTGGTAATAACTAGCACATTCGATACTCTTGTCGTGTTCTATAAAATGCAGCAATTTTAACTATACTAGGATAGCTAAATATTTTCCTAGGACTTACTATGTGCGTAGCAATTTTATGACGGATTGAGTTTCTGGTTTGATGCCTCTCCACAGACGGAATGCTTCGGCTGCTTGTTCGACCAGCATACCTAAGCCATCTATAGACCCAAAGGCATGTTGATGTTTGGCCCACCGAACAAAGGAGGTGTCTTCATTGCTATACATCATATCGTAGCAGAATGTCTTGCGTGTAACGGCAGTTGCAGGTATTGGAGGAACTTGGCCTTGCAGGCTAGCAGAAGTGGCATTAATGATAATGTCATATTCGCCAGCGACAGCTAAAAATCCTGTTGCACTGATGTTACCAAAATCAGTGAAATGCTCGACTAAGTTTTGTGCTTTACTGACGGTGCGATTGGCAATAATTAGTTCTGCAGGTTCTTGTTCAAGTAATGGTTGAATAACGCCCCTGGCAGCTCCACCAGCGCCTAATAACAAAATACGTTTATTATTAAGTTGCATACCATGATTATGGGTTAAGTCTCGACATAGACCTATACCATCGGTGTTGTCGGCATGAAGGCTGCCATCCTCCTGAATGGTAATAGTGTTAACGGCGCCTGCGAGGGCTGCAAATTCGCTCTTGTTGTCGATTAACTCCCAGACCTTTTCCTTAAAAGGGACTGTGATATTGACTCCCATAAAACCCAAGGATTGCAAGTTTTTTAAGTATTCTTCTATGCCATTTAGCGGGATTAATTCTGCACTGTAGTCCATGTTTTGGGAATACTGCTTAGCAAAGGACTGATGAATGAGAGGGGACTTACTATGGTGGACCGGGTTGCCGAGCACGGCATATTTATCGGTCATTTTTTCTTGGCCAATTGTTTTGCTACGTCTTTAGCAAAATAAGTTAATATTCCATCGGCACCGGCACGTTTAAAGGCCAATAAACTCTCCATTACAGTCGCTTGCTCATCTAACCAGCCATTTTGAGCTGCAGCTTTGAGCATGGCATATTCACCACTAACTTGGTACGCAAAGGTTGGTTTCTGATAAATGTCTTTAATGCGCCTTAATACATCAAGATAAGGCATGCCAGGTTTAACCATTATAATGTCTGCCCCTTCATTTATGTCGAGTGCAACCTCATGTATAGCTTCATCACTATTAGCGGGGTCCATCTGATAACCGAGCTTATTTCCCGAACCCAAGTATTCTGCAGATCCAACGGCATCACGGAAAGGACCATAGAAACTAGAAGCATATTTAGCAGAGTAAGCGAGGATACGAGTGTGAGTATGGCCTTGTGCTTCAAGTTGTTGGCGGATTGCACCAATTCGGCCATCCATCATGTCAGAAGGGGCAACAATATCAACACCAGCCTCTGCGTGAGACAAAGCTTGTTTAACGAGAACTTCTAGGGTCTCATCGTTCATTACATGGCCCTGTTTATTTATTAAACCGTCTTGACCATGAGTGGTGAAAGGATCCAGTGCAACATCTGTGATAACACCTAGGTCTGGGAATTCTGCTTTTAAAGCACGAACTGTACGTTGTGCTAGGCCTTCTGGGTTATATGATTCCCGTGCGTCGAGGTTTTTAATATTGTCAGGTGTCACTGGAAACAACGCTATAGCAGGTATACCTAATCTATGAATAATTTCTGCTTCTTTAAGTAGAAGATCAATACTTTGCCTGTTAACACCAGGCATAGAGTGGACTGCTTGAATCTGTTTATCCCCATCTAGAACAAAACAAGGGTAAATAAGGTCATTGACAGTTAGATTGTTTTCACGAACCAAGTTACGTGAAAAAGCATCTTTTCTTAGACGTCGGGGCCTTTGTACTGGAAAACCTGTGTGGGTAAAAGACTTAGTCACAATTATTCCTTCGGTTAAGTTATACCAATTTTAACAAACTTTGCTACATTTCATGGGAATTATCAAAGTTAAATTAGGAGTATCTTGTGTTTAAATCAAGTTTAGCAATAAAAACATAAAGTGGCTCATACCTCAATTTTATGCAGAAGGCATGTTTTTTTACATGGACTCGGGACCTATTTTTGAGCTAAAATTATGGAAATTTTGTGTGGGTAAAGCGTTCCGTTTGCCCTTATATTTTTATCTGCTGGAGGTTTCCCTTGCGAACAAGCGCTTTACTCGCCCTTGAAGACGGTACAGTATTTCACGGCGAATCAATTGGTGCTATTGGGCAATCAGTTGGTGAAGTTGTGTTTAATACATCTATGACAGGCTATCAGGAAATACTGACTGACCCTTCGTATTGTCGTCAAATTGTGACGTTAACTTATCCGCATATCGGTAATGTTGGAGTGAATTCAGAGGATGAAGAGTCATCACAAATTTATGCAAGTGGGTTGGTTATTCGTGAGTTATCACCCTTAGTGAGTAACTGGCGAAGTGAACAGAGATTAGATACCTATCTGGAACAACATGATGTTATTGGTATTGCAGAGATTGATACGAGAAGTTTGACACGTCTTTTGCGTGAAAAAGGTGCAATGAAAGGTTGTATCGTGGCTGGAGATGACATTAATGTTGATGCCGCTATTGCAGCTGCTCAAGGTTTTAAAGGTCTAAAAGGTATGGATTTAGCCAGAGTCGTAAGTACAAAAGAAAGCTATCAATGGGAGCAAGGATGTTGGCAGCTTTCAGGTGAAAGCCAGATGGCCGATAAACGTTTTCATGTCGTGGCCTATGATTTTGGCGCGAAGAGGAATATTTTAAGAATGTTGGTGGAGCGAGGTTGCTACCTCACAGTCGTTCCTGCAGAGACTTCGGCAGAAGATGTTCTAGCTATGAAACCTGATGGCATCTTTTTATCTAATGGGCCGGGTGATCCTGAACCGTGTGATTATGCCATTACAGCTATTCAGAACTTATTAGCAGCAGATTTACCAATTTTTGGTATTTGTTTGGGTCATCAACTTCTGGCATTAGCCTGTGGAGCGAAAACAGTCAAAATGAAGTTTGGTCATCATGGCGCCAATCATCCCGTACAAGATAAATTGACAAGCATAGTGATGATTACAAGTCAAAACCATGGTTTTTCGGTTGATGAGCACTCATTACCAGACACATTAGAAGCAACTCATTTCTCATTGTTCGATGGCTCATTACAAGGGATGCATCACAAAACAAAACCGGCTTTTAGTTTTCAGGGCCACCCTGAAGCAAGTCCAGGACCGCAAGATGCGGCCGCCCTTTTTGATCACTTTATTGATCTTTTAGCAAAAGCGACAGGTAAGTAAGACACGATGGCAAAACGTACTGATATACAAAGTATCTTAATTCTTGGCGCAGGCCCGATAGTTATCGGTCAAGCCTGCGAGTTTGATTATTCCGGTGCTCAGGCTTGTAAAGCACTTCGAGAAGAAGGGTATAGGGTGATTTTGGTCAACTCAAACCCAGCTACAATAATGACTGACCCCAACATGGCAGATGCAACCTACATTGAACCAGTCACTTGGCAAGCTGTTAGCAAGGTTATTGAGACTGAGCGGCCTGATGCCGTTTTGCCAACGATGGGTGGTCAAACGGCACTAAACTGTGCCCTAGATCTGGAACGTGAAGGAGTGTTAGAAAAGTTCGGCGTTGAAATGATTGGTGCCGATAGCGAAGCGATTAATAAAGCTGAAGATCGCGACTTATTTCGTGCTGCGATGAAAAAAATTGGCCTTGATATGCCTAAGTCAGCTATTGCAAGGACACTCGAAGAATCGATTGAAGCTCAAAAGCAGTTTGGTTTTCCTGTGATTATTCGTCCTTCATTTACGATGGGGGGAAGTGGCGGCGGTATTGCATACAACAAAGAAGATTTCATTGATATTTGTCAGCGTGGTTTATATCTCAGTCCAACGTCAGAATTATTGATTGAAGAATCGATCATTGGCTGGAAAGAGTATGAGATGGAAGTTGTACGCGACAAAAAAGATAACGCCATTATCATCTGTTCGATTGAAAACTTTGATCCGATGGGTGTCCATACAGGCGATTCAATTACGGTTGCTCCGGCTCAAACATTAACTGATAAAGAATATCAAATCATGCGGAATGCCTCTTTGGCAGTCTTGCGAGAGATTGGTGTTGATACCGGTGGGTCAAATGTACAATTTGCTGTTAACCCAGAGTCAGGCCGCTTAATTATTATTGAGATGAACCCAAGAGTATCGCGTTCATCAGCTTTAGCTTCAAAAGCAACGGGTTTTCCTATAGCTAAGGTAGCCGCAAAGTTAGCTGTTGGATACACTCTGGACGAATTGAAAAATGAAATTACAGGTAATGCTACTCCCGCTTCATTTGAGCCTTCGATTGATTATGTAGTGACAAAAATTCCTAGGTTCACCTTTGAAAAATTTCCTCAAGCAGATAACAGGTTGAGCACCCAGATGAAGTCTGTAGGTGAAGTAATGGCGATTGGCCGTAATTTTCAAGAGTCATTACAAAAAGCATTACGCGGATTGGAAATTGATCGTGATGGCTTGACTGAAATTACAGACCTTGAAAGGGATGATACAGCGGAGATGTTGCGTCGTGAACTACGTTTGCCAGGCTCAGATCGTCTTTGGTATTTAGCTGATGCTTTCCGCTATGGCTTTAGCTTCGATGAAATTCAATTGTTATCTTGTATCGATCCATGGTTCTTGATTCAAGTTGAAGAACTAGTGACTATTGAAAATGACTTGAAAGATCAATCATTACCAGAATTAGACATGAATCAAATGCGGGATATGAAGCGAAAAGGTTTCTCTGATTCACGCTTAGCGACATTGTTACGAAAAACAGAGAAGCAAGTACGCGAGCATCGACATGCTCTAGGAGTTAGACCAGTTTATAAGCGTGTGGATACCTGTGCAGCTGAGTTTACAAGTTCAACTGCCTATTTGTATTCAACATATGAACAAGAATGTGAGTCTAATCCAACTGATCGTGAAAAGGTCATGATTTTAGGTGGTGGTCCGAATCGTATAGGTCAAGGCATTGAGTTTGACTATTGCTGTGTTCATGCTGCGCTGGCATTGCGCGAGGATGGTTATGAAACAATCATGGTTAATTGTAATCCTGAAACTGTTTCCACAGATTACGATACCTCAGATCGTTTGTACTTTGAGTCTTTAACTTTGGAGGATGTGCTGGAAATAGTTGCGCTAGAACAGCCAAAAGGTGTGATTGTTCAATATGGTGGCCAAACGCCATTAAAATTAGCACGAGCTTTGGAAGCTGCTGGTGTGCCGATCATAGGTACATCACCAGATGCGATTGATCATGCAGAGGATCGTGAACGTTTTCAGCAAATGGTAGAAAAACTTAATTTATTACAACCACCTAATCGTTTAGCTTTTGCTGCAGATACTGCCGTGGCTCTAGCTTCTGAAATTGGTTATCCTTTAGTCGTTCGCCCATCTTACGTTTTGGGTGGTAGGGCAATGGAAATAGTTTATAACGAAGATGAGTTAAATCGATACATGAAGACGGCAATTCAAGTATCGAATGATTCACCCGTTTTATTAGATCGCTTTTTAGACGATGCTATTGAAGTCGATGTTGATGCAATATGCGATGGCAAAGATGTACTCATTGGTGGCATTATGGAACATATTGAGCAGGCAGGTGTTCATTCAGGCGATTCTGCCTGTGCTTTACCAACTTATAGCTTGAGTGAAAGCATTAAAGACCAAATGCGTGAGCAAGTCCGGCAAATGGCATTAGAATTGGGTGTCGTAGGGTTAATGAATACTCAGTTTGCTATTCAAGGTGATAACATTTTTATTTTGGAAGTAAATCCTCGTGCTTCGCGAACTGTACCATATGTCTCGAAAGCGACAGGGGTGCCTTTAGCTAAAGTAGCAGCCCGCTGTATGGCAGGAAGAAGCCTAGCCGAACAAGGTGTAAGTGAAGAGGTTATTCCAGAATATTATTCTGTTAAAGAAGCCGTTTTCCCATTTATTAAATTTCAAGGTGTTGACCCGATTCTTGGTCCTGAGATGAAGTCAACTGGTGAAGTAATGGGGGTGGGTAGAACATTTGGTGAAGCCTTTGCTAAGTCACAATTAGCTGCTAGCGTAGCTCTGCCTATTGGTGGTAAGGCATTTATCAGTGTACGTGAAGCAGACAAAGTAGCTATGGTGCCTGTTGCCCAAAATCTGTTAAAGTTAGGTTTCGAACTTTTGGCAACAAGAGGCTCTCATCGAGTATTGGCAGGTGCTGGTGTGCCATGTGAGCATATCAACAAGGTAGCTGAAGGGCAGCCTCATATTGTTGATATGATAAAAAGTGATGAGATTGCATTGATTGTTAACACCACTGAAGGCAGACAGTCTGTGGCAGATTCAAGAGAAATAAGAAGGGCTGCATTACAACATCAGGTCAATTATACGACTACATTGGCTGCGGCACGTGCCACGTGCCTAGCATTAGAATGTGAAAACATTGACTCAGTTAACCGTTTGCAGTCACTACACAGGGAATTACAATAATGGCTGTGCCAGTTACATTGCGAGGAGCTGAAGAGCTGAAAAATGAGTTGAAGCGTTTAAAGTCAGTTGCGCGACCTGAAGTGGTCGCTGCAATAGCAGAAGCTCGTGCTCATGGTGATTTAAAAGAAAATGCTGAGTACCATGCAGCTAAGGAACAACAAAGCTTTATTGAAGGCCGAATAAATCAATTGGAAGGTGTGCTAGCAAATGCTCAAATAATTGATGTTTCCTCATTATCTCAAGATGGTCGAATTGTGTTCGGTGTAACAGTCGTTTTACTCAATATAGATACCGAAGAAGAAGTTACCTATCAGCTGGTTGGGGATTATGAAGCCGATATTAAGTTAAATCGGGTTTCAATTAGCTCGCCTATTGCAAGAGCATTAATTGGTAAAGAAATTGATGACATTGCAACGGTAAGAGCACCGAGTGGTGCAATCGATTATGAGATTGTCGCAATTCGATATGAAGTGTAAGTAATAGCATGATTGCCGGTCTGGTAGGAGAACGTTTATTACTTACTCTTTGGGTGGGTGGCTTATGGGCGATTGGTTACATAGCCGCTCCCGTCGCTTTTGCTTATTTTGAAGACATTGAGGTGGCCGGTACGTTTGTTGGCAGATTATTTACAATTGTTAATTACTTAGGTTTAGCCTGTGGAAGCGCCTTGGTTGTTCGTTACTCTCTTCTAGGGCAACATGCAATAACATTATGGCGTTTTTGGGTAACCATAACAATGTTATTCCTCGTGGTATTTATGCATTTTTATTTGCAAGTAGAAATGTCAGCTATTAAGAACATTGGTTGGCGACAGAATAGCGAACTGTCTGCTCAGTTTGATTTATTGCATCACATCAGTACATTCATATATGTGGTGCTGAGCATACTAGGTTTAGCGTTGGTTTCGACGCAAGACAATATGATAACTACGGCTGAAAGTTAATAATGGCAAAGAGTAAGTCTAGTAACGATTGGTTAAGAGAGCATTTTGATGATCCTTATGTTAAAAAAGCTCAAAAAGCTGGGTATCGATCACGTGCAACATTCAAGCTAGAAGAAATAGATAAAAAAGATAAATTAATTAAGCCGGGTATGTCTGTGGTTGATTTAGGTTCTGCACCGGGCGGTTGGTCAGATTACGTATTAAGAAAATTAGGAGGTTCAGGGACTGTTGTAGCTCTGGATATATTGCGCATGACGCCTTTATCAGGTGTGCACTTTATTAAAGGCGATTTTCGCGAAGATGTCGTACTTGATGAACTTAATGTAGTTTTAAATAGTCAACCCATAGACCTTGTATTATCAGATATGGCCCCCAATATTACTGGTGTGGATTCGATAGATCAGCCGAGTAGTATGTATTTAGTCGAGCTTGCTTTACAATTTGCCATAGAAAATTTAAGCAAACAAGGTGTTTTTCTGGTAAAAGTATTCCAAGGAGATGGGTTTGATGCTTATTTGAGGGCAATGCGTGAAAGTTTTCAAAAAGTAACTACAAGGAAGCCCGATGCATCACGAGCAAGAAGCCGTGAAGTGTATTTGCTGGGTCGAATTTTAAAGTGACCTAGGATTGAGAATAGTCATAAAGAGGTAGTAAAAATTGAATGATATAATGAAAAACATAGTTCTATGGGTAGTGATAGCAGTTGTTTTAATGTCAGTGTTCAATAATTTTGGGCCGAGACCAGTGAAACAAGATGAGATAGATTACTCTACCTTCATTTCTAACATCAAAAATGGTGCGGTATCCTCTGTTGATATTCAAGATAGGACAATTAAAGGCACATTAACTGATAACAGTAAATTTACGACATATAGCCCAAGTTACGATCCAGGCTTAATGGGTGATCTACTAAATAATGGTGTGACGGTTCAAGCTAAACCTGCCGAAGAAACTAGTTTTTTGATGCAAATTTTTATTTCTTGGTTCCCAATGTTACTTCTGATTGTTGTGTGGGTCGTATTTATGCGTAACATGCAGGGTGGTGGCGGTGGAGGTAAAAATCCAATGTCATTTGGTAAGAGCAAGGCAAAAATGCTCAATGAAGATCAAGTTAAAGTCACTTTTAAGGATGTTGCTGGCGTTGAAGAAGCCAAAGAAGAAGTCAGTGAGTTAGTAGACTTCTTAAGAGAACCAAGTAAATTCCAAAAGTTGGGCGGTAAAATTCCTCGGGGTATTTTACTTTGTGGTTCTCCGGGTACGGGTAAAACGCTACTTGCAAAAGCGATTGCTGGTGAAGCAAAAGTGCCTTTCTTTACTATTTCGGGTTCCGATTTCGTTGAAATGTTTGTGGGTGTAGGTGCATCCAGAGTTCGGGATATGTTCGAACAGGCTAAAAAGCACGCACCTTGCATTATTTTTATTGATGAAATAGATGCAGTAGGCCGTAGTCGAGGTGCAGGTGTGGGTGGCGGTAATGATGAACGTGAACAAACTCTTAACCAACTTTTAGTAGAAATGGATGGTTTTGAAGGTAATGATGGGGTAATTGTGATTGCCGCGACTAACCGTCCAGATGTATTAGATCCTGCATTGCTCCGTCCTGGTCGTTTTGATCGTCAAGTCGTCGTGCCACTCCCAGATATCCGAGGTCGTGAACAAATATTAAATGTACACCTAAGTAAAGTGCCTGCGTCAGAAGATGTAGAAGCATCGCTGATAGCGCGCGGTACCCCCGGATTTTCTGGTGCAGATCTTGCTAACTTGGTCAACGAGGCAGCGTTATTTGCAGCTCGCGCTACCCAGCGCTTTGTCACAATGAATGATATGGAAAAGGCTAAAGATAAAATTATGATGGGTGCTGAACGTGCATCAATGGTAATGAGTGAAAAGGAAAAAGAATTGACGGCCTATCATGAAGCTGGTCATGCGATCGTTGGGCGGCTTCTGCCAGCACATGATCCTGTTTACAAAGTAAGCATAATCCCACGTGGTCGTGCCCTTGGCGTTACGATGTTCCTCCCAACTGAAGATAAATATAGCAACAGTAAACTACAGCTGGAGAGTCAGATTTCGACTTTATATGGCGGCCGTATTGCTGAAGAAATGATCTATGGTGCTGATGCGGTAACAACTGGAGCATCAAATGACATTGAACGGGCTACCGAAATCGCACAGAGTATGGTTACTAAGTGGGGATTATCTGATCATATGGGTCCATTGGCTTATGGTGTTGAGGACAATGGTGGCTTCTTGGGACAAGGGGGATCAAGTTCAAAATTAGTTTCAGATGTTACTGCTAAACAAATCGATGAAGATGTCAGAGCTTTAATCAACCGTAATTATCAGCGTGCAGAGCAATTGTTGACTGATCATAACGAACATTTACATACTATGGCTAAGCTGTTAATGAAATATGAAACAATAGATAGCGACCAAATTGACGCTATCATGGATGGCCGTGATCCTGGCGAGCCCAAGGGCTGGAGTGATGATAAATCATCACCGACACCGCCTCCTTCTCCAGAAGCATCAGATGATCCTGAAACGCCAGGTGAACAGGCAGACTTACTACACTAAAAACTAAAATAAGCTGAAGGTACACCAATGATCCTTGATTGTAGGGGTAAGTCATTAGATCTGACTTATCCACAAGTAATGGGCATTCTGAATGTGACCCCTGATTCGTTTTCGGATGGGGGTCAATTTTTTGGTGAAGACTTAGCCTTAAAGCAAGCAAAACAGATGGTTGCAGATGGTGCCACGATTGTTGACGTTGGTGGTGAATCGACACGGCCGGGCGCTGCTATCGTTACTATTGAGGAAGAAATAGCTCGCGTTATACCAGTCATTAAGGCTATTGAATCTGAAGTCGATGTTGTAATTTCTATTGACACTAGTAAACCTGAAGTAATGCGTGCTGCAATTGCTGGGGGTGCAGGTCTTATAAACGACGTTCAAGCTCTTCGTGTCAATGGTGCTCTCGATACTGCATTTGAATTGAATGTACCAGTCTGCCTAATGCATGCACAAGGAACGCCTAAAACGATGCAAGACAACCCTCAGTATGGAGATGTTGTTGCTGAGGTCACTAATTTTTTGTTAGAGCGTGTCAAAATATGCGAAGCTCATGGGATCAACAGGGACAAATTGATTATCGATCCTGGCTTTGGTTTTGGAAAAATGGCCAAGCATAATTTGCGTTTGATGAAATATTTAGAGAAAATTGTTCAGCTTGACTTGCCTGTTTTGGTTGGAATATCACGAAAGTCTATTATTGGAGAACTACTGAACGTATCTGTGGAGGAACGTTTGGCTGGAAGCCTAGCGATGACTTCATTAGCAGTATGGAAAGGTGCAAAGTTAATTAGAACTCACGATGTAAGAGAAACAGCACAAGCCGTTAATTTGAGTAACTACGTAATGCAGGTGGAAGATTTTGACTAAACAACAGAAGCATTTTTTCGGAACAGATGGCATCCGTGGACGTCTTGGAAATGGAGCGATTACGCCTGAATTTGTATTGAAGTTAGGATGGGCAGTTGGTCGTGTTTTGGCTAAAGAAAAAAACAGCAAGGTTTTAATCGGCAAAGATACACGTATCTCGGGCTACATGCTTGAATCCGCATTACAGGCTGGCTTATCTGCTGCGGGTGTGGATATTTATTTGCTAGGCCCGATGCCGACACCTGCAATTGCATATCTAACCCGCACTTTTCATGCTCAAGCGGGTATTGTAATTAGTGCTTCACATAATCCATATTACGATAATGGTATTAAGTTTTTTACTAGTGAAGGAACAAAGTTAGCGGAAGCTATCGAATTAGAAATCGAGGCAATGATAGAGGAACCATTAATAACAGTTGAATCATCAATGCTTGGAAAAGCTCATCGTATTGATGATGCACGCGGCCGTTATATTGAGTTTTGTAAAAGTACAGTTCCACTGAAAATGAACTTTTCAGGTTTAAAAATTGTGGTTGACTGTGCCAACGGTGCTACTTATCACGTCGCGCCTGATGTTTTTAAGGAACTTGGTGCCGAAGTCGTTTCAATGGGAGTTAAACCTAACGGTCTTAACATCAATCAAAACTGTGGCTCAACAGAACCACAATTATTACAAGATGCAGTACTAGAGCACCAGGCGGACCTCGGAGTTGCATTAGATGGTGATGGGGATCGGTTGATCATGGTTGATCACAGAGGTGAACTCGTGGATGGCGATAGTTTATTGTTTATTATTGCGCGCTCTCAAAAGCTTCGTGGCAAAGGTAGTAATTCTGTTGTCGGTACACAAATGTCTAATTTGGGATTGGAGCATGCCTTGAAAGAGCATGATATGGTATTACACCGCTCTCAAGTTGGTGACCGCTATGTAATTGAAATGCTTAAAGAAACAGGTGGTATAGTTGGTGGGGAGGCTTCAGGGCATATTATCTGTTTAGATAAAACTACAACTGGAGATGGCATTGTCGCAGCGTTACAGGTCTTATGTGAAGTAATTCGAACGGGCAATAATTTGCATGAGTTACAATCATCGATGATTAAGTTTCCACAAACACTGGTGAATGTTAGGGTGAACCAAGTAACTAATTTAGTTGAAGATGAGTCAGTTCTAGCAATTGTAGATTCTGTTGAGAAAAGGCTGGGTAGCGAGGGGCGCGTATTGATAAGGGCTTCAGGCACCGAGCCCGTAATTAGAGTAATGGTAGAGGGCCGCGATTTGGGATTGACTCAAAGCTTAGCAAATGAGGTGGTTAGTGTTATTGAGGCTAAAGTTAAAGATGCTTAATATTTAGTTCGAAGATATTGAGAATTAAATAAGGAAGTATCTATTTGAATTATTTTTATAGGGTTGGAATCGTCGATGCGTAAGCCTTTAGTCGCTGGCAATTGGAAAATGAATGGTACTAATGATAGTAATCGTCAATTACTTGATAATATTCTAGCTTCTATTGATGGCTTTGCTGACATTGACGTTGCAATTTTCCCTCCTGCTGTATACATACACCAAGTTCGAGAGGCATTAAAAGGCACTGGTATACATTGGGGTACTCAAAATGTTTCATCCTATCTTGAAGGTCCATATACTGGAGAAGTATCGGCAGCAATGATTAATGATTTTAATTGTGAATATACTTTAATAGGGCATTCTGAACGTCGCTGCCTATATGATGAATTAAATCTGGACCAATTAGTTTTAGACCAATTGTTGGCAGAAAAATATGAAACAGCAGCTTCCTCAGGTTTAACTCCAATTATTTGTATAGGTGAGAGTCCCCAAGAGCATGAAAAGGGACAAACGGAAGAGGTTGTCGTTAGACTTTTGGATACCTTAATAGCTCATCAAGGAGCGGAGGCATTATCGCGGACTTTGTTGGCCTATGAGCCTGTGTGGGCAATTGGTACAGGAAAATCTGCATCGCCGGAATGGGCGCAGAACGTCCACCAGTTCATGCGAGAGCGCGTGGCAAAGCATGATCGGAAGACAGCAGAAAACTTACGAATACTTTACGGCGGCAGCGTTAAAGGTAATAATGCGGCCTCATTATTTTCAAAACCAGATATAGATGGCGGTTTAATCGGTGGTGCATCATTAATCGCAGATGAATTCGTCAATATTTGCCAGGCAGCGGCACAACACAAATAGGTCAATATTAAGATGGACACACTAATTCTTGCTATACACATGGTCATATCAGTATTACTGGTGGGCTTAATTTTAATCCAACATGGTAAAGGTGCAGATGCTGGTGCTGCTGCTCTTGGCGGAGGCGGAGGCGGAGGCGGAGGCGCTTCATCAAGCCTGTTTGGTAGTCAAGGCTCTGCTTCATTTTTATCGAGAACAAGTGCAATTCTAGCCATGTTGTTTTTTATTAGTAGTCTTACGCTAGCATACTTTGCCGGTAGAACTGACCGTGTGGAAAGTGTCACTGAAGCTGCAGTGCCAACTATGAGTATTACAGAGCAAGATGCAGCTAAGCCAACACCTGCTGATTTACCAGAGTTACCTTAATATCTAAAAGCCGACGTGGTGAAATTGGTAGACACGCCATCTTGAGGGGGTGGTGGACATAGTCCGTGGCGGTTCGACTCCGCCCGCCGGCACCATTAGATATTGATCCAATAGATACCTTCTAGGTATTTCTTCGTTATTGCTCTGCTGCTATGGTCGTGGGATACTTATAGATGTGATGTAAATGCCATTTTAGTGTAGTCATTGTTACTTTGATTATGTGTTACTGACAATTTATAAAGAAGAGCGCGTATGTTGGCTGATTATCTCCCCATTTTATTATTTATCGTCATAGGCATAGGCTTCGGCGTTATGCCAATATTAGCTGGCTTTGTTCTAGGTCCCCAACGCCCTGACGCTGAAAAGTTATCTCCTTACGAATGTGGTTTTGCCCCTTTTGATGAAGCTCATATGAAATTTGATGTGCGTTTTTATTTGGTTGCTATCTTGTTTATTATTTTTGATTTAGAAATTGCATTCTTATTCCCTTGGGCTGTAGTTCTTGATGATATTGGTGTATTTGGGCTGTTAGCGATGTTTTTATTTTTAGCTATTTTGGTCGTGGGGTTCATCTATGAATGGAAAAAAGGTGCACTCGAATGGGAATAGAAGGCATTTTAGAAGAAGGTGTGGTAACTACTACTGCTGATAAATTAATTAACTGGGCGCGTACAGGCTCTCTATGGCCAATGACATTCGGTTTAGCCTGTTGTGCGGTTGAAATGATGCAAGCCGGCGCATCAAGATATGATCTAGATCGTTTTGGTGTTGTCTTCAGACCAAGTCCGCGCCAGTCAGATGTAATGATTGTGGCGGGTACGCTAGTTAATAAGATGGCACCAGCTTTACGTAAAGTTTATGATCAAATGTCCGAACCACGCTGGGTGATTTCAATGGGGTCTTGTGCTAATGGAGGGGGGTACTACCATTATTCATATTCAGTAGTTCGTGGGTGTGATCGTATAGTACCTGTTGATATTTATGTGCCTGGTTGTCCGCCTACAGCAGAAGCGTTGCTTTACGGAATAATTCAGTTGCAAAAGAAAATTCGCCGCACAGAAACCATAGCAAAACCTGCAAAAGTTATAATAGATAGATAATGACTCAATTGCTGAAATCGAAATTAGAGTCTGAACTGGCTGAAGTATTGCTGGATTGTGAATATGTTGGTGGTGAAGTGACGATTCATATTGCTGCGGAAAATTTAGCATCGACTTGCCAGTTGCTGCGTGATGATTTTGATTTTGAGCAGTTAATGGATCTCTGTGGAGTTGATTACTCAACTTATGGAGGTTCTGCCTGGGAGACTAAATCAGTAACAGATAAAGGATTTAGTCGTGCAGTTGATGCTCCAAGCCGCGAAGAGCCAGTAGACGAGGGTTTTCGTTATGCTGTGGTTTATCACCTTTTATCACTGAAACATAATATGCGGTTAAGGGTTAAAGTTCGTTTAGATGCGGCGCATCCTATGATTGATAGCGTGACATCAATTTGGGAAAGTGCAAACTGGTATGAGCGAGAAGCTTTTGATTTGTTTGGTATTTTGTTTGATGGTCATCAAGATCTTCGTCGTATTTTGACTGATTATGGGTTTATTGGCCATCCATTTAGGAAAGATTTCCCATTAATTGGTAATGTCGAGATGCGTTATGACGCGGATAAAAAACGCGTAGTTTATGAGCCTGTCAGTATTCAAGAAAGAACGCTAGTACCTCGTGTTATTCGTGATGACAACCGTCACGAAAAGGGACAGGTCTAATGGCTGAAATTAAAAACTATACATTGAACTTTGGTCCTCAGCATCCCGCAGCTCATGGTGTTTTACGTCTTATTTTAGAGTTAGATGGTGAGATCGTGCAACGCGCAGATCCTCATATTGGTCTTCTTCACCGCGGAACAGAAAAATTAGCAGAATCAAAGCCATATAATCAAAGTATTGGTTATATGGATCGTTTAGATTATGTGTCGATGTTATCCAATGAGCATGCTTATGTAATGGCGATTGAGAAACTACTCGGTGTCCAAGTACCTGAACGAGCGCAGTATATACGAGTGATGTTTGATGAAATCACACGAGTTTTGAACCACCTAATGTGGCTTGGTACTCATGGCCTTGATATTGGTGCTATGACTATTTTTCTTTATTGTTTTCGCGAACGTGAAGATTTAATGGATTGCTATGAGGCTGTGTCAGGTGCCCGAATGCATGCAACATATTATCGGCCTGGTGGTGTTTACCGTGATCTGCCAGATTCGATTGCTAAATACAAGGCATCAAAATGGCATAGCGAAAAAGAAGTTAAGCTAAAAAATAAAAGTAGAGAAGGTAGCCTGTTAGATTTCATTGAGGACTTTACTCAACGATTTCCTGGCTGTGTCGATGAATATGAAACCTTACTCACAGACAACCGGATCTGGAAGCAACGGACGGTAGGGATAGGTGTAGTGTCTCCTGATCGAGCATTACAAATGGGTTTTAGTGGTCCAATGTTACGCGGCTCAGGTGTTGAATGGGATCTACGTAAGAAACAACCCTATGCTGTCTACGACCGAATGGATTTCGACATCCCTGTGGGGGTTGAAGGCGATTGTTATGATAGATATTTAGTCCGTGTTGAAGAGATGCGTCAATCAAACCGTATCATCAAACAGTGTGTTGATTGGCTGCGTGATAATCCAGGCCCAGTTATAACAGATGATAATAAAGTAGCGCCGCCGAGTCGTATTGATATGAAGCAAGATATGGAATCGATGGTACATCACTTTAAATTGTTTACGGAAGGTTACTGTGTGCCAGAAGGTGAGGTCTATGCAGCAGTTGAACATCCCAAAGGTGAGTTTGGCGTTTACATGGTTTCTGATGGCGCAAATAAGCCGTATCGATTAAAAATAAGAGCGGCAGGATTTGCCCATTTAGCGGCGATGAATGAAATGGTCAAAGGCCACATGTTATCGGACGTGGTGGCAATTATTGGTACGATGGATATCGTTTTTGGTGAGATAGACCGATGAGTTATTTGGAATTAAATTCTGTTAAAGAAGATTTATTTAATGCTGACGTGCGCCAGCAAATTGATACGTGGGTCTTAAAATTTCCAGCTGGTCAAGCACAATCAGCAGTAATTCCAGCATTACATATTTTGCAAGATAATCATGATGGCTGGCTTTCAAAAGATTTGATGGATAAATTGGCTACTTATCTGGGAATGCCTTCAATAAGTGTTTATGAAGTAGCAACATTTTACACAATGTATGAGCTTGAACCTGTAGGTAAAAATAAGATTAGTGTTTGCACTAATATTTCCTGCATGCTGCGTGGCTCGGAAGAGATCGTCGAACATTTAAAACAAAGGTTAGGTGTTTCATTTGGTGAAACGACAGATGATGGCTTGGTAACTTTGAAAGAAGTGGAGTGTTTAGGTGCATGTTGCGGTGCCCCGATGTTGCAATTAAACCGAGATTACCATGAGCACCTTACGCTGGAAAAAATAGATAAACTAGTGGATGGTTTAACATAATGGCTTTGAATCAAGTTTGTTTTAGGACTTTAGAGTTTGATGAGCCATGGTCTCTCGAATCTTATCGTCGTGTGGGCGGTTATCAAGCTCTAGAGAAGATTTTAAAAGAAAACACATCACCAGAAGACATTATCGATGAGATAAAACTATCTAACTTACGAGGTCGAGGTGGTGCAGGTTTTCCTACGGGCTTGAAGTGGAGCTTCATGCCGAGAAAAGTCCCCGGTGATAAATATATTGTTTGTAACTCAGATGAAGGTGAGCCGGGTACCTGCAAAGATCGAGACATTATGAGGTTTAATCCCCACCAGTTAATTGAAGGTATGATTATTGCTGGTTATGCAATTGGTGCAGAAACTGGTTATAACTATGTTCGAGGTGAGTTTGTCGAGCCAATTGAGCGTTTTGAAGCAGCACTAATAGAAGCAAGAGATGCCGGTTATTTAGGTTTGGATCTTTTGGGCTCTGGGATTAACTTTGAGTTGCATACATACCCGGGCGCTGGTGCCTATATTTGTGGTGAAGAAACAGCATTATTAGAGTCTTTAGAGGGCAAAAAAGGCCAGCCACGTTATAAACCTCCGTTTCCTGCAGGTTTTGGGTTATATGGTAAGCCTACAACTATCAATAATACTGAGACATTAGCTTCAGTGCCAGTAATTTTGCAACATGGAGGCAAGTGGTTTCACGATATTGGGTTACCAAATAATGGTGGTACGAAGTGCTTTAGTGTGACAGGTCATGTTAAAAACCCTGGTAACTTTGAAGTGCCTATGGGCATGCCATTTGCTGAGCTCTTAGAACTTGCTGGTGGCTTACGAGAAGGCCGAACGTTAAAAGCTGTGATTCCAGGTGGCACATCCACGCCTCTGGTGCCAGGTGATGTAATGATGAGCTCTTTGATGAGCTACGATGGTATGAGTAAGATAGGCTCAATGCTTGGCGCCGGCTCAGTCATCGTAATGGATGACACTACTTGTATGGTGAAAACGCTTGAGCGTATAGCCGAGTTTTATTATGAAGAATCATGTGGACAGTGCACACCATGCCGTGAGGGTACCGGCTGGTTATATCGTGTTGTAAAACGGATTATAGATGGTGAAGGAACACAAGTAGATTTAGATCGTTTATTAGCAGTGGCAAATAACATTAGTGGCAATACTATTTGTGCTTTGGGAGAAGCAGCAGCAACGCCAGTCCTTAGTTTTATCAAGTATTTTGAAGAAGAGTTCCAGTACCAGATTGATCATCAATGCTGCATGGTTTGCTCCAGTAAAACGAGCGAAGGGCAATCAGTCTTATGATAAATATTGAAATTGATGGAATCCCATTAACAGCTGATCCAACAAAAATGATTATTGAAGTTGCTGATGAAGCAGGTATCGATATTCCACGTTTTTGTTATCATAAAAAATTGTCAATTGCGGCGAACTGTCGTATGTGTTTGGTCGAGGTAGATAAATCAAATAAAGCATTGCCTGCTTGTGCAACACCCATATCAGAGGGTATGAAAGTATTTACAAGCTCAGCTGTTGCAATAGCAGCTCAGCGGGGTGTAATGGAGTTTTTACTCATTAATCACCCATTGGATTGTCCGATTTGTGATCAAGGTGGAGAATGTGAGTTACAAGACTTATCGATGGGGTATGGTGCTGGCGTCGGTCGGTTTAGTGAGGGAAAACGTGTCGTTAAAGATAAAGATATTGGCGCACTGATTAAAACGGATATGACGCGATGTATTCATTGCACCCGCTGTGTTCGTTTTGGTCAAGAAATTGCTGGTATTAAGGAGTTAGGGGCTACGGGTCGTGGCGAACATATGGAAATAGGTACTTATATTGAGGAAAGTTTAGCCTCTGAACTCTCTGGGAATATTATTGACCTATGTCCTGTCGGAGCCTTAACATCTAAACCTTTTCGTTATAAAGCGAGGGCCTGGGAATTATCAGCTCACCCTGGGGTTTCACCACATGATTCTGTGGGGTCTAATATTGAGATCCATACCCGTCGGGATGAAGTAATGCGTGTTGTACCTCGTGAAAATGAACTGTTGAACGAAACATGGTTGTCAGATCGCGATCGTTTTAGTTATCTAGGTCTGGAACACGAAGAACGTGCTACAACCCCGATGATTAAGAAAAATGGTCAATGGCAGGAAGTAGATTGGCAAACGGCATTAAATATAGCTGTTGATGGAATCAAATCTGTCAAAGAGCAAGATGGTGCTCAACAAATAGCAGGTATTGCTTCGCCAATGTCATCTTTGGAAGAGTCCTATCTGTTTCAAAAATTCTTACGGGGGTTAGAAATTGAAAACATTGATCACCGCCTACGACAACAAGATTTTTCAGATAAGTCTGTTGATTACAATCAAGACATGTCCTTGAAGCAGATTGAACAGTTAGACACCATTTTGTTAATAGGTTGCCATATTCGTGCAGAAGAACCGATTTTAGCGCACCGACTTCGCCAAGCAACAATGACTGGAACAAAGGTTAATGATATAAATTTCTTTACTAGCGATTTATTAATGCCAGTCACAACTCAAATCGGGGTTAATATAGATAAAATGCTGGTTCATTTGTCAGGTATCGCAAAGATTTTGATGCCAGTAAATGGTGATGAAGATTCAGCGTGGCTCGATTTACTTGTAGAAGTGGTGCCAACTGCCGAAGCTCAGACGATTGCGAAGCAACTATCGAGCGCAGAAAATGGAATGGTCATGCTAGGGGCTTTAGCTAACAATCACCCTCATGCCGCTAAAATCAGAACACTATCGACACTGATTTGTCGATTGACATCGAGTCAATTGATCGTTTTACCAACAGCCAACTCAAAAGGAGCAATGCTAGCCGGTGTTTTTCCACAAAAAGATGATGCGCTTAATACTCAAGAGAGTTTTCAAGCTAATCTAAAAAGTTATGTTTTACTGGGTATTGAGCCTGAGCTTGACTGTGCTGATCCTAGGTTGGCATTAACTGCATTAAGACAAGCTGACTTTGTAGTTGCGCTGCAACCTTATGTCACTGAAACAATGCTAACTTATGCTGATGTAATTCTTCCAGTTTCCAGTTTCTCTGAGTCTTCAGGAACATTTGTAAGTATTGATGGCCAATGGCAATCTTATACTGGTGCAGTCACTCCCAAAGGTGAGAGTAGACCTGCTTGGAAAGTACTTCGGGTGTTAGCTAATTTAGCTGAAGTAGGGGGGTTTGATTATATTTCATCTCAGGACATTAACGATGAAATCCGCTCTAGTGACGCTATTAAAATGGTATCTAAACCTTATTGGCCGGATAATACCGATACGAGAAGTTCAGGTGTAGAAGTCATTTCAGAGGTGCCTATGTACCAGACAGATAGTATTGTTAGACGTAGCAGTGCTCTGGCAAACACTATTGAGAATAAGGCAGCTATCATCGCAAAAATGAATATGGGTGAGGCTCAAAAACATGGTTTAATAAATTTCAACAGCGTAGTTGTATGTCAAGATAAGCAAAGAGTCACAATGGATTTTGAAGTCGATAATTCGATTGCGGATGGTTGTATTCATATGCCCGCAGGTGTGCCACAGATGTCACAGTTTGCGGCTGCATTTTCTATTGTCACGGTAGAGGCTAATAAGCAGAGTGCCAAGGATGATTGATCTCCTCCTAAACACCATATTACCGATCGTACTTAAGATTTTGTTAATCGTAATTCCATTAATGATTGCTGTGGCATATCTGACATATGCTGAACGCAAAGTGATAGGCTATATTCAATTACGTATTGGGCCAAATCGTGTAGGCCCTCGAGGCTGGTTGCAGCCGATTGCTGATGCAGTAAAATTAATGTTTAAGGAAGTGATTTTTCCTAAAAAATCTAACCTGTATTTATTTGTAGTGGCTCCTGTCTTAGCTATTGCTCCTGCCTTAGCTGCATGGGCTGTGATGCCTTTTGATTCAGATCTTATTTTAGCTGATATAGATGCAGGACTACTTTATATTTTAGCTATTACCTCAATGGGTGTTTATGGGGTTATTGTCGCCGGCTGGGCCTCAAACTCTCGTTATGCATTCCTCGGTGCAATGCGCAGCGCAGCGCAAGTAGTGTCTTATGAAATTGCCATGGGTTTTGCCTTAGTCGGCGTATTGATTGCTGCTGGCAGCTTGAATTTAGGTGAGATTGTACTTGGGCAGCAAGGTGGTATCTGGCATTGGTACTTTGTGCCCTTATTTCCTCTGTTTGTCATTTATTTCTTATCAGGTGTAGCCGAAACTAACCGTGCCCCATTTGATGTTGCTGAAGGTGAATCTGAGATTGTTGCTGGGTTCCATGTTGAATATTCTGGTATGGCATTTGCGATTTTCTTTTTGGCTGAATATGCGGACATGATTTTAATTTCAATGTTAGCGTCTGTACTATTCATGGGAGGTTGGTTATCACCTTTTGAAGGTACGGTCTTAAATTTTGCATTTTCTTGGGTACCAGGCTTAGTCTGGCTTTTACTCAAGACGTCATTTTTTTTATTCCTATACTTATGGTTCAGAGCTACTTTCCCACGGTATCGCTATGATCAAATTATGCGTCTAGGTTGGAAAGTGTTTATTCCCGTGACCTTAGTCTGGTTGGTAGTGGTATCGACAGCACAAGTGATGGACATCGGTCCTTGGTTTACTGAAGCTAGTGACTTAACTTCTACCTCACAGATTTCACAGCCCATCGAAAAGGTAAATAATTCATGATGCGCTCAATAAGCCATTTTTTAAAAAGCTTTTTGCTCTGGGAGCTGCTCTTGGGTTTGAAGCTTACAGGACGATATTTATTTGCTAAGAAAATAACAGTGCAGTACCCAGAAGAGCAAACACCACAGTCTCCACGCTTTCGTGGGTTGCATGCATTACGCAGATATCCTAATGGGGAAGAACGTTGTATAGGTTGTAAATTATGTGAGGCAGTATGTCCGGCACTAGCGATTACGATTGAGACTGAACCTCGTGATGATGGAACACGTCGTACTACGCGATACGATATTGATTTATTTAAATGTATTTATTGTGGGTTCTGTGAAGAATCTTGTCCGGTTGACTCTATTGTTGAAACACGTGTGTTTGACTACCACTTTGAACAACGTGGCGAAAATATAATGACGAAAGAGAAATTGTTAGCAATTGGGGATCAGTACGAAGGTGAAATTTCAGCAGATCGTGCTGCGGATGCACCTTACCGGTAACGTTAGGTTTATTGACTATGGAACAAATAATTTTTTATTGCTTTTCTGCATTGCTACTCTTTTCAGCGACGATGGTGATCACTGTTCGTAACCCGGTACGTGCTGCTCTATTTTTAGTATTGGCTTTTTTTACTAGTGCTGGTATCTGGCTGTTATTAGAAGCTGAATTTTTAGCCTTAACGCTAGTATTGGTTTATGTCGGTGCAGTAATGGTGCTGTTCTTGTTTGTGGTGATGATGCTGGATATTAATTTAACGTCATTGCAAGAAGGATTTACCAGATATTTACCATTGGGTATTTTAGTAGCGGCACTTATTACTATAGAAATGTTAGCGGTACTGGGAGCGGCTCATTTTGGTTTGGATATAGTGCCACTGCCTGCCCCTCAGCCAGACGATTACAGTAATACCAGAGCGATTGGTCTAATGCTCTATACCACTTACGTATATCCATTTGAGATTGCAGCAGTGATATTGACAGTGGCTATTGTTGCAGCGATCACATTGACTTTACGGGAAAATAAAAGTCGTAAAGCTCAGGTCGTATCTGATCAAATTAAAGTGCGAGCAGAAGATAGGTTGAGAATAGTCAAAATGGATGCTGTCAGGAAGGAAACTGAATTATGATAGCTTTGTCTGATTTTCTTATTTTGAGCGCTTTATTATTTAGCTTGTCTGTTTTGGGTATTTTTATTAACCGAAAAAATATTATTATTTTATTAATGTGCATCGAGTTGATGTTGCTTGCTGTCAATCTTAACTTTATTGCATTTTCACATTACTCAGGGGATATAGCTGGTCAAATATTTGTGTTTTTTATTTTGACAGTAGCGGCAGCAGAAGCAGCTATCGGCCTAGCCATTTTAGTAGTGTTATTCCGTAATTTGAACACGATCAACGTTAGTGACCTTGATAGGTTAAAAGGTTAGGTATGGAAGTACTTAACGAAAACCTGCTATTGACACTCGTGTTAGCGCCACTACTGGGCAGTATTGTTGCGGGTCTCTTTGGTAAAAAAATTGGTGAAAAAGCATCTCATACAGTGACAATCATCGGTGTGTTTGTCGCTTTTATTGTTTCTATGTGGGTGTTCAAACTAGTTATTTTTGATAGTGCTAGCTATAACGCTCAAGTTTATCAGTGGTTACAAGCAGGGTCATTGAGCATTGAAATCGGCTTCATGGTCGATTCTTTAACAGCCATCATGCTGGTGGTGGTAACTTTTGTCTCATTAATGGTGCATATCTACACTGTTGGATATATGAAAGGTGATGATGGTTATAGCCGTTTCTTTAGTTATATTTCATTGTTTACTTTTTCGATGCTGATGCTAGTAATGGCAAACAACTTCATGCAATTATTTTTTGGTTGGGAGGCTGTAGGCTTAGTGTCGTATTTACTAATTGGTTTTTGGTATAAGAAACCAACAGCAATATATGCAAATTTAAAAGCCTTTTTAGTCAACCGTGTCGGTGATTTTGGGTTTTTATTAGGCATCGCAGCAGTATTGATGTATGCAGGTAGTCTGGATTATCTTGAAGTATTTGCACAGGCTCCTATGATGGCTACGCAATCAATGAGTGTATTTTCTGACACAGAGTGGTCAGTTATGACAGTGACCTGTATTTTATTGTTCATTGGCGCGATGGGTAAATCTGCACAGGTTCCGCTACACGTCTGGTTACCAGATTCGATGGAGGGCCCTACACCTATTTCAGCATTGATTCATGCAGCAACGATGGTGACAGCAGGTATTTTCATGGTAGCTAGAATGTCACCATTGTTTGAGCACTCTGAAACAGCCCTATCTTTTGTAATGGTGATTGGAGCCGTTACGGCCTTGTTTATGGGCCTCTTAGGGTTGATCCAGAATGATATTAAACGTGTTATAGCATACTCAACCTTATCTCAGCTTGGTTACATGACAGTGGCTCTTGGGGCATCTGCCTATGCCGCAGGTATCTTCCATTTAATGACTCATGCTTTTTTCAAAGCTTTATTATTTTTGGGTGCTGGTTCTGTAATTATGGCGCTACATCATGAACAAGACATTCGTAAAATGGGCGGCATGAAAAAATATATGCCGATCACATATTGGACAGCTTTGATAGGCTCGCTAGCTTTAATTGGTTTCCCCGGTTTTTCAGGGTTTTTCTCGAAAGATGTGATTATTGAAGCGGTGCATATTTCAACAATCCCCGGGAGTGGTTTTGCATATTTTGCAGTTGTATCAGGTGTCTTCATTACAGCTCTTTATAGCTTTAGATTGTTTTTCATGGTGTTCCATGGCGAAGAGCGCTTTGAACACCATGATGGTCAAATGCCGCAAGAGTCACCTTTGGTTGTAACGCTACCGTTAATTTTATTAGCGATACCTTCAGTCATTGCAGGTTTGTTTATCGGGAAGATGGTGTTTGGTGAATTCTTTGGGGCCTCTATTTTTGTATTAGAACAACATGATGTATTAGGCCACCATGCAGTTAATTACCAGGGAATCTGGAGCTTTATATTACATGGTGTAACTGCTTTACCTTTCTGGTTAGCAATGGCAGGTGTCGCGATGGCATATTTCTTGTATATGCTAAGGCCCGATATCCCAATGAGAATGCATCAAACATTCAACTGGTTGTATCGGGTTATGGATAATAAATATGGCTTTGATCGTTTTAATGAAGTCATATTTTCTGGTGGTGCTCGTGTCATAGGCCGAGTGTTATGGAAGGTGGGAGATGAGGCTATAATCGATGGTACCGTTGTTAATGGTGCAGCTAGGACAATCGGCTTTGCATCTAAAATGGCCCGTCAATTGCAATCTGGCTATTTGTACCATTATGCTTTTGCAATGATTTTGGGTGTTTGGCTCTTACTCACCTTTTTTGTGGTTTAAGAGTGAATTATGTTTTTTAATTATCCTTTATTAAGTTTGGTGGTTTGGCTTCCTATACTCGGTGGTATTGCCGTGCTGTTGAATGGTGATAACTCCCGGACTCGGCCCCTGTCATTAACTGTGGCCTTAGTGACATTATATCTATCAACGTGGCTGTACATGGGCTTTGATATGTCGACATTTGATATGCAGTTTGTTGAATATCTGCCTTGGATTTCAGCTTATGGTATTCATTATCACTTGGGGATAGATGGTTTTTCGATGCCGTTAATCATTCTCACCGCATTTTCTACTGTGATAGTTGTAATAGCTGGGTGGGAAGTAATTCAGGATAGGCCGAGTCAATATATGGCTGCATTTCTGATCATGACTGGTTTGATGATTGCTGTATTTGCAGCTTTAGATGCCATATTATTCTATGTGTTCTTTGAAGCAATGTTAATCCCACTGTTTTTAGTGATCGGGATCTGGGGTGGGCCGAACCGAGTCTACGCCACCATTAAGTTTTTTTTATATACCTTTTTTGGTTCTGTTTTTTTACTAATAGCACTACTGTATTTACATCATGTGTCAGATAGTTTTTCTATTCTTGATTTTCATGCAGTGACATTAACTCTACAAGAACAAGTTTGGTTGTTTTTTGCATTTTTAATCGCATTTGCAGTTAAAGTTCCAATGTGGCCAGTTCATACCTGGTTACCAGATGCACATGTCGAAGCTCCTACTGGTGGCTCTGTTATCTTGGCAGCCATTACCTTAAAAATAGGAGGATATGGGCTAATACGTTTTGCACTTCCGATAACGCCTGATGCAGCAATGACATTAGATTGGCTTGTAATTGGCTTATCTTTGACGGCAATTGTCTATGTCGGTTTTGTTGCATTAGTTCAGTCTGATTTGAAAAAGTTGATTGCATACTCCAGTATTGCTCATATGGGGTTTGTGACATTAGGTTTATTTGTTATTTTTGGTATTTTCGCAAATTCTGCGACGGGTAGTGGTGCGATGTTGGCTGTTGAGGGCGCGATGGTTCAAATGATCTCACATGGCTTTATTGCAGCGGCGATGTTCTTGTGCGTTGGCGTGTTGTATGACCGAATGCATACTCGTGAAATTTCAGCATATGGTGGTGTAATTAATACCATGCCGGTATTTGCAGGTTTCTCGGTATTCTTTGCTATGGCGAATGCAGGTCTGCCTGGCACCTCTGGATTTGTTGGTGAATTTATGGTGATATTAGCCGCATTCCAGGCAAATTTTTGGTATGCATTTTTAGCAGCTACGACATTAATATTAGGGGCCGGTTATAGTTTATGGATGGTGAAACGCGTTATTTTTGGTGAGGTTAGTAATAATAATGTGGCTGAGTTGCAGGATTTGAACCAGCGTGAATTTATGATGTTAGCAGTGTTGGCACTTATTGTGCTTGGGATTGGTTTATGGCCTGCACCATTAATTGATGTGATGCATGCATCAGTCGAACACTTATTAACCCAAGTATTACAGTCTAAGCTTTAAAGGTGTATTCACGATCATGATGTTTGAAGTTGTAAATATGTCCTTTGCTATACCAGAGCTGTTTTTGCTTACCATGGCTTGTATTATTTTATTAGTTGTTGCTTTTTTCAAACAATCAGGCGCTAAGCTTGCATATATTCTAAGCCAGGTAACAATGATTACTGCTGCATTACTTGTCTACATCGCTATAGCTGGAGATGAGGGTTTAGCTTTCAGTGATAGTTATATTAAAGATGGGTTGAGTAATATCCTGAAAATCGCAATATTTCTAATCAACACTGCGGTTTTGATGTACTCGACATCCTACTTAAAAGCACGAGATTTATTTAAAGGTGAATATTATGTTTTAGCTGTATTTGCAACTTTAGGAATGTCGGTAATGGTTTCAGCACATCATTTTCTAACCTTGTATTTGGGTCTAGAGCTGATGTCGCTTTGTCTATATGCTATGGTCGCGATGCACCGTGATTCCAAGACTGCTACAGAAGCAGCAATGAAATACTTTATTTTAGGTGCTTTGGCATCTGGGATGTTGCTTTACGGGATGTCTATTATATATGGTGTCACGGGAAGTTTAGCTCTCTCAACAATTGCTAGCACTATACAAGCCGACGATTTGAATAATACAGTGTTAAGTTTTGGCTTAGTCTTTATAGTCATTGGTGTAGCATTTAAGCTTGGTGCTGTACCATTTCATATGTGGCTGCCGGACGTATATGAGGGTGC
>CAJWKF010000003.1 GCA_913042265.1 uncultured Gammaproteobacteria bacterium
ACAATGATCTTGATAGCCTAGGCCATGAAGCAGCATTCGCTAAAACTTATGGCAAGTCATCAACTGATTATCTAGCTGAATTTGAGATCTTCATCAACCAACCCCTTGACGACATCCTTGAAATCATCCCCAGCACTGCTAGTAATAGTGTTGTATCTGAAGATGTAAACGTAGTTGTAACAACTCTTGGTGACTTGGGTGCTGATATTATTCGGGGTACCACAGCTAATGATCTCCTAAGTGGTAATGTTGGTAATGACACTATTTTTGCCGATGGTGGCTCCGATACTATTGCAGGTGGAGTCGGTTTAGACACAATTAAATACACCCTTGCAAGGGAAAACTACACGCTAGCAGATGTCGGGAATAGCAATCAAACAGTTGTAGAAGTAATCAATGGCACTATCGATACCATCAATACTGTCGAGCGTCTTTCTTTTTCTGATGTAAATGTCGCTCTGGATATAGCTGCCAAACCAGGTGAGGCATATCGTCTTTATAAAGCAGCTTTCGACCGAGCTCCAGATCTAGTTGGCTTAGGATTTTGGATCAAGGCTTTAGACAATGGTGAAACCGCTTTGAAAATGGCATCAGAATTTAACAGTAGCCCAGAGTTTATTTCACTCTACGGAGCAAATAATAGTAATGACGATTATCTAAATTTACTCTATAACAACGTCTTAGATCGTGATGGTGATCCTGGAGGTCATGCTTTTTGGTTAGGTCACTTAAATGCTGGCACTGTGACTCGAGAAAAGCTACTTATAGACTTCAGTGAAAGTATTGAAAATAAAGCTAATGTTGTCGAGTTAATCGCAAATGGAATTGATTATATGCCCTATGGTACCGACTTAATACTAGTTTAAGCTCGTTTAAGTACATCCAAAACAAGCGCGAAAGAATTATTGCAAATATTTAGTTAAGCAGACAAATGAAAACAGCGTTGCTTACGAGATGTTTTTCTTGCCATTACTCTAATGAATCCGTATAATTTCGCTCTTTCAAGCCGGTGTAGCTCAGTTGGTAGAGCATCTGATTTGTAATCAGAGGGTCGTAAGTTCAAGTCTTATCTCCGGCTCCAGATACAGCAAGGGTTTACAAGCAATTGTAAGCCCTTTTTTTATGGGTAAAAACAGCAGGTGGTGCAATAGGTGGTGCAATTCACTATCAATGGCTTACAGGGCCTTATTTGTCAAAAGCGGTTACCCTGTCTAAACATTAGGTTGGTTAGCGGCAACATCAAAGCCAGTTTTGACCCGGCCCCAAACCCAATCAAGTAATCAGTAAATAGCGCCTATAAAAAACAAAACCCGCCGAAGCGGGTTTGTCTGAGATTAAGGTTATGGGCTTTGGGGCTTTTGACAACCTTTAGTGTTTCATACCCTCTGCATCCATCATGATTCCCATGTGTTGGCTTGCAACATTAAGACCACCTTCATGTGCATGCCAGCTGATACCGCCGTCTCCATTGGCGTCAACACCATTAACAACGGCTTGCGTCAGTTCTGCCATTTTGGCAGCATGAGCTGCAGCTTGACCTGCACTAGTTGCAATAAGCACTGCTTGTGCTTCATATAAAGCCATTCTGCTACGCGCGATGGCATTGTTTAATGATGTCACTGCGTGTTCTGTATGGACTTTGACTGCATCGGATGCACCTTTACTTTTACTGGCGAGTGTCGCGTGTCCAATTCCCCCATTGGCCGCCTTAATAAGCCCGTATCCAGTACCAGGTCCTGATGCTTCATACGATGAGTCTATCGCGTGGCGCACATGTCTTGCATGCAATTTCATTGCTGCTAGATCGTTTGGAGATTTAGCGGCAAGAGCAGCGTGAGCGGCTGCAATTCCTGCATCTTTCATTGCCACAGGCAGAAGGCCGTGTTGGGACGGTGTATCATTCCAACTAGTCATCACATGCCCGATATGAGCATGTGCTTCACTCATAGCTTCCCCTGCATAAGCACTGGTGTTAAAAGCCATTCCTGCAATCATTACCGATACTAACCCAGATATGATTTTTTTCATTTTTATACTCCTAATAAAGTTTATTTTGACGGTGTAAATTATGTCGGGATAATTAACGAGACAACAACGGTTCTGATGTAAACCCTAATAGTCGTAATGGTATCAGCCCCATAAGGCTTAAGACCTGCCTTTAACGGTTTAACTCTAGTGTCTGATAAAACCCTTTGATGGTAACTCATTTTTGAAAATAGCTGTTAACCCATAAGTTACACCGTTATTTGGGCTATATCAAGGAATGTCGTGGGACCTTAAATTATGACAGACACAAATAAAATTATTACAAAGCATTATTCGTCATAAGTGGTTATCTTACTTAAACATGACGGTGATGCTGATTTACTTGAGTAGCGGAAGGCTATTTAGCAACTTTTCACAATAATCCCATTCATCTAATGTTTCCTTCCACTCTAATGGAATTGCATTGATACCCTTGTATGCACCGAGAACCATACCAATAGCAATTCCTCTTGATGCATTATCACCACCCACCATAGTGTTTTGCTGTAATGCTTTTTTTAGTCCATCTTCCTCATTTTCATACTTTAAAATAAAATAAACAGCACCTGGAAGTGTTCCTTCAGTAGGGCTTGCCTTTCCTACTTTTATCGGTTCTGAACGACCTACGTCCCAGAGTCTCGCCATGCTAGTAATGGCAAGATCATCAGCAAACATCTCCCGCGACAGTGCCGACTTTTCATCGGTAGCTTCTTTTACTTTTGCCATTGCCTGAGCAACTTTATCCTGAAAAAAGCTACTCATTTCTAAAGCAGATGACTCAATTGCATTAGAGGGTGTCTCTCCATTAATGACCCGATGGGTGACACGAGCGAAAAACTCAGCGCCTCCCAATGCATCAACATCTTTATGGGTAAACATGCTTTTTCTTGCAACATCGACGACTTCGTCTTCTGATTTGTAATAAGCGTGTGCTGCTGTGTGGCGAATTGCCATCGCGTTGGAAATCCCACCAAGGCGTTCAACGGGAACCCCCTGCTTTACTTGTCCATAAGTCTCTCGCGTCATCGTACATATCCAAGAACCCCAGTCATTTTCAAGGCGCTTCATCCAATGAGGGAGTATGTCTGCCACATTAAAAGGTCTTGGGGTTTCTGCGGTAGACGCCAAATACTCTAAAATCAAGATGTTGTAGTCGCCATAATCAGTTGTCCCACCAGCCTTTTTACCCGGATGATAGTTACGTTCTCCCCAGCCAATACCATGCGTTTGCCCACCCATCATTTCACCCGGAGACATATATTTTTCTATGGGTTTATCACCGTATGCGTTATATATTTTTTGGGCGTCATACTCATAATGACTGCCAAGACAAAGTGCATCAGCGACGATAGCGCCAAAAAAAGTACCTTTTATTCTGTCTTTTTTTGAAATGTTATTCACGGTTTATCCTATGTGATTATTTGTGCTTCTCACTCCATTCCTGGGCGAGTTCCATAGCCTCACTTATATCTGCCTTGCTCATTTTAGCTGCAAGCTTTTCCTTACCCTTTGATGCTGTTACATGTCCGCCAGAACTGGCTATCTCGAACCACATATATGCCAATAAATAATCTTCCATTTCACCTTCCTCATCGGCATATATTTTCCCTAACTTATATTGAGCCCAATCATGGCCCTGTTCTGCTGATTTAGTCCACCAGTGAACTGCTTTTTCATGATCTTTTTCTACACCTTTGCCATCAGCGTACATACTACCTAACTTGTATTGAGCCCAAGCTTCGCCTTGTTCTGCTGCTTTGCTCCACCAATGAACAGCTAAGTTATAATCTGTTAATACACCACCTCTGCCCTTACTATACATATTGCCTAATTTATACTGAGCCTCTGGGACACCTTGCTCAGCTGATCTTTCCCACCAATGAAATGCCTGTGTGACGTCTTCTGCCACACCATAACCATGATAGTACATAGCGCCAAGCTTGCCTTGAGCATACGCATCATCTTGCTCTGCTGCTTTTAAGCAGTTAGCTAGGCCTTCTTTATCAGCCGAACTAAAGGTATAAAAACAAGGATCCGAGTCAAATGACGCACATCCAACCAACAACATAAAAGAAAATATTAAAGCTGAGAGTTTCATATAGAGCCCTTATTGTTGGCATTTAACGATTAGTAATGGCAAATGCCAGAGTATTAAATTACAAATACACAGACAACATAGTAGAACTTATTACTAGGTTACATCACTTTGTCTGGACTGATACTTCCAATACTCCACTATCAGCATGTGCGGGATCGTTAATACAGACAATAAAATAATCACGCTCTTTAATGAGAGAGCTGCAGAGGAGGCACCGCTGTAATTTAGAGCTATGAGCCCTAAAAAAATATAACTCAGCACTGTCAAGGGGAAAAGAGCATAAAAGAATTCTTTAACAGTCTTAAAGCTGAGAGTGAAATATAACTCAGATAAATGTTTCAAAGAATGTGATAAGCAAAAAAACACAACCAGAAACATTAATGGCGGTAGGAAGAGTCCGGCACTCAGTGTGACAATAAATTCGAAACGATCATTCAAAGTTATCTTTGATTTTAGCGTAGCAAAAATAATTGATAAGGGAATAAACATATATGCCATGTAGTGGCCTATCACTGAGAGGGAAAGAGCATTACTTTCCTCAACAAAAATGCTGAAAATATGGGAGACCTCATTTTGATAAAATACGAATGGCGTTGTTAAAAGAGCAATTCCTGGAATGATTGAAAAGAAATTTGAAGATGAAAACTTGGCAAAATCAGATCCAAAATGCCACGCTGATATCAAAAGGAAAAAAAGCAATGAAGCGAGAGGAAAAGCCACCCAAAATATAAAGCCCACAATTGACAATAATAGGTAACCAGCAAAAAATAAAATTAGCTTTGTTCGGCTATCAACAAGCCCTGTAGCCTCAGCAATTTTGTGATCAAGCGCACCATGAGGAAGGCCTAGAACCAACATCAATATGGAAAGTATAATAGCCTGTAACTCGAATGATAATGCACCTAAACTATAATTAAGAATGAGTAAAAGTGTCACGGCTCCAATAAATAAACGCTGTATCGGTAAAAAAGAAGACGTCATGACAATACTGCTTTTATAAATGGCTGTTTCGGGACTGCTGCGATTAGCCGGATATAGTCATGTGCCTGTGCTTTATCACTCATAAATTTAGCAAAACTGTCTGGGCTCATATTTTTACCTATATTCATGAATATATCTTCTGCAAGATCAATATTATTATCTAACACACGCAAGAATGTGTAATCAAAAAAATCAGGAATATAATGACCCGTTTTCCCCAGCTTTATGTCTAAAGTATCATTGCAAAGTTTTGTCACTATTAGTTTTGCCCATATTTGAGTTCTCAAAAACCCATAACCCGAAGATGGTTTTAAATTATCATTTTTCATACCACCTAGGATAATACCGTCCTCGCTGCGTGGTGGATGATCAATGCCCATAGGTAAAACACCCTGTTCTTTTCTTATTATTTTATAAGATACTTCCAAACTATCTAAATAGCACTGGAGACTAACGTCTAAACTTGAAGGAGGGTAATAGGCATTGGAAAAACTTGTAAGCTCTATAAGCGCATGACGCTTTGTAAAGGGAAGTAGATAACGAAACTTACATATTTTACCATCGCCTTGAATATCATCCATTAATCCTACTAAATCAGCATCAAAAAAATCATCTTCTGTTGCAATTTCAACACCCGAAAAGCTTTGGAAAATTTGTGTATATTCAATAAGCTCATCAGGTTCATAAGCACGCGTATCAATAACATGTGTTGCTTTCACAGAAAGGTCTGGCCCTTCTACAGTAAAATATTTTTCATTTTTTTCTATTTTGGTAACAACCTGTTCCAAGACAAGAGTTTGTCGAGGATCCTCTTTGATCGCTTGTGTAGTTTTTTTATAAAATTCTAAAGAAGCTATATGGCAGTATGAAAAATGTTCAGAACGATGAATATAACTCTGCTCTTTAGATGAGAAACGCCATGCTTTCCAGCTGTTTAAAATTATATCCCGATGAGAGAAATCTTGTTCATGATCAAGCCAAAAGCACCAAGTCCTATCATCATGGTAATTTTCACGTTTTTCCAAAACACAAACTGATAACTCTGCCTTCTTCACTTGTGCGTATTCGTAAGCAAGGCTTAAACCAGCACAACCACCACCTATAATTAATACATCACATTCAATCTTTCGCATAAGATGTTTTGATCCAAAACTTCGGGTTAAACCATAGAACAAACAGCGTACGTAATGTTATGATTATTTTTTCAGTTCTTGATGTGAAAACACGTCCTTCCCAATACATACACTTTTTTTTAATCAATTTTGTACCAATTGCTTTATACAGTCTCGATGCCACCAGAATGCATATTTTTGAGCGAAGAGGCAAATAGGCCAGTCCCCACTCCGCCTTTTCATACAGAGTATTTGCACGTAAAAGTAATGTTTGGCAAGCTCGTGCCATTTCTTCATTTTCTTGAGCAGGATCTTTAGTAATATCGCTTAACGACAACGTCTGCGGAATGTAGATACGCCCTTTCAACGCATCTTCATGTACATCACGGCATATATTCGTCAATTGCATGGCCTTTCCGAGGTCACAGGCATACTTTAAAGCATCCTCATCATTTGTTCCTAATATAGGGCTCATCATAAGACCAACAGTGCCAGCTACCTGGAAGCAGTAGTGTTCTAAAGCTTGCTCATCACTGATTGTGACGAGATCAAGATCAAATATTACACCCTCAAGAAGTGTACGTGCAGCTTGCACATCAATATTGCATTCTAATGCCAACGATAGGAAGTCATTAGTAACATGATTTCTACTTGTCCCTACTTCTAAATCTCGGCTTATTGAATTTAAGTTTACTCTGGCAGTATCAGGGCAATCTCCCTCATCAGCAATATCATCAACTACACGACAAAACCGATAAAGTCTGGCCGCTTTGTCTACAGTTTCTTTACCTAAAAAAAAGCTAGCAAAAGAGAATGTTCTTGCGTGCTTAATAAGCGTGTCTCTGGCAGTTTCTGTTTGCTCGATCATGATACTTTTGGAATTAGATTATCAATAACTTTGGCTGAACAGACGACTCCCGGTAGACCGGCACCCGGATGAGTTCCAGCCCCGACGAGATACAAATTTTCAATGCCTTCTGCTTTATTGTGATAACGAAACCAGGCCGATTGTGTCAAAAGTGGAGAAATAGAAAAACCGGCCCCATGCATACTACTATAATCCTCCTCAAAATCATCCGGCGTTTTAAAAAAATCAGCCGTTATTGTTTTTTCTAGATCTGGAAGAATCGTGTCGCTAAGTGCTTTCACAATTTTATCTCTAAGCCTGGGTCCCTCTGCGTTCCAATCTATCTCACCCTGTTGATTGGGAACCGGAGCAAGTACATAAAAAGAATCACACCCTTCTGGTGCAAAGGACGGATCTGTAGCTGTCGGTCTATGAAGATATAAAGAGAAATCATCAGCCAGAATTTGTTTATGAAAAATATCATCTAGTAATTCTTCGTAGCGTTTCCCCAGCCAAATTGTATGATGCTCAACATCAGCATATTGCTTTTTTGTGCCAAAATATAATACATATAGTCCCATAGAAAATTGTGCATATTTTGTTTTAATTTGCACACTAATACTTTTATCTTTTTTATCAATCATTGAGCTATATAGGTATGCTGCATCAGCATTTGATACGACGATATCAGCTGGTTTAATTTCACCACTCTTTAGTATTACACCCACAGCTTTGCCATTCTTGATATCTATTTTTTGAACAGCCTCATTTAGTGAAATTTTAATCCCTTCTTCTTGCATTAGGGTTTCAAAAGCTTTTGTAAGCGAGCCAGTTCCACCCATTGCAAAATGCACTCCCCATTCACGTTCTAGATAATGAATAAGAGAATAAATTGAGGTAGTATCAAATGGGTTGCCACCGACCAATAGAGATTGAATAGAAAAAGCTTGCTGCATATAGGGTGATTTTAAATGTGAAGAGACTAAGCTCCAAACTGTTTTAAACGACTTGAGCCTTATAAGATCGGGCAATACACCAACCATTTTGGAAAACTTGTGGAATGGTTCATCGGCTAAATCTTCAAAACCTATTTTAAAAATAGCTTTTGATTTCTCGAGGAGATGCAAATAGTTTTGCTTGTCTTCTGGTTCAAATTTTTCAATTTCTTTGAGAGTACTCTCTAAGCTTCCGCCATAATTAAAAATTTTACCGTCAGGAAAATAGAACTGATACCAAGTATCAAGGGGAACAATATCAACATAATCGCTAATATTTTTATCAAATAAATTAAAAAGTTCTTCAAACAGAAATGGCGCTGTTAATACAGTTGGTCCAGCATCATGTTTAAACCCATCAACCTCATAGACTTGTGCCCGACCTCCTATTGCACTGCATTGATCTATAACCTCAACATCATATCCTTTAGCTCGTAGCCTTAATGATGCTGCAATTCCACCATAGCCAGCACCTATCACAACAGCTTTTTTCATGTTTTAATTTTGATCTAAAATAGTTTGTTTTATTAAACTTTCTAGCAGTAACGTTTCATTATGAATAATTTGCTGACAAACAAGTGGTAACTCAACAAGTTTTTCTCGTGCAAGCTGTAGATGAATCAATGCAGTATTAACAGCCTTTAGTTGAGGATCTAGAATATTTTTCTCTTGATATAAAGTGATTATATTCACTCCAGACTTTAACCCTTGTTTTGATTGGTCCATTTTAAAGTCACCAATATCATCAAAGATCTGATAAGCAATTGAGTAATGTCTGAAGACTGATTCTGCTAGTTGAATAGAATCGCTATATCCCTTGGCAATCAATGGAAGCGTTATCGCTAAGGAAAAAAGTGGGCCCGATTTACCCGCAGCGATATTTTCATAGGCATCAAGATCATTCAACGATTGATCTTTACATTGCCGAATGTCTAAAAGTTGCCCTTTAATTAGTTCTGATATTTTGGAATGAACATGCTTTATCAGTTTACTTTTTGGAATATCGTTTGATAGATCTGCAATGCAAGCATAGGCGGCAGAAATTAAAAAATCACCAATACAGATAGCTATATCAGGCCCAAACTTTTTCCATACGGCTTCCTGACCTCGTCTTAAATCATCGGAGTCTTGCAGATCATCATGTATTAATGACGCGTTATGGAATAATTCAGGCACACAGCTCATAACAATTGAATCTTCAAAGCTTAAGCCTAAGTTCTTAGCAAATGAAAATGTCAATCTAGCTCTCGTTCTTGAGCCACCTGAGCTGAAATGATAGGTAACAGCATCTTCCAACACCGTTTGATCTTTAAAATCATTGATGTAAAGAGATAACTTTTCTTCAACTAAAGTTAAGGCGTAAAAGTCATCTACATTTTTTTCTAGGGGGGCAGCTAAGTGCATAATATAATCAGAATGAAGGAGTAATACGCCGTCGTATTACTCCTTCAAATCCTATTACTTAGCGACGTAGCCTTCAGCTTCTGATTTTTTACGTGCAATCATGTAAATTAATATTCCGAAGCCAACTTTTGCTGCGATATCAGCAATTGAATAGCCTATTTCTACAGCAACACCCGCTGATTCAAAGCCAAGCATTGGAAGGAAATATACGACAGGATAGAATGACCAAGTAATGACTACAACCCAGCAAGCTCGTGAAACCAACCCTCTTGCTTCAATAGGCTGTGCTTCAATTGAACTTTTCAAACCAAAGAAAAGTATATACACAATGAATAGGAATGGGATCATAGCTGCTAAGCCCCATGATAATCTACCAGCTAAGTCCGTTGAAATTTCACCTGGGTAACCAAGTATAATCATAAGTGCAGCTGCTGATCCAAGCACCACACATCTATTGACTGTTTCACTAGATGATAGCTTCATAACTAAAATCAGTTCAATTAGAAGCAATGGTACAGTTAACAACCAATCTACATAGCGATATGTAACGTTAAAAGCTTCACCCGTTGAAGAGACGACGCCATCTACTGCACTGTATGCACCATCGAATGAGATAAAAATTTGTAAGTAATGATATGCAGCAATGAAAGTTACAAGTCCTGTCACAACCATAGCAGGTCGATACGATGCTGAAACTGACCCTAAATTAAGCCATGAAAATAGAGTTCCTGCAGCCATTGCTGCAAATGTAAATGAGAAGAAATTATAAACAAGTTGATACTCGTTAAAAGATAGGTTTTCCATTGTATTCCTTTATTTTGAATTTTATACGATAGTGACAGTACAAAAGATAGAGACTAAAACTGGATGAATAGTTCCAACAAAAAACGAAAATATAGTAACCTTCAAAACAATTTGTAAGTTAGTATTTCATCCGTGTCGTATATTCATTTTGGATCCTAATATATAACATTGAAAACACTACTGCAAATAACACTTATTATCAAACTAAAGTCACAAAAAGCTAGAGCATTGTTCTCTGATCAGGCCTCCATCTATCAACGTTCAATTTCATACTCCCAATACCTTGGTTTCTCACCCACTTAGCAGCACTATCTATTGTACTCCAAGTCTTTATATCACCTTTCAGGGTAGTTGCAGGTTGTGAATTACCACTACCTGTTGTGATTGCAGCATGAACAACTCCTCCATCAGCTACAATACATACAGATTTTATAGCACCAGCTTCTATGAGTGCCTTCAGAGTCGTACTATTCATTTTTACTAGCCTCGAATAAGCTTGACTGTATGGCTACGGGGAAGCCTTCAGCCTTACAATGTTCACGTATGAGAATTTCTATCATATTAGCTATGCTTCGATGTTGACGTTCTGATGCGTCACGTATCGCTTCTTTAATAATAGGATCGACTCGAAGATTTAGTGTTGCTGTTTTTTTCTTTACCATAGCTAAATAATTTACAGCATAGTGCGTTACATATGCAAACATTTATAGCTTTACATTAAAAAAGAAAGGAATAAGCTAGACTCTATCTAACAAATTACTGATGCATCAACAAAGGATAATTATGAATAAGTTTCTATTGGGTGTGCTTACGCTTGTAATGTTTGTTAGTAATGCTAAGGCATGCATAGACGATAACTTGGAGGACACAAGAAACTTCAACAACTGCCAAAAAGTAGCTGAGCAAGGTAAGCCAGTAGCTCAATATCAACTGGGACTCATGTATCAAATGGGAAAAGGTGTCCAACAAGACTACCATCAAACATTTTATTGGTGGAGCAGAGCAGCTGAGCAAGGTAACGCTAGTGCTCAACATCGCCTCGGCTATATGTATATTCAAGGATATGGTGTTGCACAAGATTATGTCATGTCTCATCTCTGGTTCAATCTTGCTAGCTTAAATGGAGATAAAAGTGCCGCCGAAAATAGAGAAGTTGTTGCAGCTAGGATGAGTAAGACTCAAATAAAACAAGCGCTGTCACTGGCCAAGGAATGGATTGATAAACATTAATTTTAAAATAGAGCTGTGACTTGTGGATCTCCCAGATTTTAAACAGAAGACTGGCTCACTTCAGATAGTTCAGAGAAATAACATGAAACAATGGAAGTATATTTCTGCACTCTTTCTTATACTTACAGTTTGCACAGCACAAACTGAAACCTTAACTGGTCGAGTTATTCACATTTCTGATGGGGACACCCTAAAGATCTTGACTAGTTCTAATCAAAAAATAAAGATAAGGTTAGCTGGCATAGATACTCCAGAGAAACAGCAGCCTTTTGGAAGAGATGCCAAGCAGGCTTTATCGGCACTCACATTACAAAAGCAAGTCACGGTTGACGTGCAAACTATAGATCGCTACGGACGTACGGTGGGACATGTTTCTGTTAAAGGATTAGATATCAATGGTGAACTAGTGAGGCAAGGTATGGCCTGGGTGTACCGTAGATATACCGATGATGAAAAGTTATATGCCCTTGAAGCAAAAGCTAAAAAAGAAAAACTAGGCCTTTGGTCATCTGATAACTATATAGAACCTTGGTTGTGGCGGAGAGGTGAACGTACGTCCAGGTAGATTTTATATTTTAAACACTCCCTCACTCTATTTAAGTCATTGATACAGAATATCCAATGTGGAAAGCAGGCTTATTAATATATTTTAACGATGCTATAGTAGCTTTACAACTGTATTTATTATAGTGGGAACTGTTTATGGAGTTATTTTTTTTCTATGTTCTTTTTTCTGTGCTAATTGGTTTTCACGCCAGTAGTAAAGGTCACTCTGGCATAAACTTCTTTGTTCTAGCTATATTGGCTTCTCCAATTATCGGTTTCATCACAACTTTAATGTTGTCTCCTACAACTGAAGAAATAGAAGATAAAGAGATTGCTAGTGGGAATAAGAAAAGGTGCCCCGAATGTATGGAGCTGGTAAAGCCAGATGCATCTATATGCAAGCATTGTAGCCACTCATTTACTTGAAAAATTGATGTATAGCTAATTACTGATCGCCCGGGCACTCAAAGTGTATTTTGTTATGACAAAACGATGCACAATTTAGGACTGCGACTAATGAGAGATTTAATCTTAGACTCTGAGATAACCTGCCCCTCTTGTGGGAACAAAGAGTTAGAAACAATGCCAGCAGGCGCCTGCCAGTGGTTTTACGAATGCCGTTCATGCCATGACATCATTAAACCAAAGTCAGGAGACTGTTGTGTTTATTGCTCTTATGGGACAGTAAGATGTCCCTCAAAACAAACCATATAACTTTTAGTACAATGTGAAATTATTCAGCAAATTATTTTTTTTTGTTTTTTACTTTTTCTTCTTTAAGACTTTTAAATTCCATCACAGTTAAAATAGCTCCAAAAATAGTTAGAGCGCTACAGAATAATCCTGTAAAGAATATTAAGGATGCTTCCATCGTTATTCCCTTCTCGTAATGACTTTAAAATAAATTGCAAAACTCAGTATCGATGGAATCCACGTCGCTGTGAATAAACCCTCTTCTCTTTGTCCAGTAAACCATAAGAATGCTGTAGTCGTAAATGCTATAAAAACTGCGAGTAAAATACATAAATCTGACTTTTTTAACATTAATCTTCCTTTCGTTTTTTAAATTAATCGCTATTCCAAAATCCCCATGATGCTATCAATAAGAGAATTAGTGTTAATGATGCATGAGTCCTAAGGCTAGTTTCCCCCGGAATTTCAAACAAAAGCGGGACGATTGCAAACATTCCTAAGAAGAGCCAGAATGTTGATAGAACCGCTACTACAGCTGCTAACGTTGCAATATAATGTCGCATACTCACATTTACATAAAATAATTTTAAGTACACTACCATACCAATTTAATTAAAGCTAAAGTAGTATTTCTTAAGCTGTCAAACTTCATTGCTATCAACTATATAAATAACTAATGAGTCGGCCCTCTATACTTTTTAGGCGCGATTTCATAAAGCTTTCTGCACTACAAAAATACTAGTTATGATACATTCTTTATTACCAAGCTTGCAGAGTCCTCTACCCCTGCCTTTAAATCATCATAAACCTTTAGATCCATGCTACCTTCACTCTTCGCTACAATGCTGCTAACTACGGCATCGCCAGACACATTGACAGCGGTTCTGATCATGTCCATCAGACGATCAACTCCCAGTATCAAACCAATGCCTTCCACTGGTAAACCGACCTGAGTAAAGACCATTGACAGCATGATCAGGCCGACACCAGGCACACCTGCTGTACCAACCGAAGCCAGTACTGACATCAAAATAACAGTTAAATAGCCAGCCACACCTAATTCAAGCCCGTAGATATTAGCAATAAAAACAGTCGCAACTCCCTGCATAATTGCTGTTCCATCCATGTTTATTGTTGCACCAAAGGGGACTGTGAAAGATGCTACTGCGTTGTCCACACCTAGGCGCTGCGTAACAGTCTTTAGTGTAACGGGGATGGTAGCATTAGAACTAGCTGTACTAAAGGCAAACACTTGTGCACTTCTAATTTTTCTTAAAAACATTATGGGATTCAGGCCTGAAAAAAACTTCAGCACGATCATCAACGTAAACAGTAGATGAATTAATAATGCTGATACTAAAACAGCAACATAAGCTGCTAGCTGAATTAATAACTCCAAACCCAACTCAGCAACAGATTTAGCAATAAGAACAAAAACAGCATAAGGTGCAACAGCCATGATAATGGTAACCATCTTCATCATGACCTCATTGGCAATCTCAGCACCTTTTACTAAAGGAGTGGACTTCTCACCTAGCATCAACATACTAATACCTACCAATATTGAGAAAAATATCAGTGGTAGCATGTCTCCATTAGCCATCGCTTGAACAGGGTTAGAAGGAACAATATTGATGATAACTTCCGAGAGCGGCGGCGTCTCTTTTGCTGTGAAGCTAGTAGCTTCTTCGAATTGCATTCCTTTACCCAAACCAACCGAGACTGCAAGACTAATAGCAACAGCAATCGCTATCGCCGTCGTCATCATGTATAGCAAAAATGATTTACCACCAACACGACCCAAAGTATTTAAATTTCCAATTCCGCAAACACCACAAATAAGTGAAAAGAAAACCAAAGGCACTACCAACATCTTTAAACCATTCACAAACATTTTGCCGATAACAAAAAATAAGCCATCAACTATATATGTATTGATCCAGCCTCCTTCCCCATTTAAACCTGATAAATTGATGAACAGGCCTAGCAAGATACCTAGAAAAACTCCTACCAACACTTTTATAGTTAAACTCATTTTCCAACCTTATTTGATTATGCTATTTAATTTCATCAATTAGCTTTTTAAGAGGTTATTATCAATTACTTCTTTAAAAAACCCCACGTTCAATATTTTTCTTAACTTTATAAAAAAATATTCATACGACTAACATTCGAGTTTCATATGATTTTCCTTCCCCTTTAAAAGTACGATAAAGCTTATATCTCACATAAATTGAAAGTTAAAGTTAATAATTGGGAACTCTTTTTCTCCATAATGTTCTGATGAAGTGAGCATCAATGATAGGTAATAAAAAACAACATATGTACACAAACAACCATAAATCTACACCAAGTATATGATATTAAAATATAAACGTATTTTTTTGAGGTACATCCTTCACGCTAACCACATTTTTCAAGTGAAAAAAAGTATAAATATAGTCTTAAAACGCATGACCAGCTTCAAAAAGTCCTATATAATATGCCCTGTTAAATACCCATGCAGATGACAATATAAAAAATTGCTGCTCTAACTAATTAAATTTGTAGAAGATGATGCCTTAAATTTAAGGCATGACAAAATCAAGGAAAACTATTCATGCGTCGATTCCTGCATCAGTTAAGTATAACTCTTGCTTTCTTTATTCCTGGCAGCGTCTACGCTGCTATGGAAATGAATATGCCACGGGGTGTCACCGATACCAGTCATATAATATATGACCTACACATGCTTATACTTTGGATATGTGTTGCTATCGGTGTTGTTGTCTTCGGCGTCATGTTTTGGTCTATTTTCTATCATAGAAAGTCGCAAGGCGCAGAAGCATCACAATTCCACGAAAGTACAACAGTAGAAGTAATCTGGACTGTTATTCCTTTCTTGATTTTAATTGCCATGGCCATCCCTTCAACTAGTGTGCTTATCGACATGTACGACTCGAGTGATTCTGACATTGATATTCAGGTCACCGGCTACCAGTGGAAATGGCAATACAAATATTTAGGTGAAGACATTAATTTCTTTAGTTCTTTAATTACCCCGAAGGAAGAGATTGCAAACGAGCAGGCAAAAAACACTAATTACCTATTAGAAGTCGATAACGAACTGGTTCTACCCATTAACAAAAAAGTTCGCTTTCTTTTCACGTCAAACGATGTTATTCATGCATGGTGGATGCCAGATCTAGCTATTAAGAAGGATGCTATCCCTGGCTTTATAAACGAGTCTTGGACACGCATTAATGAAGTCGGCACCTACCGCGGACAGTGTGCAGAATTATGTGGTAAGAATCATGGTTTCATGCCGATTGTCGTCAAAGCCGTAACACAATATGATTACGACATATGGGTTGAAGAACAACAAGCAGCCGCAATAGCAAAAGCCGCAGAGTCAGAGCAAGAATGGACAATAGATGATCTCATCGCTAAAGGTGAAACTGTTTACCAAAAGAATTGTGCAGCCTGTCACATGGTTGATGGTTCTGGACTACCTCCCGCCTTTCCAGCTCTTAATGGCAGTGACGTAGTATTAGGTGACGTAGAAACACATATGCACATGATGTACTACGGCGTACCAGGATCAGCAATGGCAGCTTATGGTAAACAACTATCAGCAGTCGATTTAGCAGCTGTAATTACATACAAACGTAATGCTTGGGATAACAACACAGGTGAAGTTATTTCACCTGCTGATATGCAAGCATACATAGATAAGCAATAAAGAGGTCTTCATGAGCGAGCAAACATTAACACTAGACGATCACGAGCACCACGAACACGGGCCTGCTAAAGGTCTCTTACGTTGGGTGTTTACCACTAACCATAAAGATATCGGTACCCTCTACCTTATCTTTAGCCTGACCATGTTCTTCATTGGAGGCATGATGGCAATGGTTATCCGTGCCGAATTATTCCAGCCAGGCCTGCAGCTAGTGGAACCAGGATTCTTCAACCAAATGACTACTATGCATGGTCTCATAATGGTGTTTGGTGCCGTCATGCCAGGCTTTGTTGGACTAGCAAATTGGCAGATCCCTCTTATGGTCGGTGCACCAGATATGGCACTCCCTAGAATGAACAACTGGAGCTTTTGGATACTTCCTTTTGCATTCACAATGTTGTTATCTACATTGTTTATGGATGGTGGTGCACCCGATTTTGGCTGGACATTTTATGCCCCTCTATCAACAACATATGCACCCCCAAGTGTAACTTTCTTTATTTTTGCAATTCATATGATGGGTATTTCATCAATAATGGGAGCAATGAACATAATTGTCACGCTCTTTAATATGCGTGCACCCGGTATGTCGTTAATGCAAATGCCAATGTTTGCATGGTCATGGCTAATCACAGCTTTTTTACTTGTTGCTGTTATGCCCGTTCTCGCGGCCGTAGTCACAATGATGTTAATGGATATCCACTTTGCAACAAGTTTCTTTAGTGCTGCTGGTGGTGGTGATCCTGTATTATTTCAACATATTTTCTGGTTCTTTGGACACCCAGAAGTCTACATTATGATTTTGCCAGCATTCGGGGTGGTTTCTCAAATATTACCCACTTTCTCACGCAAACCTTTATTTGGTTATCACTCAATGGTTTACGCACTTATTGCGATTGCGATCCTATCGTTTGTTGTATGGGCACACCATATGTTTACAGTCGGCATGCCTATCGGTGGTCAGCTGTTTTTCATGTATTCAACCATGCTAATAGCAGTTCCAACAGGCGTGAAAATATTTAATTGGGTAGCCACTATGTTTAAAGGCTCCCTCAGTTTCGAAACACCGATGCTCTTTGCTGTCGCTTTCGTAGTCTTATTCACTATTGGTGGCTTCTCAGGCATCATGCTGGCAATCGCTCCTATTGATTTCCAATACCAAGATACTTACTTCGTAGTAGCTCACTTCCACTATGTACTTGTGCCGGGTGCAGTGTTTGGTATTGTTGCGGGTGTTTACTACTGGTTGCCAAAATGGTGTGGCAAAATGTATGACGAATCATTAGGGAAAACCCACTTTTGGCTCTCATTTATAGGTTTAAATCTTACCTTCTTTCCAATGCATTTTGTCGGACTAGCAGGTATGCCGCGCCGTATACCAGACTACTCATTACAATTTGCCGACTTCAATATGATGGCCAGTATGGGGGCTTTCTTATTTGGTGCCTCACAGTTAGTCTTTGTCTACCTTGTTATAAAAGCAATCCGCACTGGTGAAAAAGCAGCGCAAGTACCATGGGAATCAGCTGAAGGTCTTGAGTGGACATTACCAACACCACTTCCATACCACACATTCACTACGCCACCAGTGTTTGAATCAAAATTATGAATTTAAAGACACCTAGAGGACTAACTGTCCTCGTTGTATTCATGTTTGGTTTTGGCTTTATGCTAGTCCCTCTCTACGATGTCTTTTGTGAAATAACAGGCCTAAATGGAAAAACTAATGGACAATATCAAGGCGAAATAACACCTGCCGGTTCAGAAAAAGGCAGACAAATAACAATGCAGTTTGTCGTTAACAAAAATGATAACCTGCCTTGGGAATTTGAGCCAAACCAGACTGAAATGACATTAGCGGTAGGCGAGAGAAGAGAGACAACATATCGAGTTACAAATACTTATAAAACAGCAGCTATTGCACAAGCCGTACCTAGTGTGTCCCCGGCAGAGGCTGCCGAATATCTAAACAAGATAGAGTGTTTTTGTTTTGAACAACAACCTTTAGAAGCCGGTGAGCACAAAGACATGCCTCTCGTTTTCTTTGTTGACCCCAAATTGCCAGCACATATCAATAAGTTAACACTATCGTATACCTTGTTCGATATTACAAATTCAAAGAAACCAGCAAGCGATCCACATAAAGCTATAAAGGTAGGAAATTAATGGAACACTCACCGGATGAGTACTATGTCCCAGATCAGAGCATTTGGCCTATCGTAGGTGCGATAGCCATGTTCTTAATGCTCGGAGGTACAGGTTCAGCGTTAATCGATCTTCAAAATTCAGACAGCATATCTTTAAGCAGCTCCATTATCATGTATTCAGGTATGGCCATACTCATATTCATGCTTTTTGGCTGGTTTGGTAACGTCGTAGAGGAATCACGCCGTGGAGCTTACTCAGCACAGGTTGATATTTCATTCCGATATGGCATGACATGGTTCATTTTTTCAGAAGTCATGTTTTTTCTTGCCTTCTTTGGCGTTTTATACTATGCACGGACTTTCTCTGTTCCCTGGTTAGGTGGTGAGGGCGATAAAGGGATTGCACACATGTTGTGGCCAGATTTTGTAGCAACATGGCCACTTCTAACTCCCCCAGATCCAGAATTATTCATGCCTATCAAAGAAGTAATTGACCCATGGCATTTGCCACTGATAAACACTATTTTATTGGTAACATCAAGCTTTACAGTAACCTTTGCTCATCATGCATTGAGGCATGGCGAGCGTGCCAAAATAAAAATTTGGTTAGCGATCACACTCGTCTTTGGCATAATTTTTCTTGGACTACAGGCAGAAGAATACATTGAGGCGTATCAACATCTTGATTTAACCTTAAACTCAGGGATCTATGGAGCAACATTCTTTTTATTGACTGGCTTCCATGGTCTCCACGTTACCATTGGTAGCATCATTTTATTTATCTTGCTTATTCGTGTCATTAAAGGCCACTTCACTCCAGACAACCACTTTGGTTTCGAAGCTGGTTCATGGTATTGGCATTTTGTTGATGTCGTATGGTTGCTACTTTTCGTAGTCGTTTACGTATTTTAAAGGTTGGAACATTTATAACGATGCTTTAATTAGGTCAACACTTGAGGACAAGTGAAGTGACGAAAAACCGATATATTTGGTCATTTTTTAATTGGAAAATATCAGTACAAATTCCTTTTTTCCTTTTCGCCGCCTTTGCCTTTATAGTCTGTTGCACACTTTCCAATTGGCAGTTGCAACGGGCTCAACAAGCTGATGCTTTATTTCAGACCTACCAGCTGCAAGACTCACGCCCAGAATCTGTTTTATCAGAATCTCCCGAGGCCTATCAAAAAGTTAGTATTGCGGGTGCAGTAAAAAACCATTACTTCCTAGCTAACAAAACTTATCAGGGATTTGGTGGTTGGCAGGTACTAGCAGAGGTCCAAACCAAGAAATTTTTAGTCTTAGTTAACCTCGGGTGGCAACCAATACAAAACAAACTAGTCCTACAAGAACCATTACCAAGCTATGTCCAAGTACAGGGGTTAATTAGAAAACCGCAAGCAGGCTTTATGTTACAAGCAGCAGAGGAAGATCCGAATTGGCCCACGCTACTACAACAGATAGAAATACCATTACTCAACAAGCGTCTCAACCGAGAATTATTTCCTTTTGTCTTATATGCTGAGAACCAAATTGGTAAGCTAATTCCAGCTCCTATAAAAATAGAAAATAAATACTACATGCATATTGGCTACGCAATTCAGTGGGTGTTGATTGGTCTTGCGGGCTTAATATGTTTTATTATCGTCTCTCGAATAGAGTACAAAGAAAATGAGTGAAAAGAAAAAAAGCTGGTTGCACAACTCCATATGGCTAATTACGCTTGTTCCCTTGGTCATTGCATGGTCAATGGCTTTTACCGGTATTGGTGTGCCCGGAAGCACTAAAAACAAGGGTGAGCTCATGCCAATGGGCCTCACTGTCCCAGAAAACGTTATTAATGCCCAGCAAGGCCATTGGGGGATTATAGTCGTAAGTGACACCTGTAGTGAAGAATGCCAACAACAGCTCTTTCGTGCCCAACAACTTTACCTTGCAATGGGTAAACGTGCGGAACGATTACAAACAGTATGGGTCTCAAATGATGTTAGACGAGAAACAAGTGATCTGGTTGTTGATGTTGCATTTAAAGATAATAATAATATAAAGCCACTTCAAACATCACTCCTTTCAGTCGAAACAGAGTTTCAAAAAATGGCGCAGGTCAATAATACCGAAACGTTCAACTGGTTCAGTAACAATGATATAAAGTGGCAAGACCACAGCATATTCTTTGTTGACCCAAATGGAATTCTAGTTTTACGTTTCACGCCAGCATTGTCCGGTCAAGACATGATGTCTGATATCAAGTGGCTATTAAAGGCCTCTCGTCTCGGTTAAATAAGACTATAAGGAAACATAAAGAGTGATCGATAAATTATGTAAGTACTCCTTTTTCATGGCACTCATAGTTGTCACACTAGGTGCTCTAACACGCCTATTGGATGCTGGTCTAGGTTGTCCTGACTGGCCTGGCTGTTATGGTCAGATTATTCCCCCAGATGTAGCTGAGCTACCTATTATCGAAGAGGGTAAAGCTTGGATGGAAATGATACATCGTTACGTTGCCACCGCATTGGGCTTTATTATACTTGTCCTCGCAGTGGCAATACAAAGTACATTTAATATCTCAAAAAAAATAAAATGGCTAAGTCGATTTCTATTAGTTTTGGTGATTGTCCAAGGTATTTTTGGAATGTGGACCGTTACGCTCAAACTTTTACCACAAGTAGTTACCATACATTTGCTTGGCGGAATGGCAATATTAGCGACTACATTCTTGCTCATTCTCATGCGTAGAACTAATCAAGAAGACACAGGCCCCTCATCCAAGCCTAAGGTCCTCTCGCTGGTTGTCCTTGTTTTATTATCTGGCCAAATCGCGTTAGGCGGTTGGACTAGTAGCACTTATTCAGGCCTAGCTTGTACTGACTTTCCAACTTGTAATGGTCAAATGGTGCCACCGCTTAATATGGAACAAGCATTTCAACTCACTGAGTTTAGTGACCGAAATTATGAAGGTGGTTTATTAGACTCCGAAGCGCGCGTCACGATACAATATACTCATCGCGTTTTGGCTCTTGTCTTATTAATAGCTATAGTGGCATTGTTTATCCGCCTCAGAAAAATAGAACTATTCAAGACTAGGGCCAATGTTTTATTGGGCTTAACCGTATTACAAATTGTGATTGGAATTAGTACGGCTATGTTGATGCTACCTCTTTCACTCGCACTACTTCATAATACAGGTGCTGCACTACTATTACTCGCTGTCGTTTACATTATTTACAGCGTCTTTTCGACAAATGAAACTTCTCAAATGAACCAATCGTAGAGAAGATATTCACAGGAAACATGATGGAAGAAACAATTGGAACTCTTAACACAATAACTAGAGCTACCTGGAAAGATTACCTCGTCTTATGCAAGCCAAAAGTCGTTATTCTTATGCTCGTCACCGTTCTTGTAGGAGCATTATTGGCTATCCCAGGCTGGCCAGATCTATTCAGGTTAACAGTAGCTCTTATCGGTATTGGAGCCTGCGCAGCTAGTGGCGCCGCAGTAAATCACATCATCGATCATCGCCTTGATACTAAAATGGCAAGAACTAAAAACAGACCCATTGCAAAAGGACGTGTTAGCCCTAAACAGGGGCTGGTTTTTGCTTTAGTTCTTGCTATTGGCGGCTTTTCTTTGTTATGGGAAGTAATCAACCCAATAACAGCATGGTTAAGCCTAGCGTCACTATTAGGCTATGCTGTTGTCTACACCATGTTTCTTAAGCGAGCAACGCCACAGAACATTACTATTGGTGGTCTTGCTGGCGCTATGCCACCTTTATTAGGATGGACAGCTATGACAGGCCACGTTGATCCCAACGCATTACTGTTGGTACTCATTATTTTCGCCTGGACCCCTCCACATTTTTGGGCCCTAGCTATCCATAAAAAAGATGAATATGCAGAAGCTAATATTCCAATGCTACCCGTGACACATGGTAATCATTTTACGCGTATTCATATCGTGCTATACAGCTTACTTATGTTTGCAGCAACATTAATGCCTTTTATATCAGGTCTAAGTGGCTGGCTCTACCTAGCTGGCATGTTATTGTTGAATACTCGTCAATTTTGGATGGTAAAACAGATATTTGACGAGACAAACGCTCAAGCTCCTATGGAGCTTTTCAAGTATTCAATTCAATACTTACTATGGCTATTTGTACTTATTCTCGCTGACCATTACGCTGTCGTTAGTAGAGTTGTGAGCTAAATATTTCAAACCCGTTATAAGATATCAATGTAAGCGAAAAACTCATATATTACTATTACTTTATTCTATTTATCGTCCTCTGTAGTGACTAGTAATTCATCTCTGATTACTTAATAAAGGAGCATTAAAATAAAATAGGAAAGTAGGGGAAGGTAAATGGAGGCTGCGGTCGGAATCGAACCGGCGTTAACGGATTTGCAATCCGCTGCATGACCACTCTGCCACGCAGCCTAAATATCATGTCTAAAAGCAAAAAAGCCGCAGTTAAACCGCGGCTTTTTTATTTGTCTGGAGCGGAAAACGAGATTCGAACTCGCGACCTCAACCTTGGCAAGGTTGCGCTCTACCAGCTGAGCTATTCCCGCTTTGAAGCACTGCATTATAGGCAGTTCATAAGATATGTCAAGCACTGATAGTTATGAAGTTAATATCGGCCAAGCCGCTTTTAAATAACTCAGCATTGAACTAATAGTTAACCCTGCAGCAACATATAATAAAGTCACACCAATCTCAAAGATTGGCAAATCAAATGCCGGTGAATGATAAATAAGACAAGCAATTGAAAGCATTTGAAAAGCCGTTTTTAATTTTCCTACGCAAGATACCTTAATAGTACTTCTTAGTCCTAATTCAGCCATCCACTCACGTAATGCCGACACGGTGATTTCACGGCCGATAATTATGACAACAGGTAATAAAATATACCACTCATTAGTTTTAAAAAGAATTAAAACTAAGGCCACGGCGACAATTAACTTATCAGCAACGGGATCAATAAAAGCACCAAAAGCTGAGACTTGATCCCACTTTCTTGCCAGATAACCATCTAACCAGTCTGTAAAAGCAGCCACAACAAAAATAGCTGTTGCCCATGCTGGTGCTGACTTATAAGGCAATAAGAACACTATGATTAATACAGGTATTAATGCAATCCGCAGTAGACTCAATATATTAGGAATATTTCGCATAACAGGTCTTTAACTAGGTTTAATAAAACAATGGTATCACCATAAGCTGCTTATTTCTCATCATGAAAAACATCATAAATTTTTTGGGCCAATGATTCACTAATGCCGTCCACTACTGCGATATCCTCTACACCAGCCCTCTGAACTTCTTGAAGTCCTCCAAATTGCTGCAATAACTTTTGCCGACGCTTTGGGCCCATTCCATCTATGCCTTCTAAAGGTGATATCTTTCTGGATTTAGCACGTCGTTGCCGGTGCCCAGTAATAGCGAACCGATGAGCTTCATCTCTTACTTGTTGCAACAAATGTAAGGCTGGAGAATCTGCTTTTAAGTCAACTTCTCCAGAGCGACCCACTAAAAATAAACTCTCTTCGCCTGCTTTACGAGCAGGGCCTTTTGCAATACCTAAAATCTCTATATCTAACTGCAGTTCTGCCATGACTGCTTTTGCTTCAGTTAATTGTCCCTTACCACCATCGATCAATAATAAATCTGGTCGTTTACCTTCACCTTTCTGTAAGCGCTTATAGCGCCTGCTCAAAGCTTGATTCATGGCTGCGTAATCATCACCTGGCGTAATACCATCAATATTAAACTTTCGATAATCACTTTTAATCGCACCTTCCAAACCAAATACCACGCAAGACCCTACTGTTTTCTCACCGCTTGTATGACTAATGTCAAAGCATTCAATACGCTTTGGCATTTCTTCTAGATCAAGCGCTTCTTGTAAGCATTCAAAACGCTTTAATAAGTTTGAACGGCTGCTCAAACGCTGAACAAGACTAACCTCAGCATTAACCATAGCCATCTTCATCCATCGAACACTTGGCCCCCGTTGTGGACAACGTAGTATAACTCGATGTTTTGACTCTGACTTTAAGACTGACTCTAATAGTGTCACATCATCAAATTCATGGCTGATCAATACTTCTGACGGCACGTTCTTTCCTAAATAGTATTGAGGAATAAATGCCGACAGTAGTTCTTCTGGAGAACTCCCTGATGAACCCTTTGGAAAATAACTTTTACTACCTAAGCTATGTCCACCTCTAATAAAGCTAACTTCAACAACAGACATGCCATCCCTAACAATCGCAGCTAACACGTCTAAGTCACCCTGCTCGGCACTAACATATTGACGCTCTTGCACACGGCGAAGACTAATTATTTTATCTCGGATCGATGCTGCTTTTTCAAAAGACAATTCCGCTGAAGCTACTTCCATTTGGTTTGATAAATCATCAATAACTTGCTGGTTTTTACCCTCTAAAAACAAAATGGTATGCTGGATATCTTTTTGGTAATCTTCTTCAGATATAAGACCGACACAAGGCGCTGTGCATCGCTTGATCTGATATTGTAAGCACGGTCTAGATCGGTTTGCATAGTAAACATCGTCGCATTGTCTAACGGGAAATATTTTTTGCAGTAAATGTAAACTCTCTCTAACGGCACCAGCACTTGGGTAAGGCCCAAAATATTGTCCTTTTTTACGCTTAGTACCTCGATGGAGGCCGATCCGAGGAAAAGAATCCCCTGAAATAAATAAGTAAGGATAAGTTTTATCATCTCGTAACAAAATATTATAACGAGGCATCAACTCCTTAATTAAATTATTTTCAAGGATAAGAGCTTCATTCTCTGTATGCGTGACTGTTGTTTCTATGTGGGCAATTTGCGCTACCATCACCCTGTTTTTTGGCGTCAAACCACTTGCTCTAAAGTAACTAGCCACCCTCTTTTTTAGGTTTTTGGCTTTGCCAACATAAATGACGATATCACTATTATCAATCATTCGGTACACACCCGGACGGGTAGTCAGTCTGTCAAGGAATCCCGCCGAATCAAACGAAGTTGGTTGTTGCTCTATTTCTTCTGTCATAACAGTCTGAAATTTTTCCCAAAAAATTTGATACTCATTTCTATTAAAAAGTATTATCTCATATACGCTATGACCAATAAATTAATGTTACTTGGAAACAAGAACATTGGCTCGAAATAATTAATTAGTTTTATGATGCAAATATATGTGAGAATGTCATCCTTTAAACCATTTAATTATCAACAATGTCATCATCTGCCACACTAAGTCCTTTAGAACCGATACTTCCAAAAAACACCCATGATGCTTTTCAAGCTGGTCAACTCTATGGTAGTGCCCAAGGTTTATTAATTGCTAAAGCCGCACAGCAGCATGATGGACCTATCTTAGTACTGACTGATGATGCCGCTACCGCTCATAAGTTAGAAATTGAAGCACAGTTTTACCTTGGAGAAACAAGTCTCCCAATTTTACATTTTCCTGATTGGGAAACACTGCCCTATGATACTTTTTCTCCACATCAAGACATAATTTCAGAACGCCTTGAGACACTCCACCAATTACCAAACTTTAAACGAGGCATACTACTAGTACCAATAACCACCATAATGCATCGTATTTCACCACGCTCTTTTTTAGAAAGTAACACTTTATTTTTACAAGCTGGTGATGTTTTTGATATAGAAAAGTGGCGGAGTAAACTTGAAAAAGCTGGCTACCGTTATGTTTCACAAGTAATGGAGCATGGTGAATTTGCTGTTCGCGGTGCTATCATTGACCTATACCCTATGGGAAGTAAGCACCCCTACCGAATTGATTTATTCGATGATGAAATAGATAGCCTTAGATCTTTTAACCCCGAAACCCAACGCTCGATTGAAAATATTAATTCCTTAGAATTACTTCCTGCTAGAGAATTCCCAGTCAGTGATAACAGTATTCAACACTTTCGGCACCAATTTAGACATCAATTTGAGGGAGACCCACAAAAAAGTCTTATCTACCGAGAAGTAAGTGAAGGTAACATGCCAGGTGGTATTGAATATTACCTTCCTTTATTTCTTGAAAAAACTAACAGCTTAGTAGATTACCTGCCTGAAAGCACCTTGATAGTAAATATTAATGATCCGCACCAAGCAGCAACTGATTTCTGGCAGGAAATTAATCAGCGCTATCAAGAACATTACGTCGATAAAGAAAGACCTCTACTACCACCGCAGCTTGTTTTTTTTCCAGTCGAAGAACTGTTTGCTAAATTTAAAGAGTATCAGCGACTTCATAGTCAAACCTTTGAATTAGAAAAAGGGAGTGGCAAGCAGAATTACCTCACTACAATTCCGCCGCAAATGACACTCACAGCCCATCAAAATGGGCCATGCCATGGGCTAACACAATTTATTGATAACTTTGATGGCCGCATTCTTTTTGCGGCAGAAACTGCGGGCAGGCGAGAAACGTTGCTTGATATATTACGTGAAAATGGCATCCTGCCAACAGTCTATGACAATTGGGATAAATTCCTCGTAGACGATACCCCTCTTGGCATCGTGATAGCTCCACTAGAACAAGGACTGGTTCTACTCCAAAATAAACTGGCCGTCATTGCAGAACCGCAGTTGTTTGGTCAACAAGTAATGCAACGACGTCGGCGTAGTCGTAAAAAACGAGATTCAGATGCTGTTATACGTAATCTAGCAGAACTTACTATTGGCAATGCCGTCGTACACGAAGATCATGGAGTAGGTCGTTACCTTGGACTTCAAACACTAGATGTAGGCGATGTTACAACCGAGTATGTCACCCTCGAATATGCCAAAAGTGACAAACTTTATGTCCCTGTCGCAGCACTTGACCTCATAAGCCGTTATTCAGGAGCTGCACCTGAACTAGCACCCCTTCATAAGCTAGGCTCTGGACAATGGGAAAAAGCCAAACGACGGGCAGCTGAAAAAGTCCGAGATGTAGCAGCAGAATTACTCGATATTTATGCTCAGCGTGCAGCTCATAAGAAGACGCCTTTAGATGCTCCTGACGAACAATACAACTCGTTTATAGCCGCTTTTCCATTCGAAACTACGCCCGATCAGCATGATGCAATCGAAGATGTTATAAAGGATATGACTTCTGACTCGCCAATGGATCGTCTTGTTTGCGGTGACGTCGGCTTTGGTAAAACAGAAGTAGCTATGCGTGCAGCCTTTTTAGCCACACAATCAGGCAAACAAGTCCTAGTATTAGTGCCCACAACGTTATTAGCTCAACAACACTATGAAAACTTTAAAGATCGCTTTGCAGATTGGCCTGTTCAGATTGAAGTGATGTCTCGCTTTCGCTCTAAAAAACAACTCGATATTGTTAAGAAAGCTATGTCAAATGGCACGGCAGATATAATCATTGGTACCCACAAACTACTTCAACAGGATATTAACCCTAAGCGCTTAGGACTTTTTATACTTGATGAAGAGCATCGGTTTGGCGTTACCCAAAAAGAACAGATAAAAAAATACCGTGCAGAAATAGATGTACTTACACTCACGGCTACTCCTATTCCTCGCACACTAAATATGTCGATATCTGGGATCAGGGATCTCTCTATCATTGCTACCCCACCAGCACGCCGATTAGCCATAAAAACATTTGTACAAGAATGGAAACAAGACAATATTCGCGAGGGGATCTTACGTGAAATAAAACGTGGGGGTCAAGTTTACTTTCTTCATAATAAAGTTGAAGATATCGACCGTATTGCTCGTGATATAGAACAGCTATTACCCGAAGCCAAAGTTGCAGTTGCACATGGTCAAATGCGTGAGCGTGAACTTGAACAAGTAATGCTAGATTTCTACCATCAGCGTTTTAATGTTCTCGTATGCACCACAATTATCGAAACAGGCATTGACATCCCTTCTGCTAACACTATCTTCATCGATAGAGCAGACAAATTAGGTTTGGCACAGCTCTATCAGATCCGAGGTCGTGTAGGCCGTTCACATCATCGAGCCTATGCATACTTAATAGTCCCCCCACAAAAATCAATGACCAAAGATGCAATAAAGCGTCTAGAAGCGATTGAATCTATTGAAGACTTGGGTGCCGGCTTTACCTTAGCGACACATGACATGGAAATCCGCGGCGCAGGAGAACTTTTAGGCGATGACCAAAGTGGTCAAATGCAAGAGATTGGGTTTGGCTTGTACAATGAACTACTTGAACGAGCTGTTAAGGCATTAAAATCGGGGCAAGAACCGAGCTTATCGATGTCCGATAGAAAATTTATTGAGATAGACTTACATGTTCCCGCCCTTATTCCTGATGACTATCTCCCAGATGTCCACACTCGACTTGTTCTCTATAAACGAATTTCAGCAGCAAAAGACAATGAGGCCCTGAAAGAATTACAAGTTGAAATGATCGATCGATTCGGGCTGCTTCCCGAGCAAAGCCAAACCTTATTTGCCATTCATGAATTACGATTTAAGGCAAAACTACTTGGCATTCGAAAAATAGATGTTTATGAGCAAGGGGGCCGTATTATATTCGAACAAACGCCCAATGTTGATCCCATGACTATTATTCAGTTAATACAAGGTAAACCAGCTAAGTACAAGCTCGATGGCCAAGATAAACTTCGTTTTACTGACAATATGCCTGAGGCAGATGATCGTTTATTGGTACTTAATGAATTATTAAATAACTTACAAAAAACTAATTCAACATAAATATGCCACGTCTTAAGCGATCATGATGCTAGAAAAATATTTTCTAAATCAGAAAAAAAACTTTAACCTATTTTTTCTAACCTTCCTGTCTTAGTAGACTTTAATGCGGCAACAATCGCCTGGCAGTTCGCTCTTGCATCCTCAACTGACAAAGCCGGCAAAGTATTATTAAGAATGCAATCACTAAAATGTTCGATTTCTTTAACAAAATGATTAGCTATCTCAAGTTTTTCTTCGTGTTGTTCTCCTGCATCCGTCCACCATGAGATAACTGGAGCATCATCAGCGTTTTGCCATACCGTATCGCACTTTATTCCGCCTAGTGTGCCAATAATTTCATATTCACTTCGCCGGGCACGTTCAAAGCTCATATCAAAATATGCATATCTGCCATCATCAAAATCTAAAATACCGCTCAAACTTATATCTGCCCCACTATCCAACATTTTAGCCATTGCCATTACTGATTTAGGCTCACTGTCAAACCATTTTCGCGCAGTATGAATAGCGTACGGGCCAATATCCCACATCGCACCACCACCATTATCAATGTCTCTCTCCAAACGATACATTCGCGCTGGTTTCATGGGAAAAGAAAAGCACGTCTTTACAGTCCTCACTTCTCCAATTGCACCAGATTTAATCAACTCTTCGACATAATCATGTTGAGGATGAAAACAGTACATGAATCCTTCCATAACATGCACATTCTGTTGTTTAGCTGCACTCCATATCGCATCAATATCTTCAACGGACAGAGCCATGGGTTTTTCAATCAATACATGCTTACCTTGCTCAATAGCTTTAAGTGCCCACTCAGTGTGTTCTTCATTAGCCATAGGCAAATAAATCGCATCGATATCTGTATTATTTAATAATAAGTCCGGAGAATCATAAGCCTTAACATCTGTTTCATTCGGTGCATACTTTGCCAAAATATCAGCTCCAGCCCCAGCCCTACGACTAGCTATTGCAATAAGCTTACTATTTTTGGCTTGAATGATGGCTGGCATCAAGCGTTCATTTACCCGTGCAGCACCTAAAATTCCCCAACGTAATACTCCCTGCTCATTCATATTCTGCTCTCTTGTCTATTATTTCTACTTATCATACATAATTAAACTCAAGTCTTTCAATTAATATAGCCTTACTAAAAGCTACTTTTTATTATTTCATTTTTTACATATGCTAAGCTCGGAATTAGTTTATCAACCAACACAAAAGGAATTTATCATGACTATCGAAGTAGGCCAGCATTTACCCTCTGGAGCACTAACTGAATGTAATGAGTTTGACCCTCAAAATGGCTGTCCCATCAATCCAAAACCTCAGGATGTATTAGCCTTAAGTAAAGGTAAAAAAATTGTTATCTTTGGTCTGCCTGGAGCCTTCACACCTTTATGTTCAGCACAACATTTACCCGGCTTTGTAGAGCATGCTGACAGCATTAAATCCAAAGGTGCTGATGAAATTTGGTGTCTCTCTGTTAATGATGCTTTCGTAATGGCTGCATGGGGTAAAGCTAATAATACCAGCGGGAAAGTCCGCATGATGGCTGACGGCAGCGCTATATACACGCAGGCCTTGGGTCTTGATCGTGATTTAACTGGTGGGGGAATGGGAGTCCGCTGCTTCCGCTTCGCAATGATAGTTGATGATGGTGTTGTCAGTTACATTGGCGTCGAGGGATCAGGCGAATTCGGCGTTTCAAAAGCTGAAACAATCATGGCTCAGCTCTAAGAGACTCAAATAGGCAATGTCGTTAAAAGTTTAACGACGTTGCTCTATTACTCCCACTGTTTCATCTGCAATAAAAACTGCTGTAGCTAAACCCATAAATATCCCATGTTCCACTACTCCTGGCACACCATTCAACATTTTATCTAGAACTGAAACATCTAGATCTCGAAAAGTCATATCCATCACTAAGCTACCGTATGATGATACTGCGAGGCCGTCACCAGCAGAATTGGACCTTAATTTGCCCTGCCCACCTAATGCTTTCAAACTACTTGACACCATCTGCCAAGCAAAGGGCATTACCTCAATCGGTATCGGATAGTTTTGTCCTATCTGGTCAACTATTTTACTCTGATCAATCAAAACATAAAACTCATCACAGGCACGTGCCAATAATTTTTCCCGCACCAGATCTGAACCGCGTCCTTTGAGCAAAGCATTGTCTACCGTAACTTCATCTGCACCATCTACATACACATCGATATGGTTCAAAATATCCATACTTATCTGAGGCAAGCCTAAACTCTTTGCTTTCATCGTACTTACAATAGAACTTGCAACCGTTGAGCATTTCAAACCCTGCTTTTGGCGTTCTGCCAATGCCTCTATAAAATAGTTAGCAGTTGAGCCTGTTCCTAGACCAACAATCATCCCATTTTCTATTAGACTCGCCGCATGTTCTGCAACAAGTTTCTTTGCATTTGAAGAGGACAACATCTTTTCTCCTTAAAGACTTAAGCAACAAAATTCAGTATCATCTTCAGACATTGTGAACACCTAATGAAGTGAATTCAACATCAAGGAACACTGCATGGCCAAATTTGATGCTATCGCAAACCATATTCAAAAAAGCACAGGCCAGAGGCTTGCTAATATTAGGCATGCGCCAATTAGTGGGGGTGGTATCAATGAAGCTTATCATCTAAGCGATGATAAACAATCTTATTTCGTTAAACTTAACGCCCCCGAGCGAGAAGTCATGTTTGAAGCCGAGGCAAAAGGCCTAAATGAACTTGCAGCATCTCGGTGCATGCGAATCCCAAATTTTATTTGCTCTGGTAAGACAAGTCAACATAGCTACCTAGTCCTAGAGTATATTCATTGTCAGTCTTTCAATACGACTTCAAGTAAACTATTGGGTGAACAATTAGCTCAATTACATCTAATAGAACAACCCTTCTTTGGATGGCACTGCGACAATACGATTGGCAGCACAAAACAGTTCAATTCACGTGAAGATGAATGGTTACCATTCTTTCGGCAACAACGTCTGCAACAGCAACTTACCTTTGCCACGAAAAATGGATATGGTAAGCAGTTGCAAGACAAAGGAGACAACCTTTTAGAAAACTTACACATTTTTTTCGAAAGCTACCACCCCAAACCATCACTACTCCATGGTGACTTATGGAGTGGAAATGCTGCAGTAGATCCTAAAGGAAATCCCATTATCTATGATCCAGCTTGTTATTATGGTGACAGAGAAGCTGACCTTGCTATGACAGAATTATTTGGGGGTTTTAGTAATGCTTTTTATGATTCCTATAATTCATCTTACCCGCTTGATAGCGGCTATAAAAATAGAAAGTTACTCTATAATCTTTATCATATTCTTAATCACCTTAATATATTTGGTGTTAGTTATCTTGGTCAAGCTACTAATATTCTCGATCAACTTAATGCAGAACTTGCCTAGCTCTTGCAACAATAACAACTACTTTCTTATTTAATCTGAAGTAGATGATTTACTATTCGGTGAATCAACAGAACTAAGGTTTCATCAAATTACACAGGACCATTAAAAATAGTTATATTATATTTATTACAAAGATAGGATGTTATGAAACAAATAAAAGTACTATTCGTTTGCATGGGCAATATCTGCCGCTCTCCCACCGCTGAGGGAGTCTTCAATAAATTACTTCACGATAAAAAACTTAGCGAAAGGTTTATTGTCGATTCTGCTGGAACTCATGCTTATCATGTTGGTAACGAGCCCGATATTAGATCGCAACAAACGGCCAAGCAGCGTGGCGTTGAATTATCTACCATTCGTTCTCGCCAAGTCGCCGATGCTGATTTTGCACACTTCGATTACATACTTGCCATGGATAGTGACAACTATCAGCTGCTGCTTAATGCCAGCCCAAGTGAGCAACATCACAAAATAAAACTCTTTTTAGATTTCGCATCCGACCGGAAAGAAAGTGATGTACCTGACCCATATTATGGGGGGCAAAATGGTTTTAATGATGTTTTTGATTTAATAGATGAAGCTTCGCAAGGCTTTTTAGACACCGTTCTCAAATAAAGTATGCTTCCCCCTTCCACAAGGATAAGCGTCAGGGTATTATCTTTGCTTAATCTTACAACTGAAGATAAAGGTTTATACATTTTGAATCATCTACAAACTAACATGGCACTAGTAAGCACTTTATTATTTAGCCTACTAATTTTTCTATTCCCACAAGTTTCTTTCGCCGCTGGTGCCGGTGATGTACCCCTGATAGATCTTACCACCCACTGGGTTGGTTATGCCTCCCTTGTCATTTTTGTTTTTGCTTATGTGCTAGTTATTCTTGAAGATAAGATTCATATGCGAAAATCCAAACCTGTCATGCTTGCTGCGGGCATTATTTGGGCAATGGTTGCAACAATTTATGCACAACAACCGGATGATGCTTTCCATCACACAGCAGAGGTGTTGATAAGACACAATTTGCTTGAATATGTTGAGTTATTCCTGTTTCTACTCGCTGCCATGACTTATATCAACACAATGACTGAACGTGGCGTATTTGATTCCCTTCGAAGTTGGCTGGTTAATCAAGGCTTTTCACTTAAAACTATCTTCTGGCTTACAGGGCTACTCTCTTTCTTAATTTCACCTATTGCAGATAACTTAACGACAGCATTATTGATGGCAACAGTTGCTATGGCTGTTGGTGGAGATAATACTAAATTTGTTGCAATCGCCTGCATTAATATAGTTGTTGCTGCGAATGCTGGTGGTGCATTTAGTCCTTTTGGTGACATCACCACCTTAATGGTCTGGCAAAAAGGTATAGTTCAATTTGAACAGTTCTTCGCACTCGTCCTTCCTTCAGTAGTCAACTGGATAATACCAGCAGCTATTATGTCACTGGCTGTAAGCGAAGGTCATCCTGCTGCAACCACTGAAAAAGCTATTTTAAAACCAGGTGCATTTACAGTGGTTTTTCTGTTCTTATTAACGATAACAATGGCAGTCTGCGCTCACAACTTTTTACATATACCCCCTGTCATTGGCATGATGACTGGTCTAGGTCTACTGAAAGTATATGGCTACTTTATCAAGATTAATGAGAAGAAACAGTTCGCTTTAACGGGAGACACCAGTGAAACAACCTTGAAATTAGGAGGTGCTAACCAAGAGCAGCAGCCTTTTAATATCTTTCAACAATTGGAACGCGCAGAGTGGGATACGCTCATGTTCTTTTATGGCATTATTTTATCTGTTGGTGGCTTAGGTGCTATCGGATACCTAGCACTGGGTTCAGAGCTAATGTACATCGACATGGGCCCAACTAATGCCAATATCCTTGTAGGAGTCCTTTCCGCTATCATTGATAATATACCAGTAATGTTTGCTGTCTTATCTATGATGCCTTCGATGGATCTTGGTCAATGGTTGCTTGTCACATTAACTGCTGGTGTTGGTGGTTCAATGCTGTCTATTGGTTCAGCTGCTGGAGTCGCAGTCATGGGCCAAGCGAGGGGTGTATATACTTTTTTCGCACACATAAAGTGGATATGGGCAATTGCTTTAGGTTACGCTGCAAGTATATGGGTACACTTATGGCTGAATGCTGACTTATTCGATAATATACCCCTGACGCTTTAGCATATAAACTAACTAATGGCGTAGCCTCCTACTATTACTTTGAGTATTTTAATACATGCGACATAGCACCGATAATTTACGTATCGTTGGCACCCAAAAAGTTTTGCCACCAGCTAAGTTACACCTTAAATTACCGATGAGCGATATCGCTTCTGAAACTGTATTTAGCGCGCGTATACAAACACAAGATATCTTACAAAGTAAAGATGATCGTTTAATTGTTATCGTAGGTCCTTGTTCTATTCATGACCCTGATGCTGCACGTGAATACGCTGCTAAACTCAAGCCTATAATCGCTGAGCTAAAAGATGACTTGCACATCATTATGCGAGTTTACTTTGAAAAGCCCCGTTCGGTAGTTGGTTGGAAAGGACTTATCAACGATCCATATTTGGATGGCAGTTTTAAAATTAATGATGGTCTACACTTTGCTCGAAGTCTTCTTCTCGACCTTGCAGAAACAGGGGTCCCTGCAGCAACAGAATATTTAGACTTAATCAGCCCTCAATATATTGCAGACTTAGTCTCTTGGGGAGCTATTGGAGCTCGCACAACGGAAAGTCAAGCTCACAGAGAATTAGCATCAGGCTTATCTTGTCCGGTTGGCTTCAAAAATGCGACTGATGGTAGCTTACAAATTGCTGTTGACGCCTGCTTATCAGCATCCAAGCCTCATCATTTTATGTCCCTGACTCATGAGGGGCAATCTGCTATTTTCTCAACAACGGGGAATCCAGATTGCCACATAATCCTTCGAGGAGGAAAGTCACCTAATTATGAGGTTCAAAGTGTCAATGATGCAGCCAGACAAATTGGTCGTTCAGGGCAGCCAGTTCGGATTATGATCGATTGTAGTCATGCCAATAGTGGCAAAAACCATACACAACAAGAAAATGTTTGCCATGATGTTGCAGCTCAAGTAGCAAACGGCGACAAACGCATCGTGGGATTGATGTTGGAAAGTCATTTAGTTGCTGGTCGCCAAAATAAGCAAGTAGGAGAGCCACTAGTTTACGGCCAAAGTATTACAGATGCTTGTATGGCTTGGACTGATACTGAGCCCCTATTACGCGAACTTGCAGCTGCAACTCGTGCGCGTCGTCAACACCAAGAAATAAAGACACCGAAACAAAGCTAAACCCATAACAAAGCAGGGTCAATCATCAAGTTTGAGTTTCATGAAACTCTCTAAATCAGCTATAATAAACTTGTAGTCCATGCTAAAAAAGATAAACACTTAGCTGGCTTTATTTTAGATTATCTGAACAGGTTTTCGCATGGCAGATTATGCCCTCATCCTTGTTAGTACCATACTAGTTAATAATATTGTCCTCGTTAAATTTCTAGGCTTGTGCCCCTTTATGGGTGTCTCTCGGAAATTAGAAACCGCTATAGGTATGGGGCTAGCAACGACTTTTGTGCTTACCCTTTCATCGATTACCAGCTATCTAGTAAACGAATTTCTGTTAGCGCCATTAGGCATTGAATTTTTGCGTACTATTAGCTTTATTTTTGTTATTGCCGTTGTAGTTCAATTTACTGAACTTGTTGTCCATAAAACCAGTCCTATGCTTTATCAAGTTTTAGGAATTTTTCTACCATTGATTACAACTAACTGTGCTGTATTAGGTGTCGCTTTACTTAATGTACAGCAAGAAAATGACTTCATAGAGTCAGCCTTGTATGGGTTTGGTGCTGCCGTTGGCTTTTCCGCTGTACTTATTATTTTTGCAGCAATGCGTGAGCGCATTGCTGTTGCTGATGTGCCTTCACCGTTCCAGGGTGCAGCTATTGGTCTAATTACTGCTGGACTCATGTCAATGGCATTTATGGGCTTCACTGGACTAGTTAAAATTTAATCGTGTTTACTGCTATTATTGCCATCACAATGTTAGCTCTCGCTTTCGGCTTATTATTGGGCTTTGCCTCAATACGTTTTAAAGTTCAAGGGGACCCGATTGTTGAGCAAATTGATAAGCTATTACCACAAACCCAATGTGGTCAATGTAGCTTCGCTGGTTGTAGACCCTACGCTGAAGCTATTGCAGCAGGTGAGGTCGACATTAACCGCTGCCCACCCGGTGGTGAAACTACTATTAATGCACTCGCTAACCTACTTGAAGTCGAAGTTAAACCCTTGGATGATGAGTGTGGTGTTGAAAAACCAAAAACATTGGCTATTATAGATGAAGGCCGTTGTATCGGCTGCACTCTCTGTATTCAAGCCTGTCCCGTGGATGCCATTCTAGGTGCTGCCAAACAAATGCATACTGTGATAGCTGATGAATGTACTGGCTGTGAACTTTGCCTCTCTCCATGCCCTGTAGATTGTATTGATATGGTTGCAACACCTGTCAACACTACTACATGGCGCTGGCCGGATCCGGCTCATCTTGATCTAAAAGAGGTTAACTAATCATGAGGCAGCTCGGTTCTTTCCCTGGCGGGCTAATATTAGATGGTCAAAAAAACCGTTCTACCCAATTAGCTATTCGCCAAGCTCCCCTGAGTAAAACCTTAATTTTACCGTTGCAACAACATATAGGTGAAGCCTCCATTCCAACAGTAGTAATAGGCGAGCGGGTTCTTAAAGGACAAATGATCGCCCGCGCTAGTGGACATGTTTCTGTAAACCTTCACGCCCCTAGTTCTGGCTATATTACCGCTATAAACAATCAAAACATTCCACACCCATCAGAACTTTCAGCTCTTTCCATTAGCATTGAAACTGACGGTAAAGATCAGTGGGCGCCGCTCATCAAAACTGAGAATTATCGAACACTTTCAGCCCACGACTTACGCCAGCATATTCGTTACGCAGGTATCGTCGGTCTTGGCGGTGCAGGTTTCCCAAGTTTCATTAAGCTCAACCCTGGCATACATCATTTTGTCGATACTTTAATTCTAAACGGTGTCGAATGCGAACCATATATTACTTGCGATGACATGATCATGCGTGAACGTGCTGAAGGCATACTCGATGGCATAGCCATAATGCGCCATGCTATTAAAGCAAAAAGTTGCATTATTGCGATTGAAGATAATAAGCCAGAGGCTATTACCGCTATGCAAAGTGCATTAGCTAAACACTCAGATCACATTAATACTGAAATTGTTATTGTGCCAACACGCTACCCCGCCGGTAGTGAAAAGCAATTGATCCAAGTAATTACTAAGCTACAAGTACCTATCAACAAGCTACCAATTGATATTGGTATAGTCATGCACAATGTAGGTACCGCCTATGCAATTGGTAGGGCTATCAATCATGGTGAACCATTGATATCACGTATCGTGACAATTACTGGCGAAAATATTCATAAAGCCGGTAACCTCGAAGTACTGTTGGGTAGCCCAATTCGAGATCTATTAAATTTTTGTGAAGCGACAACACAAGATCCCAACCAGCTACTTCTGGGCGGACCAATGATGGGTTACCATCTTACTAGCAGCGATTTGCCAATAACAAAAACTTCAAACTGTATTCTTGCCGGCGTAGAGAAAGCTGTGAAAGAACCAACCCCTATGCCTTGTATTCGCTGTGGTGAATGTGCTGTAGCATGTCCTGTCAGTTTATTGCCCCAACAGATCTATTGGCATGCCAGAGCAAAAGAGTTAGATAAAACACGAGAATATAACCTATTCGATTGTATCGAATGTGGCTGCTGTAGCTATGTCTGTCCCAGTGAAATTCCACTAGTCCAGTATTTCCGTTTTGCCAAAACCGAAATCATGAATCAAGAAGACGAGAAGAAAAAATCCAATGTAGCTCGTGTTCGCCATGAAAACAGACAAACCAGACAAGAAACAGAAAAGCGTGAAAAAGATCTCCGCCAACAACGACGCAAAGCAGCATTAGCAAGTGAGAATAATGACAAGGAAACATCCTAATGGGTTTGTTTAAACTCACCCCTCCCTTTTTATCGGGTACTAATCGTGTCACCGATCACATGGTGCAACTCTCCTTAGCATTATTCCCTGCAATCATAGCCCTTGTTTATTACTTTGGACCTGGCGTATTAATTAATATTATCTTAGCTACCGGTGTAGCTTTGGCTTCTGAAGCCTTGATGCTCAACTTGCGTCAGCGTCCTATCAAACCTTACTTAAGTGATGGTAGTGCATTAGTCACCGCTCTTTTGATAGCCGTTTCTTTGCCTCCTTTATCTCCCTGGTGGTTAACAACGGTAGGTACACTCTTTGCCATAATTTTTGCTAAACACCTATACGGTGGCCTCGGCTACAACCCCTTTAATCCGGCTATGGTTGCCTATGTATTGCTCTTAATTTCTTTTCCTGTCGAGATGACAAGCTGGTTGCCAATTACCAGTCTTGCTGAATCTCAGGTCACCTTTAGCAGTGCACTACAAATTATATTTACCGAGCAGTTGCCTCAACAATTGTCCTATGATGCAATTTCTGCTGCCACTCCACTAGATATGATGAAAACTCAAATAGGCTTGCTACAGACGCCTAGTGAAATTATGGAAAACCCAGTCTTTAGCCGCTTTTCTGGAGAAGGTTGGCAGTGGGTAAACTTCTGGTTTGCAATCGGCGGAATATTTTTAATCTATCGCAAAATAATTAGCTGGCATATCCCCGTTGCAGTTATAGTTTCACTTGCAACAATAGCCTTTATAACTTGGTTAATATCACCTGAGACCACAGCATCGCCATTATTTCATCTGTTTAGTGGAGCCACAATGATAGGTGCCTTTTTTATTGCAACAGATCCGGTATCTGGAGCCACAACGATAAAAGGTCGGCTTATCTTTGGTGCTGGCATTGGGCTATTGACCTATGTTATTCGCGTTTGGGGAGGTTACCCTGATGGTATTGCTTTTGCTGTGATATTAATGAATATGCTTGTCCCCCTCATCGACTATTACACGCAGCCACGAGTCTATGGCGCTAATAAATAATGAATACACTCCAACATCATGTTATCAGTATCGGCTTAATACTAGCAGCCTTTGCAATTGGCTCCAGCAGTCTTGTTGTTGTCACCGAAAAAGCAACACGTCAAAAAATTATTGATAATGAGCGTCAAACATTATTAAAAGCCATCAATATTTTAGTCCCTAAGAAGTACTACAATAACGATATTTTAGCTGACACAATTGAAATCCCTCCTGAGCAACAATTGGCCACTTCAAAACCTAGTACAGTATATAGGGCACGACTCGATGGTAATCCCATAGCAGTGGTTTTTACCAGCATCGCACCTGATGGTTATAGTGGTAAAATAAAATTATTGATTGGCGTATACAATAATGGTGATTTAGCTGGTGTGCGTGTTATTCAACATAAAGAAACTCCGGGCTTAGGAGATAAGATTGAACCTCGAAAATCAGATTGGATTAATAAGTTTAGTGGTTTATCACTGAATGAACCTATTTCCACACAATGGCAAGTTAAAAAAGATGGTGGCTATTTTGATCAATTCACAGGCGCAACTATTACGCCACGAGCAGTCATTCGAGCAGTTAAAAATGCCTTGCTTTATTTTAAAGCGCATCAAGACACATTATTCCAACAACAGTTTGAGAAAGCGCCATGACTCCGTTATATAAGTCTATTATTCGCGACGGCCTTTGGAAAAACAATCCAGCTCTAGTTCAGTTGCTAGGTTTATGTCCACTTCTAGCAGTAAGTAATACTGTCATAAATGGTCTTGGTCTTGGTCTTGCCACCATCTTAACTTTAGTTGCATCAAACGGTATTATTTCACTATGCCGCCATCACATTCCTGATGAAGCACGACTACCAGTATTTGTTCTAATTATCGCCTCCATCGTCACAGCCATTGAATTGTCAATGAGTGCTTGGTTTCATGAATTATATTTAATACTTGGTATCTTTATTCCTCTCATTGTCACTAACTGTGCTATCACAGGTCGTGCCGAAGCCTTTGCAGCTCGAAATCCTGTAGGTCCCGCTATCGTGGATGGCTTTATGATGGGTATTGGGTTTACTGCCGTATTAGTCTTACTTGGTGCGATGAGAGAAATCCTGGGCCAAGGCACGTTGTTCAGTGAAGCCCACTTGATGTTTGGAGAAATAGCTAGGCACTTTACTATTATTGTTATCGACGATTATCGTGGGTTTCTAATAGCTCTCTTGCCTCCTGGTGCTTTTATAGGCCTAGGATTAATTGTCGCATTAAAAAATGTTCTAGATGCCAGACAGGTAACTCATAACGTTTCAGCAACAACTACCCTAGCGGAAAAGCACTCTCCTCAGGTACCGAATTAATGAATCAAGTCCAGCGCCATGATTTTTTTGCTGCTCTGCAAACCCATAATCCAGAACCGACAACAGAGCTCAATTTTAGCGATCCCTTTGAGCTCTTAATTGCTGTAATTTTATCTGCTCAAGCAACTGATATTGGAGTTAATAAAGCTACAAATATTCTTTACCCTGTGGCAAATACACCCGAAAAAATTTATGCTCTGGGTGTCGATGGCTTAAAAAATTACATTAAAACTATTGGCTTATTTAATAGTAAAGCAGCCAATGTAGTTAAAACCTGCAGGTTGTTAATAGATAAGCACAATAGTGAAGTTCCTGAAGACAGAGAAGCCTTAGAGGCTCTACCTGGCGTAGGCCGTAAAACAGCGAACGTCGTCTTGAATACTATTTTTAATCATCCTGTTATCGCGGTAGATACCCACCTGTTTCGTCTGTCCAACCGTACTGGTTTGGCCAAAGGAAAAACAGTTCGGGCCGTTGAAGATAAGCTAATTAAAGTTGTACCAAAAAGGTTTATGCAGGATGCTCATCACTGGCTTATTTTACATGGCCGTTATGTTTGCACAGCTAGAAAACCCCATTGTGAACAATGTGTTGTATCTCATTTGTGTGACGATTTTCGTCGTCAGCATAAAATGGCTAAAAAATAATAATGTTTGGTCAAAACAGACAACAGTTACGCCAGTATTATCATGATATATGGCAAAAAAGACAATCAAACAAGACACTGTTACCCTTGGAAACAATTATTTGCCAAGTTATTGAACAACACCCTGAATATCATGTCATTTTTGATACCACGAACAGCTTAGAGCAAGAATATTTTGTTGAAAATGGCCAAAGTAACCCATACTTGCATATGGGCCTCCACATTTCCTTGCACGAACAAATTTCCACTGATAGGCCAGCTGGTATTCGTACTTTCTATTCACAGTTACAGGCAAAATATAGCAATACTCACGAAACAGAGCATGAAATGATGGAATGCTTAACGGAGTCATTGTGGTTAGCACAAAAAAATAACCAGCCTCCTTCAGAAGAAAACTACTTGGCGGCCCTTAAGGCTCTACTTTAAGTTAAAAAAAGTAAAAGATAATCTCTCACTTAACTCAAAAATGTAAAATTAGTTTAAACACAAGAAATTTTCAAATGCTCTTTTATTATAAAAGTACACAAACGCCATGTTAAAGAAAATGAAAGCAGTAGGTTATCACTTAGCTGATGAGCCCCCTATTCAGTTTGAACAAAGCATTCCTATCGCAAAAGGACACGATGTTCTTGTTAAAATTAGTGCGATTAGTGTAAATCCCATTGATATAAAAATAAAAGCAGGCATCACAGATAGACTCAGTAATCCTAAAATATTAGGTTGGGATGCAATGGGAACTGTTATTGCCGCCGGTGATAAAACAACACTACTCAATGTTAGTGATAAAATTTATTATGCAGGTGATATTTCACGCTCAGGATCCTATTCTCAATACCAGCTCGTTGATGAGCGTCTAGCAGCCAAAGCACCTGTATCTATAAAACCAGAACAATCTGCAGCTATGCCCTTAACAAGTATTACTGCTTGGGAGGCACTCTTTTCTCGTTTAAAGATCATTCCAGGGCATGATGATGGTAAAACTATTTTAATTATAGGTGGTGGTGGTGGTGTCGGGTCCATTGCAATTCAACTAGCTAAGGTCGTTGCAAATTTGCACGTCATTGCTACCGCCTCAAGACCCGAGACAGAACAATGGTGTGCTAAATTAGGAGCAGATGAAATAATCAATCATCATTCAGATTTGATTGAGCAATATCGTATGCTTAAGATCGAAAAACCTGACTACATACTTTGCCTTGCTGATACTGACCAACACTTCAGTGCTATGACAGAAATAATTGCCCCAGAAGGGATGATTTGTAGCCTTGTTAATAGCAAAGAAAAATATGACATGAACGTTCTGAAAAACAAAAGTGCAGGCTTTGTATGGGAATTTATGTTTACCAAGCCTATGTTTAAAACTAAAAACATGGTTTCACATCATAATATCTTATCGCAAGTTGCCAGCATGATTGATGAAGGAAAAATCATAAGTACTCTACAGCAAACAATCGGACCGATCACACCTGGAAATATAACCATGGCACACCAAAAGTTACTCACGGGGAAAACTGTTGGTAAAATTGCTTTAACCGCACTCGTATAAAACACACAAAATGTCTTCTCAAAGTAGCTTCATAAAAACGACCGGCGTATAATTCTTATATATATGATCATCTGTCTATGGCAAGCCCTTACATGAGTTCAAAACAACGAAGTCTTTTTTTTGTTGATAATCTTATTGCTATCACTATCTTTACTTTACTCACAGTTTTTAGTGCATCAGCTATCGCAACTGCACCAGTGACTTACCACAGATATAATATGACTCCAGAAGAAGTCGTCGAACGCATAAAACCAATTGGAAAAGTTAATGTCAGAGATCCATCATCAGCAATAAAAAAGGATCGAGAGACTCTTGGTAATTTAAGTCATGGGGAAAAAGTTGTTAGAGACTATTGTATCCGCTGTCATTCTGCTGGGTTAATGCGTTCCCCAAGGTTAGGGGAAGCTAAAGATTGGGCTCCACGTCTCAAAAAAGGTCTCTTCACTCTCCATGATAATGCCATCTATGGTATCAAGAAGATGCCCGCACGTGGTGGCCGAAAAGCCTTAACTGATGCCGATATCGAAGCAGCCGTTAACCATATGTTATTGCTCGTTAAATAGGTACTCTTAACGTTCAAAGATCAAGTTGGAACATAACATCTCATCCTCCCTCTCGATTAAGCACCCCTAAGACTTCTTAAATCAAGTAAACTACCTTAAAGTCAACTTAGCATGTTAGACAGACTATTAAAGTTAAACTTATGAATAAATTTCTCATCACTTTGGCGCTAGTTTTAAGTATTTCAACTATCTCCATTACGACACAAGCGGAGCCTGGACCTTATGATCCTGGTCGTGATGCCTTTAAAGATTTCCAAAATGCTCAACTCCAAGCAGAAAAAGAAGAAAAGTTAATTCTTGTTCAGATTGGTGGTAACTGGTGTAGTTGGTGCCACAAATTAGAAAGCTTCTTAAATAACAACTCAACAATAAAAACACTTCGCGATGAAACCTTTATATCTATTAAAGTAAATGTCAGTCCTGAAAATGATAATGCAGCCTTTTTAAATGAAATGCCTGAGTTCGAAGGTTATCCATTTCTCGTCATTACTGATAAAAATGGGGAAATTCTAAATTCTAGAACATCGGGAGCTTTGGAAGACGGTTTCAGCTACTCAGAAACTAAATTCAAAGAATATTTCGAATACTGGAAACAAGCAGAAAGATCACTTAACTAACGAAACATTTAACAGACTAAAGAGTAAATTATGAAACTCGAAACACTAGCTCTACATCATGGTTATGACGCTGAATCGACCACTAAAGCCGCTGCTGTGCCTATTTATCAAACTACATCTTATACCTTTGATGATACTCAGCACGGTGCTGATTTATTTGACCTCAAAGTCCCGGGGAATATATATACCCGTATAATGAATCCTACTACTGATGTACTAGAGCAGCGCATTGCAGCATTAGAGGGCGGTATAGCTTCGTTGGCTTTAGCCTCTGGTATGGCTGCCATTACTTATGCTATCCAATGTATATGTAGCGTCGGTGATAATATTATCAGCACCAGTCAACTCTATGGCGGAACCTACAACTTATTTGCACATGCTCTACCCAGACAAGGTATCAACGTGAAGATGCTTTCACACGATGACTTTGAGGGTTTTGAAGCAGCGATTGATAAAAATACCAAAGCCATTTTCTGTGAATCTATCGGCAACCCAGCTGGTAATGTCGTTGATATCGCAAAACTAGCAAAAATAGCAAAAAAACATGGTATCCCATTAATGGTTGATAACACTGTTGCTACACCTTTTCTATGCCGCCCTATCGAACATGGTGCTGATATTGTTATTCATTCCCTAACAAAATACATTGGTGGCCATGGTAACTCTATCGGCGGTGCGATTGTAGACTCTGGTAAGTTTGACTGGGTTGCCAATAAAGCTCGCTTTCCTGTATTAAATGAGCCTGATCCTTCATATCATGGTGTTATCTATACAGAAGCACTCGGACCAGCAGCATTTATAGGTCGCTGTAGAGTTGCACCTTTGAGAAATACTGGTGCAGCTATCTCTCCAATGAATTCATTCCTAATACTGCAAGGACTAGAAACTCTTGGAATTCGGATGGAAAGGCACTGTGAAAATGCCTTAAAACTAGCTAACTACCTCAATGACCACTCTAAAGTTTCATGGGTAAGCTACGCCAGTTTAAAAGATAGTCCTTACTATGAAACATGTAAAAAAATCTCTGGGGGACAGGCCTCCGGTATTTTGAGTTTTGGTATTAAGGGTGGTGAAAAAGCAGGTGGACAATTTATTGATGCCCTTGAGATGATTTTACGCCTTGTTAATATCGGTGATGCAAAATCACTTGCCTGTCATCCTGCCTCCACCACACACCGACAACTTAATGAAGAAGAACTGGAAGCTGCTGGCGTAAAAGCTGATTTGGTTCGTATCTCTGTGGGTATCGAAAATATTGAAGATATTATCGCTGATGTTAGCCAAGCTTTAGATAAAGTGAAATAGCTAACAAATACCTAAGACGAATGTAGGATTATTGGTTTTTAATTTAAAAACAATAACAGATGACAGGCACTTTGCAATAAACAAAGTGCCTATTCAATGCTGTCTTGATTAACTAGGATGAAAGATCAAAACGATCAGCATTCATGACCTTTGTCCAGGCTTTAACAAAGTCTGTGACAAATTTTTCATTCGCATCATCTTGAGCGTAAACCTCAACATAAGAACGTAGTATAGAGTTTGAGCCAAACACCAAATCAACACGAGTGGCTGTCCACTTAGTAACACCAGTCGTTCGATCGCAGATTTCGTACAAGTTTTTACCGACCGGCTTCCAAGTGTTAGCCATATCAGTTAGATTAACAAAGAAATCATTAGTTAACACTCCTTCACGAACAGTCAATACACCGTGTTTGCTTCCAGCATAGTTGGCGCCTAGTACACGAAGACCACCAACTAGAACTGTCATTTCAGGTGCGGTTAAACCCATCAACTGAGTGCGATCTAGCATCAGTTCTTCCGGTGAAACAACATAGTCTTTCATGACCCAGTTACGATAGCCATCATGTATCGATTCAAGTGGTTCAAATGAATCCACATCCGTCATTTCTTGGGTGGCATCACCACGACCGGCTATAAACGGCACTATGATATCAACACCTGCATCATGCGCTGCTTTTTCAACTGCCGCCGAGCCACCAAGTACGATCAGATCAGCAATACTTACTTTCTTGTCTAGGCCTGACTGAATAGTCAATAGAACATTTAGTACTTTATGCAACCTTTCAGGCTCGTTACCTACCCAATCTTTTTGCGGTGTTAGACGAATACGTGCCCCATTAGCTCCACCACGGAAATCAGAACCACGGAATGTGCGAGCACTATCCCAGGCAGTTGCAACTAGTTCGGCTTTACTCAAACCACTATTAAGGATCTGTACTTTAAGTACGCTGATTTCCTGTTCACTTAATGTGTAGTCAACTGAAGGCACAGGATCTTGCCAGATCAAGTCTTCATCAGGTACTTCTGAACCCAAATAACGGGATTTTGGGCCTAAATCACGGTGGGTCAATTTAAACCAGGCACGCGCGAACACCTCAGAAAAGTAGTCTGGTTCCTTATAGAATCGTTCAGAAATTTTTCTGTAAACAGGATCCTTGATCATCGCCATATCAGCATCAGTCATGATCGGGTTGTATTTAATTGAAGGATCTTCAACATCAACAGGCTTATCTTCGTCATTAATACTAATGGGCTCCCACTGCCATGCATCAGCCGGACTTTTCTTCAATTCCCAGTCGTGATTTAACAGCATATCAAAGTATCCATTGTCCCACTGGGTTGGGTTTGTTGTCCAAGCCCCCTCAATACCGCTGCTGACGGTGTCACGACCAAATCCTTTACCTTTAGGATTGTGCCACCCAAAGCCTTGTTCATTTACATCAGCCGCTTCAGGTTCAGCACCAAGCTGTGTAGCATCACCACGACCATGACATTTACCAACAGTATGACCACCGGCGGTCAATGCCACAGTTTCTTCGTCATTCATTGCCATGCGCTCAAACGTGACTCGAATATCATGTGCGGTTTTGAGCGGGTCAGGGTTACCATCAACCCCTTCAGGATTTACATAAATCAGTCCCATCATTACTGCTGCGAGTGGGTTTTCAAGGTCTCTTTCCCCAGAATAACGGCTACCTTCACTGCCTGTTGGCGCCAGCCATTCTTTCTCAGAGCCCCAGTAAATGTCTTTTTCTGAGTGCCAGATATCAGTTCGACCGCCGGCGAAACCGAAGACTTTGAGCCCCATAGACTCGTAAGCCATATTACCAGCAAGTATCATCAGATCTGCCCATGACAGTTTATTGCCATATTTCTTTTTAATAGGCCATAAAAGACGGCGAGCCTTATCTAAGTTGACGTTATCTGGCCAACTATTCAATGGTGAAAAACGTTGATTCCCTGTACCTGCACCACCTCGTCCGTCTGCTACACGGTAGGTACCGGCTGCATGCCATGCTAGACGGATCATTAAGCCACCATAGTGCCCCCAGTCTGCTGGCCACCATTCCTGGCTATCAGTCATAAGTGCGTGTAGGTCTTTCTTTACAGATGCTAGATCTAATTGCTTGAATTCTTTACTATAATCAAAATCTTCATCCATTGGGTTAGTCTTAGTATCATGCTGATGCAGAATGTCTAGGTTGAGCGAATTGGGCCACCAATCCGTTTTGGATGTTGCTGAGGTGGTATTTGCTCCGTGCATAACGGGGCATTGTCCTGAAGAAGGTTTATTGGCATTATTCATATTTATGCTCCTTTTTCTTCTGAAATGTTAGTAATTACACCATCGCTTTAATTGAATAGACTTCAACGGCTAACTCCTTTAATTCAACATAGTAGGTCGCTAGATCTCCTGATTCAGTTGGGAAAACAAATGTAAAGTCTGCTGGATAAAAGAAAAATATAGACCCTTTTACTTTAAGATCTGCATCAGACAGTTCAACAAAATTGCCCTTATGATGATCCGTTGCGTTAAAAGGTTTCACTTGTGTATTTATCAGTGATGACATAATTACTTACTCCTCGCTGTGATAAAAGCTTCCTTTTAAAAAGACTCTATTATCCTATTGACTTCTTTGCAAACAACTTGTTCCAATGATTTTAATCGGTATTATCGATTATAAGTATATTAAAAAATCCCAACAAAGCCCTACTTCAATTTAAAGTTAGGAAGGTGACAGGTATTAACTTCATTTAAAAATATGAATAAATAATGTCTTAGATACGAACGAAAAAACAAGTTTAAAGCTTACAACTTTATTTTAACAATCCTCGAATGTTCGACAAATGAGCCTTGCCTCTTTCTTTACGCTCTTCAGGATCAGCTTGTACTTTTTCGGTCGTCCAGATTAAGTCATCAGCAGGAAGCTCTCTTAGAAAACGACTCTCTTCACACGTAACTTTTTCACCGTAACGTTTACGAGTGTTGGCCATAGTAAAAACTAAACTACGCTGTGCACGTGTGATCCCGACATAAGCTAGTCGACGCTCTTCCTCAATAGTCTCTTCTTCAATACTCGCCCTGTGTGGGAGAATTTCTTCTTCCATACCAATGATAGTGACATGTGGAAACTCCAAGCCTTTTGCAGCATGTAGAGTCATTAAATGAACTGCATCAGACTGATTCTCATCTGCTTGGCGTTCTAAAATATCCATCAAGGTAAGACGAGCAGTTATATCACCAATACTTTTCTCTTCAGTATCTTGTTCGATAAGTCGACTTATCCAAGTTAACAACTCTTCAACATTATCCATCCGGCGAGTCGCTTGATCAGGATCGCCCGTTACTTCTTCCAACCAGGCTCGATAATCTATTTCTTCAATCATATCGCGAATCGCTTCCATCAGATCGCCACGTTTTGCTCTATCAACAATACTTACAAGCCAACCGCTAAAATGCTCAATACGTTTAACCGCGGATGATGATAGCTTTTCATGAAGGCCCATTTCAAAGCAGGCACCAAACATACTTGTTTTACGATCTGCAGCATAATTTCCTATGGCTTGTAATGTTGTTGCACCTATCCCTCTACGTGGTGTATTAATGACACGTAAGAAAGCATTATCATCATCTTGATTAGCCAATAATCTGAGATAAGCCATGATATCTTTGACTTCAACCCGTGAGAAAAATGAAGTGCCTCCTGTTAAAATATATGGAACATTATGTTCACGTAGGATACGTTCTATGGGTCTTGATTGATGATTGCTCCTGTATAAGATCGCATAATCTTTAAAATCAGTTTGATGCTTTAACTTATGGTAAAGAAGTTCAGATACAACTTTTTCGGACTCATGATTATCGTCGCGGCAACCAATTACACGAATGGCATCACCTTCTCCCATTGCACTCCATAATTTCTTTTCAAACAGGTGAGGATTGTGACTAATCAACCCATTAGCTACGCGTAAGATACGGCTCATTGACCGATAATTTTGCTCAAGCTTGATCAACTTTAAACGGGGGAAATCCACCTCTAATTGAGCTAAGTTTTCAGGTCTTGCACCACGCCAAGAATAGACTGATTGATCATCGTCTCCTACCACCGTCAAAGCTTCGCGAATACCAACTAGTTGCTTCACCAATTCGTATTGGCAGCCATTGGTGTCTTGATACTCATCTACTAATAAGTAGTGGATCCTAGCTTGCCAGCGTTTCAAAACCTCAGGATGATCTCGGAATAATACTACCGGCTTTAAAATCAAGTCATCAAAGTCAACGCCATTATAGGCTTTCAGTGCTTCAACATAACGAGAATATACCTTAGCAGCAGCTTTTTGTTGTTCATCTTCGGCTATTTCCCTTGCCTCTTCAGGTAAAATAAGCTTGTTTTTCCATGCAGAAATCTGCCACTGACATTGCTCTGCATGTTCACTATCTGCAGCAAAATCACGGCCCATTAAATCACGTAATACGGCTAAACTATCGTGTCCATCAAAAATTGAAAAACCTGACCGAAACCCAATATGACTAAACTCTTTTCGCAAGATCGTTAAACCCAAATTGTGAAAAGTTGAAACCATAAGGCCACGACTTGACATGTCACGGTCAGCCATTAATTGTGCCACTCTTTTTTTCATCTCACTCGCAGCTTTATTAGTAAAAGTTACAGCGGCGATATGGCGTGCAGGAATATTACATTGTTCAATCAAGTATGCAATTTTTCGTGTGATCACACGTGTTTTACCGCTACCCGCACCTGCTAATACCAGTAAAGGACCGTCAATATGACGTGCAGCTTCTCGCTGTTGTGGGTTGAGATCTTGCAACTTGTTTTCACCTCGGATTAATAGGTTTTAGGCTTCCATTAGACAACACCATCACGTTGAAGCAGGTCGCTATAATATAATGGCTAGCTGGATTTGCAATTGACAAATTAATTGGCTAAAAATAATAAACTTGTAGACGTCCATGATCAAACGATATGGGCAAACAAAACGCACAGTTTCTTAGATATAATCGTTTCAGAAGCCTTCTATTTTATAATTAAACGCGCTGATTTTATTGCTTCAACATACTTACATCCATAAAAATATAACACTCAAATTCTTGGTTCAATAAGTAGGAATAGATAATTAATAATGTAAAATTAATTATTACTAGCATTCTCTTAAATAAGAACCCTACCCAAACCTAATAAAACAAAAAAGCCGCTTATTAGCGGCTTTTTGAAATTAAAATATTATGATATTAATCTATGTAGGAACAACAATAATCAGTTAGTTCAGTTACCTTCAAATCAAATGATGAATCGCCAGGCACATTGAATGATTCACCACCTTTCACATCAATCCAGTTATCAGACTCTTTTAAACAATAGGTTAACTGTCCTGATAATATTTCCATCATCTCAGGCTTTTCTGTTTCGAAGGTATAGTCTCCGGTCATCATAATACCTAGTGTTTTAACAGTGTCATCAGCAAATACTATTGTCCGACTAGTGACTTTACCATTAAAATAGATCTTAGCTTCACGAGTCAGCGTTACATTCTTAAACTCTGACATAAACTATTTTTTTTCTGGAGCTAATATTTTTTCTAGTTCAGCAACTTTTTGCACTAGCACCTCTAGCTTGGCCCGAGTACGTTGCAAAACTTGACTTTGAACGTCAAATTCTTCGCGTGTCACCAAATCTAATTTAGCAAACACCCCGCTGAGGACACTTCTGACATTTTTTTCAACATCCGACTGCATAGCTGTTAAACCAGGAGGTATTGCCTTAGAGAGACTTTCTACTACTTCTTCAATTTTTTTTGGATCAAGCATCTTTTCATTCCTCTTTACTGCAAGTGTTCTATTCTACGTTAAACCAACCCAGACTCAAACCGCTTTTATGCGGTAATATCAACAACAACTTACGATCCTAGATTCTTTAACCATACCAATACATCAGTTTTTTTAAGCATTCCACTGTGACTAATAAGCTGTTTACCATCGTATAAATAAGTTAGAGGTAACTCCCCTCGCCACCGCTTCTCCACATCAAAATACAGTATCTCTGGATGGTCATCTGCAAATACCCAGTTTTGAGCTTGTATTAAGCCAAATCCAGACATTTTATTCAACACTATGCTTGATTCTAAAAAAGGATCAGTTGCTACAGTCACAACCATTACATTAGGGTAGGATTCTAGTAATTTCCCCAGCATCGCCAATTCTTTCATGCAGTACGCACAGTCTTTGCCCCAAAATAAGAGCATATAAGGCTTATCAACATATTGCTGCTGTATCTCAAGAAAAGAGCCCTTTACAAAAGGTTTAACATCGTACTCAGACGTAAAACCTAACAAGCCAAGCAAGCTCACAAAAAAAAGGATACGTAAGCTATTCATTTTATTGGCCAAAGGGAATTGCCATCATTCGCATTGTGCTGGCCTCTTTGGCCTTACCTTCGGTCCATAAAAGTAAAAACTTATTAGTCATCGCCACAACACGAGGGTGTGTAGCACGTATACCTTCATCAGAAGCTATTACAGTCTTAGTCCAATTTTTTCCCTGATCAATTGACTGTGAATAAGCAATTCGAAAACCTGTAGCCGTGATATTGTCCCAAGTTGCTAATACCTCACCCTCACCCGATACAGCTAAATCACTATGCACTGCCGTATCTTCACCTAAGCGAAATGGCTCGGTCCAAGATTGACCCTTATCTGTTGAATTCAAATAGTAGGTACCACTATGCTCTGTATGACCTGTTCCTACAGTACTATGGATCAGCCCCATCTCATCATCAAAAGCAATGCTTCCGCCAATATGCGGGCAGCCCTGAAAGTCCCAATTAAAATTACCGACGGTGCTCAACTGTTGCCAACCTTGTTCTGAATCAACTTTACCTAGGGTCATATCAGAAGGATCTTTATCTCGATAAAACACATAAAACTGTCCGTCGTGATATTTTGCTGTGTTCCAACAGCATGCACAACTTCGCTCATCGAGAGTTAAGTTAGTCGACCAACTCAATCCTCCGTCAATGCTCTTTGAATAACGTAGTCCCTGCGTTGCGCCTTTACCCTTTTTAGTACGACTATCTAGCCAGGTTAAACTGATTGTATTTTCATCTGCATCCATTGCAAAAAAACCATGAGCTCCATTCCAATCCGCCGGAGAATCAATTGTTTCCCATGACTTTCCCCCATCATCTGATGCCATTACGACCATAGGGCCCGCATTATGGTTTACATTTTCTATACGACTTCCCCATACTGCAACAAGATGATCTCCCTGAACAGCCAGACGTGCATCATTACCTCGCACTACTCTTGCGTTGATTGCTAAGCCTTGTGTAATGTTGACAGGCGTCGACCATGATTCACCTTGATCAACAGAAGACTGATACCAAAAGCTATCTTTGTTGTTTATTTTTTTCCCAAGTAACAGATGCACAGCATGGTCAAAATATTTAATATCAACACTCGTTACATTATTAGATGAATAAATAACAGGAGCTTTTGGCTTATCTTGATCCACATGATGTCCTGCCATTACAGTTGGCATATTCATGCTAAGTCCTATAGATAGCAATAAAGCTATATACAATCTATTCACTGTCATTACCCCCTCACAAAAAAGTATTCATTTAGCTTACTGGGTGAACATTTTACATCAATTAAAGTTTATATTCGAAACCTACAAAAGCTTGTCTTGGCGGAGCAGGCGTATAACGCTGGGTCCCATATGCAATTTCGGCACTCTCTGCATATAATCGATCCGTTATATTATTCACTCGTGCAAACATAACAATATTATTATTTAGTTCATAACGCATTTTAATATTAGCAACATCATGCCCCGCATAGCGTGTTGTATTGGCATCATCCAGCCATTGAGAACCAACATGCTCCCATTCAAAAAGTGTTGTCAAACCTTTCACTTGTCTCGGTGTGTATATCAAACGTGTATTGGCGGTGTTTTCGGGTGCTTGCCTCTGTTCATTATCACCATAAACATCATCTCCATCAAATTCATGCTGTGAGAAGCTGTAAGCTACTTTTGTAGTAACTTCATCGGAGAGTTTAGAAGCTAATGAGAACTCGATACCACGGTGTAAAGTTTTACTACCATTAACAAAGTAACGTTCTCTCAATGCATTTTCTCTTCGGACAATTGTATCGTCTATTACAAGAGAATAGACAGCGGTTGTAAATTCGTGAGTCGCATTTCTATATTTATAACCTATTTCAAAGGTATCCGTTACTTCTTCATCTAAACTGAAATCAATATTATTTGTTCTTAAGCTATATAAGCGAGATGCTTGAGGAACTCTAAAGCCATTCGCATAGCGGCCATATACTGATTGTTGGCCAGATATCTGGTAAGTCAAATCAAGTTTGGGACTGAGATGGTTAAAAGTAGGATCATTATCAGAACTTGCCCGAGAATAAGTAGAAGCAGCATATTGACCATCCGTTAGCTTGTTAGTGTACTCAAAACTATTTATGTCATATCGTAAACCTGCACCCACTTTTATCTTTGGAGATATTGCAAGTTCGACTCGAATATAAGGAGCAAGAGCTTTATAATCGACTTCATAATCATATATTTTACCCGCAGCAACGGTGCTGCCCCAACCAGATGGAGTATAGTCAAATTTTTGTTCGTACTCGCGTGTAGCTTGAGTATATTCAACATCTAAGCCAGTTATTGTATGCAGTCTTCCCAAATCCACATCTGCTTTTAATAACAATCCATAGCTATTTTCTTTGCCATCATTAAATGCGACATTTGGTTCCCATGTGGCACTGTACCTATTTCTATTGTTACGAATGTAAGCGATTGCATTAACTTCAAGCGTGTCAGATACGATATGATTCAGTTCAACATTTAACCGTGCATAATCGAATTCTCGGATAGGATCTATACCCGCTGCGATGCTTCTCTCAACTTGCTGGCCAAGATAGGTAGGTTCATCACGATACCGTCTAAAGCCCTCGATAACACTTGTCATTTCCGACTCAGAGCTATTTACATTAAAGCCTATTTTAAGCTGGTTATCATCATTCAGATCATTGACATAATTGATTGAAAGCTCATCTCGTTCATATTCGGAATGTTCCCGCCAAACATCAGCTTTTGCGTGTGACATATTGGCCGAAATTGCAGCATGCTCATCTATTTCTACACCGGCTTCAATTTCAAAACGTTGGAAATCATCACGGCCAAATTCGGCTGAAAATTTTGCACCTAAATTATCCATAGGTTTTGATGACCTCACATTAATGATCCCACCTACGGCATCAGAACCGTACAAAGCAGTACCAGCCCCCTTAAACACTTCAACTGCGCCCGCTGAGCTGAAGTTAGTATAAGCCAAACCGTTATGATTGAAAAAACCTGAAGACTGAATTGGAATACTGTCTTGTAAAAACAAGTAATAAGGATTCGTATTATTGGGTAATCGAATACTCGTCGTATGGCCTATTGTTGAGCCCGTTTGAGTAAGGCGAACACCTGCTATTGAATTTAATAATTCACGCTGCGTTGAAGCTTTATCGACTGCAACCTCATCAGCGGACTTAATATTAATGCTGACTGGTAATTCTAGCGAAGAGCGTTCACTACGGGTCGCTGTGACAGTCATATCATCAAAAGTAATGTCTTCTGTATAGCCATAGCTAGAAAAACATAATAGGGATACTACTGAGAACATTGAAATAAATTTAGCCTTCATAACGATTTCCATATTTATAAATTTAAGATTTTAATTTGCAGGGTTCCACACATAAAATAAAATTTTCTTTTGTTTCAAAGATAATCCTGAAAGCTAATTCAACAGCCTTTGATTAGAATGTGAGAGAACTAAACGAAAACCTAGGCCACCAGTACGTATTTCACGTGGGTATCTATATCGAAAAGCAGAACGCATATAATCAACGGCACCATGCCATGTACCACCTCTGAAAGTATGTCGTTCGCACTCGCCAGCCGTCCCAGACCAAGAACTTCCATCTGTTGGAGCGCCATTGTAATTGGGGTGCCAACAATCTGCAACCCATTCGTAAACATTACCATGCATGTCGTATAGACCAAATTCATTAGCTGGAAAACTAGCAACTGGGACTACTTTTTTACGATTTATTCCTTGTTTGTCACACCCAGCAGCCTTAAAGGCATTACCCTCAAAGTTAGCCTGTTGAGCAGTAATGCACATTCCAGTATTAAATGGCGTATTAGTCCCTGCACGAGCAGCATACTCCCACTCTGCTTCACTAGGCAGTCGATAATCTTTGTCAGTAACCGAATTTAACCACGTAATAAAAACCTGCACATCATCCCAAGAAATATATCTTACTGGCATGTCAGACTCAGTCCAACCATTGTTTTCAGGTTCATGATTACAAGCTTTAGCACTAACACAAGCAGCCCATAATTCAGTTGTCACTTCAGTTTTTGTCATTTGAAAGGCAGGAATGGTCACAAAGTGGACAGGTTTTTCCCTATCCTTACAATCAATAGAGCTTACACAGCCCATCTCAAATATTCCAGCTGGAATATTCGCCACTTCAGGTAAGGTGAAGTTTGAACTCTCCTCTGCATAGGCATTTTCTAACGGCGAAAATATAATTGATATATATATAAGCAATATCTTAAGGATTTTTTTAAAAGATAAATAAGTTTCCCCAAGGATATCTATTGTCATGTCTGTTCCAGGATAAGTCATAATCGAAAGGTGATCCTATAGCCCAAATCATAATAGGTCAATAGTCCATAGAAACAGATAAGGTCCGGCTGACTATAACTGTACAAGCACACAATATCGTTTATTACTTAGTGATTTTTGACCAGGCTTTTCTTTTGCTTTAACGTTAATAAACTATTTTAACCAAATAATAAGGCCACAATGCATACAAGCAAAAAAGAACAGCTCAAAAACACACTATTGGGTGCACTCACTGCTGATGCAGCTGCTTTAGGCTTTCATTGGATTTATGACCAGCAGCGTATTTATGAAATTGCTTCATCCTTGCCCGAGTTTCATACCCCATCCTCAGCTGATTACATGGGGGTTCCGAGTTACTTTGCTCATAGTAAAAAAATTAGTGGTGATATCTCACATTACGGCGAGCAAACAATAACCCTTCTTAATTCGCTTTCTGATAATCAGGGCATTTATATTAAAGAACACTATCAGAACTTATTTTGCCAGCACTTTGGCTATGGTGGTGATTATATTGGCTATATCGATAGGCCTATGCGTGACACGCTAGATAATATTACATCAAACCAGCTATTCGTCACAAAAAAAGCTAATACCATTATTTTCCATGGCGATGAAGAACAAAAACAAAAGCTAATATCACTCATCACCGACTTAGTTAAACAAAGTACAAATTCATCAGCAGTTGAACAGGCTGGTATCGAAAAAAAAGATCTGCCTTATGCTAAAAAACTATTTCAGGTATTAAAAACACTTACCGACTATCACGGAGCAGATGATGAACAACTCCCTGCCATCGCAAAATTACCTGCTCTGGCTGCTGTCTACGCTGGTGATAATAAATTACGTCAATTTACTGAGTCTGCTGTTCGTGTCACGAATAATAATGACCGTGCAGTAGCGTTTGGCCAAGTCGCCAGTAAAATGATCGAGACAGCCATCCTCACGCAGGATGTACTTAGTGTGATTGAAGCTGCACGCCAGTCAGCGACACCAGAAATACTACTATTAATAGATCAAGCTCTTAATTTACAAAATATATCAACGCCTGAAGCCACAAAACAGCTAGGTATGAGTTGTAACTTAGAATTTGGTATACCCTCAGTAATCCATAATATAATGCAACAAAACAATTTCACAGAATCAGTCAGACAAAACATCTATGCTGGCGGTGATTCCTGTGGTCGCTCTGTGTTACTTGGTGCTGTTCTCGGCAATATCTATGGCGTAGGCAAGGATAATGGGGTTCCACAGTCTTGGGTAGAAAAACTCAATCAAAAGGAGAAAATAACTCACTTGTTGGGCTATATTTAAGTACGCATTGATCTAGAAAAGTTGCTGCAGGGTCTTAAAGGGTTAAATATCAATGTGATTAAGCCACACGTCATGTTTATTACACATACTTACTACATTCACACGGCCAGAATAGTTGCCTAATGAAAACTCGGACATCGGTACGAGGTCTTTCATTGGGTCAAACAGCTTCTCAGCAATAAACTCAAAATGTTCATTTAGTAACATATGCTTGACTATATAATGTTGGTAACCCCTCATTTCATGTCCTGTCAAGACTTTGACCCTCACACCTTCAGCAGCAGGAACCACCTCAATACTTGGCAAGTGACCCGCAACTTTCTCACTCCAACGACCGGGGGCATCCTTTGTATAAAACAAACCACCAGCACCCAGTTTAGCTTCATGCCCTTGTTCTTTATTTCCAGCCATAGCTATAGTAGGTGAAATCGTACTAGCTGCTATACCAAGTGCCGCTGATTGAATAAAATGTCTACGATCCATCTGTCTAACCTCTAAGATTTTTATGACTTACTCAAATTGGCATATTGCTGGAGAGAGTATCCAATCAATATAAAACTCAGCTTCCACTTTCTCAATACAAACAACAGTCGAATTAGTAAATTTTACTACAGCTGCATTTTCTCTACCTGTGAGTATATAGGAGACTACTTTTTCTAGATGAGGCAAATGACCGACAAACATAATGTCATCACCTTCTAAATTTTTTAAGAACGCGGCAACATCATCAGTAGGGTTCATTCCAGCCAATGCAGTCACTGTTTTAACAGTCAGTATTTGAGCAAATATTTCTGCAGTCTGTCGCGCACGTAGTTTGCCACTGTGGCAAATACCACTTAGAACTAGACCATGCTGCTTTAAGTGATTTGCAACACATACGACACTGGTCTCTCCATCCAATGACAGTGAACGTTCTGAACACCCTTCTTTTAATAGAGCAACACCATGTTGTACGAAATATAGAGCCATTATTAATTTATCTGCCTATTCTTTAATCAATTTCCATCATCAAACCCATTTCACGATCTTGTTGTGATGTTACAGCTTGTATCAGTATAGCTTCTGTGGCGATCAACCCAATTTTTACTTTAGCTCTCGTCATAGCGGTGTAAAGTAACTCGCGTGTTAGTAATGCTGTAGCCTGCTCGGGTAAAATAATACAGACTTCCTCAAACTCCGAACCCTGGCTTTTATGAACAGTCATCGCATATGCAGTTTCATGAGCTGGCAATCTATTTAAAGGTACCCACCGCACTATCCTATTATCTAAAAAACAAGCAGCCAACACGCCTTGATCATTATTCATTACCAGGCCCGTATCACCATTAAATAAACCTTGGTTATAATCATTTTTCATCACCATAATCGGCCGGCCATGATAAAAGCCTTGATGAGTTCGCCAAGATTGCTTTGCTAATGCCCGTTCGATCAAACTATTCACTGAATCAACGGACTCTGGCCCATTATTTAAAGCACATAGCACTCGTGTTTTCTCAAATAACTGCATACAAGTTAAAGGATCTTGATGAGTTTTTATTGCCTCAAAAAATGCATGATATAGCTTCATCACCCGCTGTTGAATCGTAGCCTTATCCATTTTTTGCCACCAGATAGTCTCATCTGTTCTCATCAGAATATTGATGAATTTATCACTATCACCCGCTTGTACTGATTGTGCTAGTTGGCCAATTTGACTCTGGTCATCAAACCGATAACTATGCTTAAGGATAACCACACTATCAGCCATCAATGATCGGCTTTTTACAGCTGGTAAGGTTTGGCTACTTAAGAGTAAGAATCCTTCTGCAAAACCCTCTGAAAAAACTGCATCAGCACGACATAAATTAGCTAAAACAGCACCTGAGTCAATTGAAGCTAATTGCTGACTGTCCCCTAGTAGAATAAGTCGTGCTGTTTTAGGTAGGGCTTTAAGTATTTTTGACATTAAAATAATGTCAATCATTGAAGCTTCATCAACAATAAGTACATCGACAGCCAAGGGGCGTTCTGTATTATATCGCCCTTGCTCATTCTCAGGTGTGATACCCAGCAATCGGTGTAGAGTTTGAGCCTGAACATCTCCTTTATATTGACTCTGACTCACATTAGCGACAGCTTGTTGCATTCGTGCTGCTGCTTTCCCCGTTGGCGCTGCCAATGCAATGCGAAAGGTCTTATCTTGATTAAAAAATGACTCGAGTAGCCGCAAAACAATTGTTGTCTTACCAGTTCCCGGTCCGCCAGAGATCACGCAAAATTGGCGTGTTAATGCCATCAATACAGATACCTTTTGCCAATCAAGTCCGGGTTGTGAACTTGTCCAATTAGCTATGTATTGTTTCAACAATGTCTCATTCTGCAACGGCACCGGCTTTAAGCGTTCCTTGATTAAAACAGCTACTTGTTGCTCAGCCTGCCAATAACGATACAGATATAACAGCCCTGAATCTGTTAAAACTAACGGTGTAAAATCACCCGTTTTACCAACTAAATGACTTTCTCGAAGTTTAGCAACCCAAAGCGTCACACTCTCTGGCATTAGCTCATCAATACCCATTCCTAGTTCACCGACCCGAGCTAAATTTAAGCAAACATGTCCTTTTGATACGGCCTCACTTAACAAAGCTGCTGTCAACACAATCAGTGGGTCACTATTATTGTCTTGACGTTCAATATACTTAGCAAACTGATATGCTAATTCACTATAACCAGCATGCCGCAACAAGGATAAAACAGATTGCTCCCTTATTACTTTAGTCATTTGTTAGGCCCTGCAGGCAGTGGTCTAAAGCATCTAAGACCTCTACCTTCGGCTTATCAAAAAATATTCCAGACTGGCCCCAGTTAGGTTTCATACCTCTAATAAACAAATAATAAGCACCACCTAAATGTACATCTGGATCATAATCAGATAATCGTAAACGTAAATAGCGGTGTAGAGCCAAACTATAAATAAGGTATTGCAATGGGTAGTCATGAGCAATCATTGCCTGATCTAGAACGTCTTGTTGATATGCCCCTTGGCTCATACCAAGCCAATTAGATTTGTAGTCAACGATATAAAAACGGCCCTGTGATTCATAAACCAAGTCTATAAAACCTTTCATGAAGCCGCTTAAACTTGAAAATTTAAGCTGTGAAATAACTTGGGCCAAAGGTGATTCAGCAGTCAATAAAGGAAGTAAGCATTTTTGTAAACTATCAACAGTTAAACCTGTAACTGGAAAGTAAAAAGATAATTCATCAAGTCGTTTATCTTGGCTTAAATCAGCAAGTTTAAAAAAACTCTGGCCACTCGTGTTATATAGCGAAGTGGCTATCACCTCTTTCACCCAACCACAAACTGCCTTTGTCCACAGTTCATCAAAGCCATATTGTAATAAAGTGCGGCTCACCAACACTTGCATCGCATCATGATCATCACTAGCAAAGTCCCAATGCTCGAAAATAGCATGTAAACAGGTACCCGCATGTGCACCACGAGGAAAAGTAAAGCGATCTCTTGCGGCTGCATTATTAGCTTCTAAAGTAACAACGGATTCATTTGAAGCTGGTGAGTCATAATCTGGAACTTCTGCATCATGACTACCTGTTAAAGCACTAAAACTACCAATACGCCATGGCTGATGAATAAAGCGTTTAAATTTTTTGGCTGCGAATTTTCTCTTATTACTCTTAACACCCTTATAAATAACAGGCTCTTTTTTTTCTATAATATCAAGCGAGATAGTACCTTTACTACCAGCGGCTAAACTTCTTACTTGTGCTAACATTTCTTCTCTATCTAGTTCCTCCAACTCAGGATGCAACAAGCTAAATAATGCGCTGCCCATAGCAGCATCGACATGACCCCAAGAGATAACACAGCGTTCCCGTGCTCTTGTTAAAGCCACGTATAACAAGCGCAGATCTTCTGCACGCTCTTCTAGAGCAATAGATTCTCTTGCCGCACTTAATGAAGGCTCTGAGAAAGCTACATGTCCACGATAGTCGTCATCTATTGCATGAAAACTAATGACCTCCTTATTCGTCGATCTCAATTTGCTGTCCCATAAGAAGGGGCAAAATACAATTGGGTACTCCAAGCCCTTACTTTTATGAATAGTAATTATTTTAACTAATTGCTCATCACTTTCTAGCCTTAACTGCCCTGATTCATCATTAGGGTCGATTGATTTTCTCCGGCTTGAAACCCAATGCAATACCTTTTCCATTCCATACTGTTGCTGGCTACACTGAGTTTGGATTAATTCACATAAGTGCAGTAAATTTGTAAGCTTACGTTCACCTTCCGTCAATTTTAATAACTGCTGCTGACCAGATATTTTATTCATTAAATGGCGAAATGCTCTCATAAAGCCATGTTTCAACCACAATTGATGCAAGTCATAAAATAAATCTAATTGAGCAGACCATTCTTGTTCATTTTGTTGTAATTCATAAAGCTCGGATGCATCTAATCCCCATAGCTCTGTGGATAGTGCCACAGTAATTAATCGTTGGTTTTGTGGTTCAGAAATTGCAAATAGAACACGTTCTAACATCAGAGCCTCTTTAGAACTAAACACATTGTCTCTACCTTGTTGAACACTATTAATGCCTCGCATTTGCAAACATTGCTGAACTATATGTGCCTGATCATGATTACGCACTAATATTGCTATGTCACCACCAGACACAGGGATAGGTTTTTCTGATTTTTTTTCTAATAATATAGCCTCACTAGAATCAGCCTGATTTAAAAGTACAGCAATCTCATTAGCTGTCCCATTTGCTGCTAATTGCGTCATCTCCACCTTACCCATAGGCTCACTGCTATCTAGCCATAAAAACTGTAAAGCACTATTAGAATTTAACGTTGTTAGAATAGATTTATTTTCTCTTGAGGCCTTAACCGGATGAAAAGGTATACCCTCATAAATAAAAGGTTTTTCCTTACTGTTCAGTATCGTATTCACGGCATTCACTAAGTCGGGGTGTGAACGCCAGTTAGTCCCTAAAGTATGTTCATGTTGCGTTGACTTTTTTGCTGACAAGTAAGTGAAAATATCCGCACCACGAAAGCTATAAATCGCCTGTTTAGGATCACCCACCAAAAAAACTGGCAAACTACTATCAGCATATATACGACTAAAGCTGGCGTATTGGACAGGATCAGTATCTTGAAACTCATCAATTAGCGCTGCTGGGTACTGTTGACGTAAACGTGCGACGAGCCAATCTCCTCGACTTCCTTCAAGCGCCCGTTCTAAATTAAGTAACAGGTCATCATAAGATTGCACTCGTTGCTGCTGCTTTTCTTTTTTTAATGTCGTAAGTAATTCAATTAGTAGAGAAAAGCGAAGGTGTTGGTATTGCAGAGCTTGTGCAGCTTGTACATGCTCCACAATTTCTTCTAACTGTTTACTTGCTTCCCAAAATGCTAATTCAGGTAACTGCTGATCTTTTTTTAAAGCATCTTGAAGTTTTATAGGCGTGAAGCGATCAAAGCCAGCAAATAATTTTAGTGGAACATCTTCATAGGACAATAATTCGACTAGTAATAAAAGCCACTTTTCGACGCTCTTCGTTCGATACATGTTGCCATTCAAGAGTGCCCTATTTTGTAAAGTAGCGGTTATTTTATCTTGCTCATCACTCCAGAGCATTTTCAGTTTTTCAAATTGTGTTTTCGCTTGCTGATGTACTTTATCTACATCTACATCATCAATTGGCAAATAATGTAAATAAGGTTTACCTAATAACGGTCGTATCGACTTCAATAAAGCCTCAGGGCTCTGTCGCTGGGCTAATAAATACCGCACTAACTTATGGTCTGCTATGCTGATATGGCGCCGCCAGAAATCATCAACAGCTGCCTGCAATAAGGCATGATCATCACCAATAAGTTCTATGTCGAAGGCTAAGCCACTTTCAAAGGCAAAGTCACCTAAAACCCGTTGACAAAAGCCATGAATAGTAAAAACAGCTGCTTCATCAAAACTTTGAATCGCTAAATTAAGCTTTTGACGTACTAATAAACTGCGTTCATCAGCCTCCTCTTCCAATTCGTTACGAGTATCGACTAATTTTTCTCTCAAACGAGATCGTAACTCTTCTGTCGCGGCTCGTGTGTAAGTCACTACTAAAATTTGCTCTACCGTAAGATCTTTCTCTATGACTAGGCGACAATAGAGTTCAGCTAAAGTGAAGGTTTTGCCAGTACCTGCACTAGCCTCAATTAAATTAAGGTCTGAAAGTGTGACTGTGCTGGCATTGAAAGAATTTACCATTTACCGGGGTCTTCTAAATGGTCATA
>CAJWKF010000004.1 GCA_913042265.1 uncultured Gammaproteobacteria bacterium
ATCCGCTTTTTTCGTGATGAATTTATGAACTTTGCAAGCAGCCACTTCTTTTTTTAGCAACTCAAAAGTTTATTTATTTCAAAAATTTAAATTCAACACTTGTTTTGAATAATATAACTAGTTACCCACATACTTTCAGGACTGATCATAGTTTTTTTTTCACCCCACATTTCTTAGATTATTTTTAAAAGCACTCTTTTTTTCTTTATCTCTTTTCTTGTTTTAAATACTCCTATTCATTAAAAGCTATAAGTTTGAGTTTTTTTTAGCTAAGCCTAAATCACTGTGATAAGATAAAAACCCTTAATTGGCTATGACTATAGCTTCAGTGTGGCAATATGAATGTTTTTTAACCTCATATTGTAAGAGGTTAAAAAACTCAAAATGACGAATAAGGTTGATACCGATAAGCGACGATTTTTGACCAATGCTACGACGGTTGTCGGTAGCATTGGTGCTATAGCCGTCACTATTCCTTTTATCTCATCTTTGTCGCCTAGTGCCAAGGCTCGAGCTGCTGGCGCACCTGTAGAGGTTGATATCAGTAAGCTTGAAATCGGTCAGCTACTGACTATAGAATGGCGAGGTAAACCCGTTTTCGTCTTCCGTCGCTCGGAAGAAACCCTTTCAACACTCGCAAACTTGAAGAGTGAACTGAGGGACCCTCATAGTGAAGAACTTGGTCAACAGCCTGATTACTGCAAAAATGACCTGCGGTCTATTCGGCAAGATTTGATGGTACTTGTCGGTATCTGTACTCATTTAGGCTGCGCGCCTACTTACCGTCCTGAATTGGCTCCTGAAGATTTAGGACCTGACTGGCAGGGTGGATTTTTCTGCCCCTGCCATGGGTCCACGTTTGATCTCGCTGGGCGCGTATACCAGAGTGTTCCTGCTCCTACAAACTTGGTCGTTCCACCTCATTATTTTATCAATGATAATAAGTTACTCATTGGTAAAGAAAAAATGGAAGCAGCTTAATGCGCTTAATTGAATGGATTGATGCCCGCTTTCCAGCAACTAAGTTTGTGAAGGCTCACCTCTCTGAGTACTATGCTCCTCGAAACTTTAATTTTTGGTATTACTTTGGTTTCCTCGCTCTAATAATTTTAATATTACAGATTGTTACTGGCATCTTTTTGACCATGCATTACAAACCTGACACGGCGCTTGCTTTTGCTTCTGTTGAATATATTATGAGAGATGTCCCATGGGGATGGCTTATTCGCTATCTTCATTCAACGGGAGCATCCGCTTTTTTTGTAGTTATATATCTCCATATGTTTCGCGGCATACTTTACGGCTCTTACAAAGAACCTCGTGAACTAGTTTGGATCTTTGGGATGTTAATTTATTTAACTTTAATGGCTGAAGCCTTCATGGGCTATCTACTTCCTTGGGGACAAATGTCATTTTGGGGCGCTCAAGTTATTATCTCTTTATTTGGGGCTATACCATATATTGGTGAAGGCTTAGCCTTGTGGATCCGAGGTGATTTTGTCGTGGCAGATGCAACACTAAACCGCTTTTTTGCCTTTCATGTCATTGCTTTACCCTTAGTATTATTAGCCCTCGTCGTTGCTCATATTACTGCTCTACATGAGGTCGGCTCAAATAATCCCGATGGCGTTGATATCAAAAAAACAAAAGATGAGCAAGGTATCCCACTCGACGGGATTGCATTTCACCCTTACTACTCATCTAAAGACTTGGTTGGTCTTATCGTCTTTTTGTTTATTTTTTCACTTATTTTATTTTATATGCCTGAGTTCGGCGGATGGTTTTTAGAAAAAGATAACTTTATCCCAGCCAATCCCCTTCAAACACCTGAACATATTGTACCCTTATGGTATTTTACGCCTTTTTATGCCATCTTACGTGCTGTTCCAGATAAGCTCTTTGGTGTCATGGCTATGGGTGGTGCAATTGTAGTGCTATTCCTTATCCCTTGGCTGGATCGAAGTCCCGTAAGGTCTATTCGCTACCGAGGTCCATTATTTCGTATAGCTTTGAGTGTATTTACAATTAGTTTCCTAGCCCTAGGTTACCTTGGTACACAGCCGGCTACAGGCCTCTATACTTCTCTGGCTCAATTCTTTTCTGTTTTGTATTTTTCTTTTTTCATTTTAATGCCAATATACACCTCATTAGACAAAGACCAACCCGTACCCGAGCGGGTGACGGGGAAATGACAAAAGTCACTACCACTCTTACTTTTTTACTCGCTTTTTTCACCCTTAACCCTGCTTATGCTGCTTCAGCTCAGTTGCAACTAAAACCAGTTGACATTGATCTCTCTGACAAAGCATCTTTGCAGCGCGGCGCCAGAACTTTCATGAACTATTGCTTAACTTGCCATTCTGCGAGTTACATGCGCTATAACCGCATGGGTAGAGATTTAGGTTTAACAGATGAGCAGGTCAAAGATAGCTTAATGTTTGCCTCCGAAAAGGTTGGAGAAACAATGACTATCGCCATGCGTCCAGATGATGCAAAAAAGTGGTTTGGGTCTATTCCTCCCGATTTATCCGTTATTTCACGTGCACGTGGTGCAGACTGGCTTTATAGCTACTTCCAAACTTTTTATATAGATAATAAAAAAGTGATGGGAACAAACAATTCAACTCTTAAAAATGTGGCTATGCCACACGTTCTTTGGCAAGATCAAGGTTATTTACAAAAAGGCACTAATGGTGACTTAACTCGTCTATCAGATGGTGAGCTTACAAAAGATGAGTACGATGAGATGGCAAGAGATTTAGTGAATTTTTTGGCCTATATTGGTGAGCCATCAAAAATACAACGTTTAGCTCTGGGAAAATGGGTGCTAATATACCTCGCACTGTTTTTCTTTGTTGCTTACCCATTAAAAAAAGTTATCTGGGAAGATGTTACTAAATAAGAGTTTAATGTTAGGTGTCTATGCGACCTGCTTTGATAATCCGATTTAGCACCGAGATACACACACAACATCACACTCACAGGAGAAGTATTAAAATGGCTAATGGCGATCTTAGAATATGATGACTCTTTACTCCGATCCAACTTGTCCCTTATGTCATCGGACTAGGTTTGTTATTCAAGAAAAAGCGTTAGCAGTTAATATTCTCGATATTACCCAGCAACATTGGCCTGAGGATATTGCAGTTTCTATTCCTTACGGAAAAAGTCCTGTTTTGGTTGAACGAGATCTCATCTTATTTGACGCCAATATTATTATTAACTATTTCAATGAACGCTTTTTACAAAACCCTTTAATGCCGACTGACCCTGCCTCTAAAGCACAGGTTCGTTTAATGTTACATCGAATTGACCTTGATTGGTACGCCTTATGGGAGGCATTAATTGGCAACAAAAAAGGTAAGATGGCTCAGGCAAAACAAACACTTCGTGAGGATCTCACTATACTTACACCTCTATTCGAGGCCACGCCTTTTTTTATGAGTCAAACGATGTCTCTACTTGATTGTAGTCTTGCACCCTTGCTTTGGCGCCTCCCTATGCTCAACATTAAACTCCCCGCTAAAGCGAAAGCTGTCGAGGAGTATGCAGAACGGATTTTTTCTAGGCCTAGTTTTCAAGCGGGCTTAAGTGATAATGAACGAGCCATGAGATGATTAAAATGACATCTCAAAAACCTTACCTGATCCGCGCAGTTTATGAATGGTTAATTGATAACGGAGCAACGCCTTACTTACTAGTTGACACTTCATTCAAAGACGTCATAGTTCCTGAAGCTTTTATCAATGATAGTAAGATTGTCTTAAATATTGCACCAGATGCAGTACAGCACTACGAGGTTGACAATGAAAATATCCATTTCTCTGCTCGTTTTTCAGGTAAGCGCATGGAGCTCTTTATCCCTATTGAAGCAGTTCTCGGCATTTATGGTAAAGAGAATAACCAAGGAATGTTTTTCAGCGAAGAGCAGACCTCCCCTCCTACACTGCCGTCAAACTCTTCTAAAGAAAAAGCCAAGCCTAAATTAATGATCGTTAAATAACGAGCTCTTCCTATTCAGGCTCGTTACTTGCAATCCAGTCTATTGCCTGTGTTATTGCCCCTAATGTTCGTTCACGTCCCAATAGTTCTAATGTGGCATCTAAAGGTGGCGAAATTGTTGTACCTGTTACCGCCACTCTTATTGGTTGAGCTACTTTGCCCATTCCTACCTCATTGTCAACAGAGCAGGATTCAATTTCATCATGAATAGGTGCAGTCTTCCATTCTGGTAAGGCTGATAAACGAAGTAACATATCTGCTAATAGCTCAGCACTTTGGGTAGTCAAGTTTTTCTTCGCAGCTTTTTTTTCGTAACTTTTAGCTGCGCGATAAAAGAACAGACTATTCGCAGCCATTTCAACCAATGTTTTAACTCGTTCTTGTTGAAGTTTTACAACGTCTAGTAATGCTGGACCCTCAGCAAGGTCAATATCTTGTTGCTCCATATGCCAAATTAAATGGTCAACAATGTGTTCCGGCGAGCTAGTTTTAATATAGTGTTGATTCAGCCATAACAATTTATCTGTATTAAAGCTTGATGCTGCTTTATTGACATCTGTGATATCAAAAAATTCAATCATTTCATCCAAGGAAAATATTTCTTGGTCACCATGAGACCACCCTAGCCGCACTAAATAATTTAATAACGCCTCAGGTAAGTAACCCTCATCTCGATATGTCATAACACTAACTGCACCATGACGTTTTGAGAGACGCCCGCCATCTGCACCTAAAATCATTGGTACGTGCGAGAAAATAGGTACATCAGAATTCAATGCTTTGAAGATATTGATTTGTCTTGGCGAGTTATTTAAATGATCATCACCACGAATAACATGCGTTAACTCCATGTCCATATCATCAACTACAACTGTCAGGTTATAAGTTGGTGACCCGTCGGAACGTGCAATAATCAAGTCATCAAGTTCAGCATTTTGGAAGGTAACTTCACCTTTGATATTGTCTTTTACTGTCACAACACCTTCTGTCGGATTTTTGAAACGGACAACTGCATCAATACCTTCTTGTTGATCCTTTAAGTGTCGACAGCGTCCATCATAACGCGGTTTTTCTTTATTAGCTCTTTGCTTCTCTCGCATTTCATTTAATGATTCTTTGGAACAATAACAATGATAAGCATCGCCTTGTTCAATTAACTGTGCGACTATTTCTTTATATCTGGTCAGGCGATGTGTCTGATAAAATGGGCCTTCATCATAAGTTAAGCCTAACCAAGACATACCCTCGAAAATGGCATTAACTGAGGCCTCCGTTGAACGCTCAAGATCAGTATCCTCAATCCTTAAAATAAACTGGCCGCCATGTTTTCTTGCGTATAACCATGAAAAAAGGGCTGTACGGGCACCTCCAACATGTAAATGTCCTGTTGGACTTGGGGCAAATCGGGTACGAACTGTCATTATACGGCTCTCAAAATTCTTGACTCAAAGTAATCTCTATTGTAACAGCATGCTAATACTACTTCTTCTTCCAAATTTCCAGAGAATGAGTAAGCTATAGTTTCAAATCCCTATGTACCTTGATTCAAAAGCATGACCTCTACAAATTAGGTAAGAGCTGAATATCGATACTTTAATTGCACCTAAAGCATCCGCTTGAGGTAAGATCAGTGAATATTTGAGTCACAATCACTACCAACAATAATACCCTCAAGAGACAACCAGTATAATGAAAAATATTTTACTAGGCCCTCAGCTATCAAATCACTAGTAAATAGTGTCTACCTTGCAAGGTAAATCTCAGCTGACCAACTTTGTTCGAGTCAGTGCCCCAGCTCGACTGCATTTAGGCTTTCTAGACCTTAATGGTGCTACAGGTAGGAGGTTTGGTAGTATTGGCATGGCAATTGATAGTCACCAAACCATTGTTGAGGCCCATTACTCAGAGTCCGAAGCATCTCATGATGCACCAAAACATATACAAAAAAAATTGAAACAACTGATTGATGCATTTTTTAGTGTTTTTTCTAAACAAATCCCCCTGCCAAAAAAGCATTGTAAGCTAGTCGTTAAAAAACTTATTCCAGAACATGCAGGGTTAGGCTCAGGAACACAACTTGCTCTAGCTGTTGGCACAGCCCTTTGTAGATTATACAATATCAATGCAGGCACCCACGATATTGCGACCGCACTAGACCGCGGTCTTCGCTCTGGCATCGGCATTGCCACATTTAATCAGGGTGGTTTCGTAGTTGATGGTGGTTTAGGCTCTTCTTCAGTCACTCCCCCTTTGTTAGCTCACTATACCTATCCTGAAGAATGGCGCATCGTGCTCATTATGGAATCTCATAGTAAAGGGCTTCATGGCACAGAAGAATCTAAAGCTTTCAAATCATTAGCACCTTTTCCTATCAGCCAATCTCATGCCATATGCCATCTCACACTAATGAAACTATTACCCGCTTTGGTTGAGAAAAACATTGATGCTTTCGGACAAGCAATCACTGATATCCAGCACTTAATTGGTGATCACTTCTCCACTGTTCAAGGCGGCCGCTATACCAGCGACTATGTAGCAACTCTACTCAAGTATGCTAGCAAGCTAGGTTATTCTGGTATAGCACAGACCTCTTGGGGACCCACGGGCTGTGTTTTTGTCAGGAATGAAGAAGCTGCAGCATTACTTATAGGTAAATTAAATGATTTTGTTAAGCAACATTTCAAACTAGAAACTGATTATAGTATTTTAATGACTAAAGCCAACTCTACTGGAGCTATAGTTGAACTTGGCGTTGGCCAAACACGATAAATAATAAGGTAAAGCAATGTCTAAACGTTCCATCATACATATGTTCACCCCAATGGCTCATACAAGTCCTTTTGATATCAACATGGCCATAGATGCTGGTTATGATATAGCCTTCCCACACCAGAATATGCAATTAGCTGAAGTGTCAGGTATGACCCAAGATGCTATCTTTTCTCGTGGACCTACGGGTGTAAAAAAAACAGGCCTTTTTATTGGTGGTCGGGATATTGGGGTCGCTATGGATATGCTAGATGCTGCTAAAAAAGCGATGGTTTCACCATTTAAAATTTCTGTTTTCGCGGATCCTAGTGGTGCCTTTACTACTGCTGCATCTTTAGTTGCTTGTGTTGGACACGAACTAAAAAATAAGACTCAACATGGCTTTAAAGGTACAAAAGTAATTGTATTCGGTGGTACTGGACCCGTTGGCTTTACAACAGCCATAATCGCAGCACAGCAAGGTGCTCATACCACTATTGTTGATTATTCTTCATTAGATACTGCTTTAGAATTTGCTGCAGAAGCGAAACGCCGTTTTAACGTGGATTTAGCAGCAACAATAGCCGTATCCGATGAAGACAAAGCTCGACTTATAACCGATGCTGATATTATTTTTTGTACTGCCAAAGCTGGCATACAAGTCTTAAGTGCTTCAGTTTTATCTAGTGCTAAAAAACTTAAAGTTGCTGGGGATGTTAACGCTGTGCCTCCATTAGGAATTGAAGGTCTTAAAGTAATGGATTCAGGTGTTCTTCTTACTCACGCAATAAATTCTAAGGGCGCAGTTGCAATAGGAGCTCTCGCGGTAGGGAATGTAAAGTACAATTTACAGCATCAACTCTTACGCCAAACTTTAGAAACCAAAACGCCTGTCTACATAGATTTCCGCGGTGCTTATGAATGTGCTAAAGAACTTGTCTAATTAAGGTAGGTCCAGTGCAAAAGCAAGCAATGCTCATTGTTTCACAAAGTGGACGCTTTCTTGCCCAAATAGCTAATAATTCTGGTTATCCTGTTTGGGTTGCTGACTGCTTCGGAGACAGTGACACCTTAAGAGTCGCCTCTCGCTGGTTGCCCATTAACGATATCCACAACCCGTTATCTATTCTTAAAACTCTTCTCACACTCAGTAATGAAGACCCTTGTACTTTAATTTATGGCACTGGCATTGAATCTTTCCACAGTATTTTAGAGTACCTACCAAAACATATTAAACTACTGGGCAATAGTCAGCATACAGTGGAAAAAATTAAAAACCCTTCACGATTTTTTAATATCCTTAATAAGGCAAATATTCCATATCCAAAAATAAAGCTAACACCGCCAATAGAAAAAAAAGGTTGGTTAAAAAAATCAGCTGCTGGCTTCGGAGGTACTCATATTCAGTATTTAACGCCAGGTTCTGAGTACTCAAATACCTATTACCAAGAGTATATAGATGGCATTAGTGGGTCTGTCTTATTCTTAGCTAATGGGAAGAACAATCGGTTGCTTAGTATTAACCAGCAATTTTTAGTTAACGATCCTGCTAGTCCCTTCATGCTCGGCGGCATAGCCACACCTTTCATTTTATCCCATCCCCAACAAACTGTGCTTCAGAATATAATTGAATCCTTACTAAATCATATAAATTTGTATGGCCTAAATAGTCTTGATTTTATCATCAATGAAGCTGGTGACATTCTAGTGTTAGAAGTTAATCCTAGGCCCAGCGCTTCTGCAGAGTTACTCACAGAACTACCACAGCTATTCAATTATCACATTAATGCATGTCAAGAAGACCATAGCATTGAAATGACTCCTTACCCTAAAAATAGCTCTACTTATTTACATTACATTTTTGCAAGGTACAACACAGTAATTCCTGAAAACATTTCTTGGCCCTCAATGTGTCGTGACATTCCGCTATCCGGTCATTTGATATTAAAAAAAGCACCACTTTGCACTGCAATTATTGTTAATTCTCAACTCACTTTTACAGAGTCTGGTGATAAGGTACAAAATCACATCCATGATTTGCTGGAACGTCGTTGAAGAAAATGCGTATCAGCCCGGCCCCTATCATTTCACAGACAATTTCTCATGTAAATGTTCCATTTTTAAAGCTCTTTTATTGTGGTTTTCTATTCGTCTACTTCTCTTATAGCGGGTTCATCTAAAGGCTTACAGGTTATCAAAAAAGCGGTTAGTAAATCGAATGAAAAATGCTCACTTATTCTTTTCTTTTTTTAAAATTACTCCTTCAGGTTTATTACCTTCCAACCGAGTCATCTGAATCTCCATCCACTGATAAACATGGTTATTTATATCGGATACTTTTTTCATATTTTCATCAATTACGATCTTGTTTCCAATTACTACTTTAATCACACCAGGGTATTTGAGGAAACTATGCTTTGGCCAAACTTTACCTGCATTATGGGCAACAGGAATAATAGAATATCTAGTCTCAGCAGCCAAAAAAGCCCCGCCCATTCCAAATTTACCTATTTTACCTGTCGGTATGCGCGTACCTTCTGGGAAAATAACAACCCATGCACCTGAATCAAGTCTTTTTTGACCTTGCTCTACTACCTGATTTAATGCTTTTCTTCCAGCTCTACGATCAATTGCAATCGGCTTCAATGACGCTAAGCCCCATCCAAAAAAAGGAATCCATAATAATTCGCGCTTCAGTACCCAAACTTGAGGTGGAAACAGTGCCTGTAATGCTAGTGTTTCCCATGAGGACTGATGTTTACACATGATAATGCAAGGTTCGTCAGGAATATTTTCACCGCCCTCTACTTCATAACGTATTCCACAAATCACTTCCAATAACCATAAATTAAATACTGCCCATTGGCTCACTAACTTATACCGCCACTGAAAAGGAATTGGCCATAAAATTAAAGCAAATATTGAAAAAAAAATAACTGTCAAAACATGCAAAACTGCAAATAATAATGATCTCGTAAATAGCATTAAAATCTTGTCTCTAACAGAGCGTCTGCCACAGCGGCTAGATCATCATAAACTGCGATATCTAAAGGTAGATCGGGAGCTGCCAATGTTTTTTCACCTTTACCTGTTTTGACTAGAATAGGTCTAGCACCTGCCTCCTGTGCAGCCTGAAGATCCCTCAGAGAGTCACCTACAGCTGGTACACCCTTCAAGTCTATTCGCAAACGATTACTTAATTCATTGAAAGCACCAATCTGTGGTTTTCGACAATTACATCTATCTCCAGGCCCGTGTGGACAATAGATTATAGCTTCTAATTTACCACCTACCTGAGACACCATTCTGCGCATTTTGCTATGAATCCTGCCAAGAGTATCAGCATCGAATAGACCTCTAGCAATACCTGATTGATTTGTAATAACTACTACCCGGTAACCCCCATGATTTAATTTAGCAATTGCTTCAAGGCTGCCCTCAATTGGCTCCCACTCTGAAGGTGACTTGATGAACTGTTCAGAATCATGATTAATAACGCCATCGCGATCTAATATTATCAGTGACATAATCTTTTCTCCAACTAAATGCTGATACCCAGAGATATGAAGATCAGTTTGATAACTTATTTAATCATTCATTTATCTGTTAAGCAATATCGTAAATTTTCACTGGCCACTACAACACTTCATGCTTGTAAATATGAAATATCTGCCACTTCTAAAAATAAAGCCCTAGTTTGATTCAGTAAAGCCAATCTATTCTTCCTGATAGCTAAATCATCTGCCATCACCATGACTTGATCAAAAAAAGCATCAACTGTATCTCGCATTTCTGATAACTGAGTTAATACACCGGCATAATCTGCTTTTGCTAATAACGGTGCAATTTCAGCTTTTACTGATATCAATTTATCGGCTAATGCTTGTTCACTCTTCTCAGTCAATAACTGACTATTAATTACCAAAGTATTTTCTGCTACATCATTTTTACGTAATATATTGCCAATGCGTTTGTTAGCTGCTGCTAGTGTTCCTGCTTGCTCTAGTTCTCTAAAACCAGCTACCGCTGCTAGTCGCTGCATAAAATCAGCAGGCTTGGTCGGTTTTGTCGCAAGTACTGCTTCAAAAACATCATTCTGGTAGCCTTGTTCGCCAGCATAGCCACGCAAACGCTCAAATAAATATTGCAGTACCTGCTCAACAGAGTCTTTTTCAATCGCTATGTCACCTATTCCCTTAAGAGCTTGTTCTAGCATTACCTTCAGATCTAAGTCTAATTTATTTTCAATAACAATTCTCAACACTCCTAATGCAGCACGGCGCAAAGCAAAAGGATCTTTCACACCGGATGGTGGCTGCCCAATCGCAAATAAACCTATTAGAGTATCCAGCTTTTCAGCTAAGCTAAGCGCTTGACCTGTTTTTGTTTTCGGTATCTTATCACCCGCAAAGCGGGGTAAATATTGCTCATCAAGAGCTTCACATACTTCAGCCTCTTCACCATCGAGTTCGGCATAATAGCGGCCCATGATCCCTTGTAAGTCAGGAAACTCGCCCACCATCTCTGTCACTAAATCGCACTTAGCTAATAAGGCCGCTCGTTCTGCTAATTTACTATCACCATTAATCTCTTGAGAAATAACTGTTGCCAGTTGAGCAACACGCTTTGATTTATCATAAACTGTGCCCAATTTGTGTTGGAAAACTATGGTTTTTAGTTGAGCATACCGATCTGCTAATGAATGTTTCCGGTCTGTTTCCCAAAAAAATGCCGCATCACTCAACCTCGGCAAAATAACACGTTCATTACCAGCAATCACCTGCGAAGGATCTTTGCTTTCAATGTTACAAACCGTAATGAAGTATGGCAATAAGACATCATTGTCATCTCTCACAGCAAAATATTTTTGATGTTCTTCCATCGATGAAATTAATGCTTCAGCCGGCAAATCCAAGAAACGTTTGTCGTATTCTCCAGATAAAGCTACTGGCCATTCGACTAGTCCCGTGACTTCATTCAATAATGCTTCGTTAACCACTGCCTTGCCACCTAACTTTTCTCCCAATGCTAGTACTTGCTCAAGGATTCTATTTTTTCTGACTGACATATCCACGAGTACCTTCCCCTGGCCCTCTAGTTGAGTTACGTAACTCCGTACAGACTCAATTTCAATACCATCCGGGTGATGGAAGCGATGACCTCGCGAAGTCTTGGATGAAGATACGCCTAATAGGTTAATAGGCACCACATCTTGGCCAAATAAGACAACTAACCAATGTACTGGCCGTACAAATTCTCCTGGTAAATCACCCCAACGCATCCGCTTTGCAATCGGTAAGTTCAGCAAAGACTTTTGTAAAATATCACCTATTAAACTATTTGTTTCAGCGCCTGATTGCTGCTGCTTAAAAACCAGCCACGCACCTTTATCTGTTTCCATTGTTTCAAGCTCATCAACATCTACCCCGCATGATCGGGCAAAGCCTTGCAAAGCTTTTGTAGCTTGTCCTGATGCATCAAATGCTGCAGATGTAGCCGGTCCACGCCGCTCAATTAAGCGTTCACTTTGCTGCGTTTCTAAATCTTCTACAATAACTGCAAGTCGTCTTGGCGCCGCATAGCTTCGAACTGTTTTAAAGCCTAAATTGGCCTCAACTAAGCCTTGTTCGATACTTAACTCAAATGCTTTTATCAGCTTACCGAGCGCTTTAGGTGGTAACTCTTCTGTGCCAAGTTCAATTAATAGATCTCGAACTTCACTCATGACTTCTCCCCTAGCATTTTAGGGTTAATCAGAGGAAAACCTAATGATTCTCGGCGCTCGTAATATGCTTGGGCCACTGCACGTGCCAGCGTTCTAACTCGCAAGATAAAACGTTGCCTTTCTGTTACAGAAATCGCCTTGCGCGCATCTAGTAAATTGAACGTGTGTGATGCTTTCAGCACTAATTCATATGCGGGCAAGGGCAAACCTGCTTCAATCATCCGTGCACTCTCACGCTCGCAGCTATCAAAAGTAGAGAAAAGGCTGTCAACATCTGCATGATCAAAATTATATTCAGACATTTCCACTTCATTTTGTAAAAAAATATCACCATAAGTGACTTTACCCATTGTTCCATCTGACCAGATCAAGTCATAAACGCTACTGACACCTTGCAAATACATGGCAATACGCTCTAGACCATATGTAATTTCACCTGTCACTGGCCGACATTCAATACCACCTACTTGTTGAAAGTAAGTAAATTGGCTCACTTCCATACCATTGAGCCAAATTTCCCAACCCAAACCCCATGCACCGAGCGTCGGTGACTCCCAATTATCTTCAACAAACCGGACGTCATGAACAGTTGTATCAAGACCTAACATTTTTAAAGACCCCAAATACAGATCTTGGATATTGGCCGGAGAAGGCTTTAAAACGACTTGGAATTGATAATAATGCTGTAAACGATTTGGGTTTTCACCATAACGACCATCCGTTGGGCGCCGTGATGGCTGAACATAGGCGGCACTCCAAGGCTCAGGCCCAATAGCACGTAGAAATGTAGCTGGATGAAATGTGCCTGCACCCATTTCCATATCATAAGGCTGTAACAATGTGCAGCCTTGCTCTGCCCAATATTTTTGTAGTCTCAATATCAAGTCTTGGAAAGTGTTTGGCGTTTCTGCCATCAGCTCAGCTGTTGTCATCATTAGTAAAAATCACAGTCTATTATCAAAAACTTGTCGATTATAGCTAATATTCATCTGCTATGTCCGCTACAGAACTATGAGTTAAATATATTTAATAAGAATCAGAACTGTAAAAAATAAAATTCAGGTAAAATTACACAATATCTATGAAACCAGGAAGGTAGCCATGAGTCAATATCGCCTAGGAATTGTAATGGATTCCATATCAGCCATTAATATCAAAAAAGACAGTAGCTTCGCGATGTTGCTAGCCGCGCAGTCAAAAGGCTGGACACTTTTTTATATGGAACAACAAGACTTATTTTTATCCGAAGGTACTGTGTCAGCAACTGTAAAACAGATACAAGTTTTTGATAACATCGACCGTTGGTATCAACTAAAAGATGTAGAAACCATTAAACTCAGTCACTTAGATGTCGTCCTAATGCGGAAAGATCCCCCATTCGATATGGAATACATTTATAGCACTTACTTATTAGAACAAGCCCAAGCTGCGGGAGTACTTGTGATTAATAACCCGCAAAGCTTAAGAGATGCCAATGAGAAACTTTTTACAGCATGGTTTCCTGAATGCTGTCCACCGACCCTTGTCACACCAAAAATAGACCTGTTGCGTGACTTTCAAAAATATCATGGTGATATTATTCTAAAGCCACTCGATGGCATGGGCGGCGCGTCTATTTTTAGAGTTAATAAAAATGACCATAACACCAGTGTCATTCTTGAAACACTCACCGAAAATGGAGAAAAAACAATCATGGCTCAAAAATTTATCCCTGAAATTGCTGATGGTGACAAGCGTATTTTAATGATTAATGGCGAACCCGTTCCTTATGCTCTAGCCCGTATTCCTGCCGACGGAGAGACCCGTGGTAATTTAGCTGCTGGGGGCCGGTCCGAAGGCCGCCTTCTCACAGACCGTGATGTCTGGATCTGTAAACAAGTTGGTCCTAAATTACGTGAAAAAGGCCTTATATTCGTCGGACTGGACGTGATCGGTGATTATTTAACTGAAATAAATGTTACTAGCCCAACCTGTATTAAAGAGTTAGATACAGAGTTTAGTCTTGATATTTCTAGGGACTTAATGGACTGTATTGAACAACAATTAACATGAAACTGATTACCTCCATCGCTATAAGCTTGGGTTTATTTCTCACAGGATGTAGTGCGGAACAAGGTGTTAAACACGCTAAACTTTATGCCTTTGGAACAGAAATAAATATTAGTATTTATGGCGTTGATGATGACACTGCTAACAATACTCTTAGTTCTCTCGAACATAGCTTTTCTAATGTTAATAAAACTTGGCACGCGTGGCGACCCAGCACACTTAGTCAAATTAACCATGCTATTGCACATCAAGAGTCAATTTCTGTCACACCCGATGTCTCAGACCTAATTATCCTTGCCCAAACTTTATCTGAGCAAAGCGGCCACTTATTTAATCCAGCAGCTGCCAAACTATTTGAACTTTGGGGTTTCAATCAAGATGATTGGTTTCGCTCCCGTTTACCACCTTCTCAGGTGGATATTGACGACTGGCTTAATCATAAGCCTACCATGGCAGATATTGTCATTAGAGATGGTGTACTACATAGCAAAAACTCAAATGTTAAGTTGGGCTTTGGTGCCTTCGTCAAAGGCTTCGCTGTTGATGATGCTATTGCTTCACTACAAAAATTAGGTATAAACAATGCTTTAGTCAATATCGGAGGAGATCTACGCGCAATAGGTATGCCCGGTAATCGGCCCTGGGTGGTAGGTATTCGCCATCCAAGGGAAAAAGGCATGATTGCTTCTATTCCCTTGCAGCACGGTGAATCTGTTTTCACTTCTGGTGATTACGAACGTTTCTTTGAGTTTAAAGGTGCCAGATATCCTCACATTCTTGATCCACGCACCGGTTGGCCAGCTGACCAAGCTATATCGGTGACTGTCCTCCATAACAATGCTTCTATTGCCGATGCAGCAGCAACAGCTCTGTTCATAGCTGGTGATGACTGGCCAAAGGTAGCCAAAGCAATGGGCGTTCTCCATGTTATGCTCATTAAACCTAATGGTGAGGTAGAGCTCAGCCCTGAAATGTACCAGCGCATTGAAATCTTAAATGAAAATACACCTAGAATTATTCGGAGCCATGACTAAACCTTACTTGTTCTAGTATCATATTTTATTGCAAAAGTGGTTTTAGGTAATGGCCAGTATGAGAGCTTTTGTTATTGGCAACCTCTTCCGGTGTACCTGTGGCAACAATCAGCCCGCCACCTGAACCGCCTTCTGGGCCCATATCAATTAACCAATCAGCTGTTTTTATAACATCCAGATTATGCTCTATCACAATGATGGTATTACCATGATCTCTTAACCTATGAAGTACTTTTAATAACTGTTCAATATCAAAAAAGTGAAGCCCTGTAGTTGGCTCATCTAAAATATAAAGTGTTTTCCCAGTATCTCGTTTAGATAATTCTTTTGCTAACTTCACTCGTTGCGCTTCACCACCTGAGAGTGTAGTGGCATTCTGACCCAACTTTATGTAGGTCAAACCAACATCAATTAACGTGTTTAACTTTTTAGCTACAACAGGAATATTAGTAAAAAACTCATTTGCCTCTTCAATAGTCATATCCAAGACTTCGCTAATATTTTTACCCTTGTATCTTATATCTAAAGTTTCACGGTTATAACGCTTTCCTTTACAAACATCACAAGGCACATAAATATCAGGTAAAAAGTGCATTTCAACTTTAATCAACCCATCACCTTGGCACGCTTCACAGCGACCACCTTTGACATTAAAACTAAAACGACCAGGAGTGTAACCTCGGGCTCTCGCTTCTGGTGTATTTGCAAATAACTCTCGTACAGGAGTGAAAATTCCTGTGTAAGTTGCGGGGTTAGAGCGCGGTGTACGACCAATTGGGCTTTGGTTAATAGCAATGACTTTATCCAATTGGTGCAAACCAATCACCTCATCATAGCTTGCAGGTTCCTCAGAAGCATTATTCAGGGTTTGGGAAGTTAGTTTTAACAATGTGTCATTAATAAGCGTAGATTTTCCTGAACCCGATACTCCAGTCACGCAAGTCATCAATCCGATCGGAATATCAACATCTATATGTTGCAAGTTATTGCCCGAAGCACCCCGCAAACTAATCAAATTCTTTTTATCATAGGTTTTACGAAATTCTGGTAACGCAATCTTCTTGCGGCCAGATAAATACTGACCTGTCAAAGAATCCTCACTATTAATAATATCTTCAGGCGTACCCTGAGCCACTATCTCACCGCCATGCACTCCTGCACCGGGCCCAATATCTACTACATAATCTGCCGCACGAATAGCCTCTTCATCATGCTCCACAACAATCACGCTATTACCCAAATCACGGAGCCGAGTCAAAGTCGCTAATAGACGATCATTATCACGTTGGTGTAAGCCAATTGAGGGCTCATCAAGAATATACATCACCCCAACTAATCCAGCACCAATTTGGCTCGCCAACCTAATACGCTGAGCCTCGCCACCCGACAAAGTATCAGCGCTTCTAGCCAGTGTTAAATAATCGAGTCCTACATTAACGAGAAATGTTAGTCTCTCACTTATCTCAGAGACAATTTTACTAGCTATTTCTCCGCGTTTACCGGGTAATGTCAATTGTTCAAAAAACTGTTTAACCTCGCCAACAGGCATATTGGCCACTGTAGGTAAATTCGTTTGACCAATAAAAACATGCCGCGATGATTCATTTAATCTTGCGCCATCACAATCTGGACATTCACGCACAGTGTGATACTTGGCTAACTCTTCTCGCACACTATTAGATTCAGTTTCATGATAGCGGCGTTGCATGTTAGGTATAACGCCCTCAAATCCATGGCTCCGCTTGACACTTTTTCCGCGGTCACTTAAGTAATTAAAATCAATTTTTGTTCTGCCACTTCCATATAGCACTACTTTTTTAATTACATCTGGTAACTTTTCAAAGGGTATATCTAAGTCAAAATCATAATGTGTTGCTAAAGACTTCATCAGCTGAAAATAATATGCATTTCTCCGATCCCAGCCACGAACAGCTCCAGCAGATAAACTCATTTCTGGATGGACAACTATACGCTCCGGATCCACGAACTGTTTAATTCCTAAACCATCACAAGTGCCGCATGCCCCTGCCGGGTTATTAAATGAAAACATGCGCGGTTCAAGTTCTAAAATTGAATACCCACACGTTGGGCATGAAAAATGAGATGAAAATAGCGTCTCATTATCACTATCGTCCATTGATGCTACTCGGGCAATACCATCTGCTATTTTCAGCGCTGTCTCAAAGGACTCGGCAAGCCGCTGTTGTATATCTGCTCTCACCTTAAAACGATCAACTACGGCTTCAATAGTATGTTTTTTGCGTAACTCTAATTCTGGTGGACTCTCTAACTCAATAATCTTTCCATTAACACGTGCCCTAACAAATCCCTGTGCTCTTAAGTTTTCTAAGACATCTTTATGTTCACCTTTACGATCTTGTACAACCGGTGCCAGTAGCATCATTCTCTCACCTTCCGGCATAGCCAATACAGCATCGACCATCTGACTTACTGTTTGTGCTGCTAACGCTTGCTCATGTGTTGGGCAACGTGGTTCTCCAGCCCTAGCAAACAATAATCTCAAGTAATCATAAATTTCTGTAATTGTACCTACGGTCGAGCGTGGGTTATGTGAAGTAGATTTTTGTTCGATCGAAATTGCTGGTGATAGACCCTCTATGTGGTCGACATCCGGCTTCTCCATCATAGATAAAAATTGCCTTGCATAAGCTGATAGTGATTCAACATAGCGCCGTTGTCCTTCAGCATACAAGGTATCAAAAGCTAGAGATGACTTCCCAGATCCTGATAAACCAGTGATAACAATCAGCGAGTCACGAGGTAGGTCAATATCGATATTTTTCAAATTATGCGTGCGTGCACCACGAATACTTATACTTTTCATTAAGCTTCCGTATAGAATAAGGCCAAACCACTTAATATACCCTTACTCACTACAATGACGCAAAAGCAAAACTCTCTAAACAGCATGACCTCACTTGAAAAACGCAGTATCACCGGACTAGCTAGTATTTTTGCACTCCGGATGCTCGGCCTGTTTATGATTTTGCCAGTATTCTCTCTAGCGGCCGGGCAATATAGTGGCTCAACACCATTATTAATTGGCTTAGCTATTGGCGCTTATGGGCTAACCCAGGCCTTATTCCAAATTCCTTTTGGCATGCTCTCTGATAGAATCGGCCGCAAACGAGTGATTACGGCAGGTTTATTGCTCTTTGCAGCTGGTAGCGTTGTTGCTGCAACAGCGGATAGTATTCAGATGGTCATCCTGGGACGACTATTGCAAGGTAGCGGAGCTATCTCTGCAGCTGTAATGGCCCTTACCGCTGATTTAACTCGTGATGAACAACGGACCAAAGCCATGGCCGGTATTGGAATTAGTATCGGTTTATCCTTCTCTATTGCCTTAGCATCCGGAGCGGCCCTAGAGCAGTGGATAGGGTTATCTGGCATTTTCTGGGCCACGGCCGCTTTTGCTTTAATTGGCATTGCCATCCTTCATCTCTGGGTCCCTTCACCGATCCGGCGCACAAGCCATCGAGATATGGAGCCAGTACCCCAGCAATTTACTAAGGTACTACGCAATCCTGAGATCATGCGCATGGTATTCAGTATTATGATCCTACATTTACTCTTAACTACCAGCTTTTTTGCATTACCTATTAATTTATTCGAACAGGCAGGTTTGCCAAGAGATCAACATGCTATGGCCTACTTACCTGTTCTGGTACTAGCCTTTATCGCCATGCTTCCTTTTATTATTATTGCGGAAAAATACAGTAAGATGAGGCCTGTCTTTATTGGCTCTGTTGTTGTGCTTGGCCTTGTACAAGTTGCATGGGCATTATTCGCTAATTCACTTACTAGTATCTTAATTGGACTCTGGTTATTTTTCACAGCTTTTAATATTCTTGAAGCTAGCTTACCCTCATTAATGTCAAAGCTGAGCCCTTTAGAAAATAAGGGAACAGCATTGGGAATTTATTCTACAGCCCAATTTTTAGGTGCTTTTATTGGAGGTGCTGCTGGTGGGTTCTTATATGGGGAGTATGGTGCCACAGGTGTTTTTGTAGCTGGTGCATGCATCACTGTTGTTTGGTTGATTTTTATTATTCCAATGCGTCAGCCACGACATTTATCAACCCGTATTCTCGAATTAATTAACCTCTCAGAAGACAATGCTGATGACATTGCCCGACAACTTAATGGAATTAAAGGTGTGGTTGAAACAATGATTGTCACCAAAGAACAAGTCGCTTATGTTAAATTTGTTCCTGAAAAAATTAATATCAGTGAACTAGATGAATTTAAATATTCACCGTAGAATAACTACTTTTACATACAAACAAGATTCAGGAGAAAACTATGTCAGTCAATAAAGTTATACTTGTCGGAAGACTGGGGGCTGAACCAGAAAGCCGCGCTTTTCCTGATGGTGGATCCATCTGTAACTTACGTTTAGCGACCTCAGAGTCATGGAAAGACAAACAAACAGGGGAACGTAAGGAGCGTACAGAATGGCATCGCGTTGTTTTGCGAAACCGCTTAGGTGAAGTCGCGCAGCAATACCTTAAGAAAGGCTCACAAGTCTATATAGAAGGTCGTATCCAAACACGAAAATGGCAAGACCAAAGTGGACAAGATCGTTATTCAACTGAAATCATTGGCGATGGCATGACAATGTTAGACAGTCGTGGTGCAGCAAGTAATAACGGTTCTGACCAATCTTCACCCCAGCAGCCTTCAGGAGCGCAACCCCAACCAGCCTCACCCTCGGCAGGGCCTGATTATGGGTCAGCATCCGGTGGGGCAGATTACTTGGATGATGATATTCCGTTTTAAGATTCACTTAATCGCATAGATAAAGTTTTAAAACAAAACCCTCTAACTTAAAGAGGGTTTTTTATGTCCAAATGTTTATTCGCTAGTACAATAAGTAATAGGACGGGTATACCCATCACTGCTGTGATAAGAAAAAACTGCTCGTAACCGATATTCTCAACTATTGTGCCTGAATAACCACCTAGTATTTTTGGCAACAAGGTCATTAACGAGCTAAAAATAGCATATTGCATTGCAGTGAATGAAATATTGGTAAGGCTCGACAAGAAGGCAATAAAAGCAGCACTTGCAAGTCCCGCTGACAAATTATCCGCTGCAATAACCACATAAAGCATTGTAATGTCTTGACCTACTTGCGCAAGCAACATAAATAATAAATTAGTTAATGCTGATAGCACAGCTCCTAGAAATAAAATTTTCATCACACCAAAACGTATAGCAAGTAACCCGCCTAAAAACCCGCCTAAGATGGTCATTCCTAGACCAAAACTTTTTACTACATTCGCAATTACAGGCTTTGTAAACCCCAAGTCCTGATAAAAAACATTCGTGATGACCCCCAAGACAATATCGGAAATGCGGTATAAACCCACTAGAGCTAATAGTAAAAAAGCGACTGAAAGACCATAGCGATCAAAAAAGTCTTTCACCGGCGCAATATAGGTTTGAGATACTTGCTGCTGCTGCACTATCCCGAGGGAGACAAATAGCTTTGCGACTATACCTGCAAAAGTTAAAGCCAAACTAAGACGGCCTAATTCAACAAGAAAGCTCGATAAATTATTATTTCCCAACAAGCTGCTTAAATTTAATTTGGCAGTTTGCGTCAGCTCTCCGCTGATATAAAAAACTGTAATAAAAGATGCAACAATCACAAAAAATAATGCAAAGAAAGAGACATAGTTTTTTATCGAATGTACCGATTCCTCACTTTCTCTTTCATGTGGTTCTTTAATTAATAATGTTGTTAGTACCCCAATTAACATAACGGCTGCCATAATCAGATACGTCCACTGCCAGGCTTGATAACTATAAACCTCATTAGTCGACCCTAGGTAACTTGCAAGGTACAACGCACCGGCACCTGCCAACAACATACCTATTCGATAACCTGCAATATAGCTTGAGGCCATCAAGGTTTGTAAATCCGTTTCTGCTGACTCAATGCGATAAGCATCAATAACAATATCTTGAGTTGCAGCCCAAAATCCCAAAAATACAGCGGCCCAGGCCATAGCAGAAAGCGTATCAGTTGCAGGATCAATTAGCGCTACCATGCTAATGGCAAGCATAATCATCAATTGCGACAGTAATAGCCAGGCCCTTCTCCGGCCGAGCATTTTTGTTAATAGTGGTAGAGGCAATTTATCCACCAAAGGTGCCCAAACAAATTTAAAGGAATAACCTAATGCAGCCCAACTAAAGTAGGTCACTGCTGAACGATCAACACCGGCCTCTCGCAACCACAAGCTAAGCGATGAAAAAATTAATAACAGGGGTATACCAGCAGAAATACCCAGGAATAGCATCGTGATTACCCTAGGGTGACAGAATGCCTTGATACTTTCAGACCAAGTTTCTACTGCCATTAGACTGACATAACGTAGTCATAATCAATGATTAACGGAGCATGGTCTGAAAAGCTTTCACCACGATAGATATCCGTTGCTTTTACTTTACCTTTTAAACTTGGCGACAAAATATGATAATCAATACGCCAGCCGACGTTGTTTGCTCTGGCTTGCCCCCGATTTGACCACCAAGTGTATTGATGTTCGTCTTGCTCTATTTCCCTAAAGGCATCAACAAAACCTAACTCATTAAATAAAGTATCTAGCCAGGCTCGTTCTTTAGGCAAGAATCCCGAATTTTTTAAATTACCTTTCCAGTTACGAATATCTTGATTTTTATGAGCAATATTCCAATCACCACACAAAATATAATCCCGGCCAGATGCTTTCATTTCAGCCAGCTTTATCATCATGTGCTCCATACAACGATATTTAACTTGCTGGCGCTCTTCTTTAGAAGAACCTGATGGCATATAAAGTGAAATAACACTCAAATTGCCAAATATAGCTTCTATATAGCGACCTTCAGAGTCAAATTCCTTGTTACCCATTCCGATGATCACTTCATCGGGCTGTTGCCTACAATAGAGAGCTACACCACTGTAACCTTTCTTTTGTGCATCATGATAGAAGCAGTGATAACCTTCTGGATGATATAATGCATCAGACAATTGTTCGATTTGCGCTTTGGTTTCTTGAATACAGACAACATTAGGCAATGTTTTTCTAATCCACTCAAAGAAACCTTTTCGACCAGCTGCTCGAATACCATTTACATTAGCCGTAACAATTTTCATATTTTTACCCAATTAAAGTTTTTTGTTATAGTAACAAGGAATAAGCGTGGAGTCTGGCAAGTTAACACTCTTCCTGAATACGTCAAAAAAGCTCATGATGCTTCATTGAAAAAGTACTTTACAAATATACTATAAATCAGGATAATGCTCTGTTCTTTACATATAGCTGGTTTTTAGGAGAAGCACTTTGGCAAATTCAGCACAAGCAAAAAAACGGGCTCGTCAAGCGGAAGATAGCCGCCAACGAAATGCAAGCCAACGTTCAGCAATGCGTACTAGTGTTAAAGCACTTCACAAAGCAATTGATGCTGGTGATAAAGAGCAAGCTACTACTGCTTACCAAGCTGCCGTCCCTATTTTAGATCGCCTAGCTCGCAAAGGCCTTGTTCACAAAAATGCCGCTGCACGTAGTAAGAGCCGCTTAAACAAAGCTGTTCGTGCTCTTTAATATATAAGTGTCTATAGCTTAATAAAAAAACCGACAACATGTCGGTTTTTTTATGCCTAATATTTTAAATACTCAAACTCTGCAAAATATTTTTTGCCAGCTACGTTGATAATTATTAACCTATGAATTTTGGTGTCCTTGCTCTCTCGTTCTGTAAAGCATTACTCAGCACAGGTAATGTTCTGCTTGTCGCTGTCACTGCCTTAATTGGCCAGACACTCTCACCTGACCCTATCTGGTCTACCTTACCAGTAGCATTTCAATTTATTGGTTTAATGTGCGCAACGATCCCAGCATCATTAATCATGAATAAGATTGGCCGTAAAAATGGGTTTTACTTAGGTAATATGCTTGGTATCGCTGGTGCTTTATTCTGTATCCAAGCACTATATTCCGCTTCTTTTAATTTATTTTGCACGGGAACATTTTTCTTAGGCATAGGTATTGGTTTCGGAACCTTGTATCGTTTTGCTGCCGTAGAAATGTGTGAAAAACCTTACCGAGCTAAAGCCATTTCAATCATCATGGCAGGTGGCGTACTCGCAGCAATAGCAGGACCTAACCTTGCGATATTTAGTCAGGACATGATTGAAGGTACACCTTTTGTGGGTGCTTTCTGGGGCCTACTAGTTCTTTATATTGCTGCCATGCTAGTTTTAACCATTGTAAATTTTCCACCTCAAGTTATTCATGCACCAGGCGTTAGGACACGTCCCGTCATTGAGATTATTTTACAACCTCTTTTTCTCGTTTCCGTCATTGCTGCCATGGTAAGTTATGTAGTGATGAATTTATTAATGACGGCAACACCGTTAGCTATGCATCATCACGGTTTTCAATTCGAGCAGTCAGCTTTAGTTATTGAGTTACATGCACTAGGAATGTTTTTACCTGGTTTTTTCACCGGCAATTTAATTAACCGCTTTGGTACCATTCGAATACTCTTAATTGGGGCCCTTACTATGCTTGTCTGCATCGGAATTAATCTCAACGGCCAGTCTCAGCTACATTTTTCCATAGCTTTGTTTATGCTTGGGCTTGGTTGGAACTTTATGTTCGTCAGTGCTACCCACCTAGTCGCAGATGCCTATTCAGAGGCTGAAAAACCCAAAGCACAAGCTGCAAATGAGTTTCTCATTTTTAGTATGGTTACTATATCGGCCCTAGCATCTGGGTGGATGGAAGCTACTTTAGGATGGCACATCATGAACTTGATGTGTATTCCAGTTGTGTTATTTGCTGTTTTAATCGTGATTTATTTCAGGAAAAAGTTAAATTTAGGCATCGTTTAAATTTATCAAGTTGAGTTTATTTAATCACCACCAAATTATCACGGTGAATTAGTTCTGGCTCGTCGACATATCCCAGTACTGATTCAATTTCTTTACTGGCTTTTCCCTGAATTTTTCTAGCTTCATCCATATTGTAGTTGACTAGGCCACGGGCAATTTCTTTCCCCGACATATCATGACAAGTCACCAGCTCACCTCTGACAAATTGGCCATGAACTTGTTGAACCCCAACAGCTAAAACACTTTGGCCTCCTTGATGTACAGCCTCTACAGCGTCATCATCTAGGGTGATAGTTCCTTTTGGCGTCAAATGGCCAACCAGCCATTGTTGACGAGCTGTCATAGGTTCGTTATCAGCCCAAAGTAACGTACCAACAGTCTCACCATTGGCTAAACGTTGTAAGTTGTCTGCTTTTTTACCTGAGAGGATGACTGTCGTTGCACCAGAGCCTCCTGCGCGACGCGCCGCAAGTAATTTCGTTGCCATACCCCCTTGACCTAAATCTCCCTTACTTCCGCCAGCCATAACATCTAACTCTGAATTACTAGCTGCGGAGGCGGTGATGAACTGCGCTTGACTATTATGACGTGGATCACAATCAAAAAGCCCATCTTGATCTGTCAAGATCACCAACACATCTGCTTCAATTAGGTTAGCTGTCATTGCAGCTAAGGTATCATTATCACCAAATCGAATTTCTTCTGTAGCGATAGTGTCATTTTCATTCACCACTGGCAGTACACCTAATTCTAATAGGCTGTGCAATGTACTACGTGCGTTTAGATAACGTCCACGTTCCGAAAGATCTGAGTGTGTTAAAAGAATTTGTGCCGTATGAATTTCATGCTCTTTACAAGCTGCAGAATAAGCCTGGATCAAGCCCATTTGGCCAACGCTGGCTGCCGATTGTAATAGATGTAGGGCATGTGGACGCTTTGTCCATCCTAACTGCTCCATTCCAGCTGAAACTGAACCAGATGTAACTAAAACAACATCTTTACCCTGCTCACGTAATTTAGCAATTTCACTACTCAACCATTTCACACGCTCAAAATCTAAACCCTCACCCACACGCGTAAGTAAGGCACTGCCTATCTTAATAACCCAACGTTTTGTATCTGCAATTTGTTGGTGCGTGTTGATCACAAATTACTCCTTTAATAATGCTGCTTGTTTAACGGCCTCTTGTGCTGCTATTTTTTGCTGCTCTAATGCCACTTTTTCTGTTGCTTTAACTTCATCTAGGTAATCCATTATTTCTGCACATAAAATATCACAGCCCTCACCAACATGGCCGCTGACACGAAAGACTTTACCTTGCCAATCTAACCTTTTTAAAACTTCTTCACAGTACTCTTCACGAATATCTTCAGGAATTAGATCCATTTTATTTAATACTAACCATTGATCCTGCTTACCCAAAGCATCACTATATTTTTTTAATTCTCGATTAATAATTTCGACGGATTCAACAGGATCTTGCTTCACATCTGCCGGAGCCATATCAACCATATGTAGTAACAGTCTTGTTCGCGTCAAGTGCTTTAAAAACTGAATACCTAAACCAGCACCATCTGCTGCACCCTCAACTAATCCTGGAACATCGGCAATAACAAAGCTACGTACATCTTTCATCGTAACGACACCCAAATTCGGATACATCGTTGTAAAAGGGTAGTCAGCTACTTTGGGCTGAGCTGCCGATACTTGACGAATAAATGTAGATTTTCCTGCATTAGGCAAGCCCAACAAACCCACATCTGCTAATAATTTCATTTCCAATCGCAAACGGCGGTCTTCACCCGGTGTACCCTCAGATGTCTGTCTCGGAGCCCGATTTGTACTTGATTTATAGCGCGCGTTACCAAGGCCATGCCACCCACCCTTTGCCACCAATAACCTGTCGCCCGTTTTAGTTAAGTCACCGATTAGCTCGTCGGTATCATTATCCCAAGCCTCAGTGCCTATAGGAACTTTAACTACTAAATCTTCACCGGCCGCCCCACTACAGAGCTGACCGCGTCCATTTTCACCGCGTTCTGCTTTAAAATTCCGCTTATAACGAAAGTCGATCAGTGTATTCACTTGTTCATCAGCCTCTAAATAGAGATCGCCACCATCGCCACCATCGCCACCGTCAGGTCCACCAAAAGGAATGTATTTTTCTCGACGAAAACTCATGCAGCCATTACCACCTGAACCAGCATTCACAGTTATTCTTACTTCATCAACAAATTTCATTGCATTCAACCATTATTCATTCTATGACTCAAAATAGTCATTTTCAATTGTAAAGTCCAGAAACAAAAAAGCCCCGCATTAGCAGGGCTCTTTATAATAGTTTACCCTCAGTTGGGCTAACCAAATTTTCTAGGCAGCAACAACACTTACAAACATACGGTTTTTCGGGCCTTTTTTTTCAAAAAGTACACGGCCTGCTGCTTTTGCAAATAATGTGTGGTCTTTACCAAGACCTACATTTAACCCTGCATGGTAACGAGTGCCGCGTTGGCGAATAAGAATATTGCCACCATCAACCGCTTCTCCACCGTAACGTTTTACGCCAAGACGTTTTGATTCCGAATCACGTCCGTTTCTAGTACTACCACCTGCTTTCTTATGAGCCATCTCTATATCCTTGTGTAACGTATAATCTTAGGCTGAGATGCCTGTGATTTCGATTTCGGTGAAAGACTGACGATGTCCCATCTGTTTACGATAGTGCTTCCGACGATGGAACTTGATAACTTTTACTTTATCTCCACGACCGTTCGCAGCAACAGTCGCGGTGACTTTTGCACCTTTTAGATAAGGTGTGCCAATTTTTACATCACCACCCTCACCGACCAATAAGACTTTATCTAGCTCAACCGTATCACCTGCTTCAGCAGATAATTTTTCAATGCGGAGCTTCTCGCCCTCTTGAACTCGGTACTGTTTACCGCCCGTCGCGACAATAGCGTACATCGCTGTCTCCAAATAAAATAAGTTATTGCTGGCTAACCCAACAAAAGACCGGCAATTTTAGCGTCTTTCATGACATAGATCAAACCTTAATCGAAATATTTGCGATCTATTGCCTTGCATGAGAAAGTATCGTCTTTTCAATATCAATATTATAGGCAGAAATGAGTCCTGTGGATATCCAATCTATTTATAACTTAATAGAAGATGATATGGCTGATGTCGACGTGATGATTCACGCCCGTCTTCAGTCTGACGTTGCACTAATCAATCAACTAGGCCACTACATTATCAACAGTGGGGGTAAACGCTTGCGTCCTGCTTTAGTGATTTTAAGTGCTCGCGCATGTGGTTATGAGGGGCAACACTATGCAAACCTCGCCACTATTATCGAATTTATCCATACCGCAACCTTACTACATGATGATGTCGTCGATGGTTCTGAGATGCGACGTGGTAAAGAAACTGCAAATACGTTATGGGGCAATGAAGCTAGCGTCTTAGTCGGTGACTTCCTATACACTCGTGCTTTCGAAATGATGGTAGAAATGGATTCGATGCCCTTGATGAAGATCTTATCCAGTACCACTAACATTATTGCTGAAGGTGAGGTTTTACAGCTATTAAATTGTAATGACCCCGACACCACCGAAGCTGCTTACCTTCAAGTTATTCACCATAAAACAGCAAAACTGTTTGAAGCTGCGGGGCAACTGGGTGCCGTTATCAGCAAATCACCTAATTATTTAGAACTGGCTATGGCTAAGTATGCAATGCATTTAGGCAGTGCATTCCAGTTAGTTGATGACATATTGGATTACTCTGAATCGAGCGAGACTATCGGTAAAAACATTGGTGACGACTTAGCTGAAGGTAAGCCCACATTACCACTTATTTATGCTATGCAGCATGGTAATGACTCACAAAAACAAATTATCCGCCATGCTATTGAAAATGGTGAACGTGATCGTATCGATACAATTATCACCATTATTAAAGAGACCGGCGCGATCGCATACACTAGTCAAGCTGCAAGACAAGAAGTTCAGAATGCCAAAAAAGCAATAGAACCCTTGCCTAATTCTGTATACAAAGATGCTCTTCTTTCACTAGCAGATTTTTCTGTTGAACGTCATTATTAATCGCCAAAACAGTATTGTATAAAAGTTTTTTCTTTAATCATTTGGTTACTTAACTTTATGTCAGATTTCTATCGATACCATTTATTTTTCTGCACACATGAGCGTAAGAATAAAGCTCATTGCCAAGAACATGACGCTAGTTCACTTCGCAACTATGCCAAGCAGCGAGTGAAAGACTTAAAACTTAAGAAAGTCCGCATTAACAATTCAGGCTGTTTAAATCGTTGTGCTCTTGGGCCTATGCTTGTGATCTACCCTGAAGGGGTTTGGTATCAATATCATAATACCAAAGATATTGATGAAATTATTCAAGAACACCTCATTGAAGGCAGGACTGTAGAAAGACTAAAAAAATGACACCAGATCAATACTGCCAAGATAAAACAGCTAAAAGTGGCTCAAGTTTTTACTATAGCTTTTTATTCTTGTCAGTAAAGCAAAGACAAGCCATTACAGCCTTATATGCTTTTTGTCGTGAAGTTGATGACATTGTCGACAATGCACATGAGATAGACATTGCTCGAACCAAACTTGACTGGTGGCGCCAAGAAATTCAACGAACATATCAAGGAACGGCAACCCACCCAGTTGGTAAAGCTCTATACCTTGCTATTACACACTATGATCTGCAACAAGAGTACTTCGTAGAAATTATTGATGGGATGGCTATGGATCTCGACCAATTCTCATACTCCGAATTTAAACAACTCGCTTTATATTGTCACCGTGTAGCTGTTGCTGTTGCTTTACTCTCTGTCGAAATTTTTGGATATGAAAATAGAACAACTTTAAAATATGCAGAAAATATAGGCATGGCTTTACAGTTGACTAATATTATTCGAGATATTAGAGAAGATGCTGAGCGAGGAAGACTCTATTTACCACTAGATGAAATGACGAGATTCAATGTCAAGACAGATGACTTATTGAGCCTAAAAAGTAGCCCTGAACTAATCGAGTTACTTAAATACCAATCCCACCGTGCCAAACAATATTTTCATCAGGCAATGACTTTATTGCCAGACGATGATCGCTACAACCAAAGAGCCAGCCTGATTATGGCTAATATTTATCAAGCAACCTTGTCGGAAATTGAAGAGGATGATTTTCAAGTCATGCAATATCGCGTATCACTGACACCGCTACGTAAATTTTGGATTGCTTGGACTACAGCCCGCGCTCAAAAACCTTGGAAAAATCCAGCTGCATGACAACCTTGGTTATTTAGAGCATCGGAACAGCCTTCCTGATAACATCACTCTAGATCCCCAAGCAGCTCTTGTTAATATACCCAACACTCTGCTGATATGCTGTTAACCTATTTCCTCTTTAAAGAAATATAAAATGGATAAACTGATGCTATTAAAGTCTTGGCCAATTATTGTTTTCAGCTCAATATTGATCGCTTGTGATGGCTCTTCATCACAACAACCTCATGATGTTGATGCTTTTTCTTCAAATGGCTTACCCACATCACAACGCCAACAGGAAGATAGTGCTGCAGGAGTCAAGTTCGGTAGTAAACAAGGATTCAAACCTTTGGCACCACCCGCAACTAAATACAAACCATGAGCTCAGCTGCTTTATCAGATAATGTTATTTTGATAACAGGTGCTGCTAATGGAATAGGTGCGGCAGTTGCCAGAGCTTACGCTGCTGAAGGGGCAACAATTATCCTGCTTGATAAAGATGTGCCAGGACTTGAAAAAACATACGATGCCGTTGTCATTTCATCCATGAAATCTGCTATTTACCCTCTGGACTTAAAAGGTGCTAGCGTTGATGATTACACTGATTTAGTTAACACTATTGAAACCCAATTCGGCCGCTTGGATGCCCTTGTTCATTGTGCTGCTACGTTAGGTCAATTAGCCCCAATAGAGCACCAAGATCCAGCAACTTGGTCAGAAACACTTCACATTAATCTTACAGCACCGTTTTTGCTGACGAAGGCTTGCTTACCATTACTCAAAAAACAACAACAGGCAACTATTATTTTTACCACTGATCAACATAAAGCTAAGGCTTATTGGGCAGGTTATGGCATTAGTAAGGCCGGCATCGAAACTTTAGCAAAACAACTCGCCGATGAGCTTGAAACCGAGGGGCGTATTGAAGTTCACTGCATAGACCCAGGGAAAGTTAAAACAGCATTGTATAGCCGCGCATTCCCTGCTGCAGAGCAGCATCACTTACCCAGTCCGGATGAAGTCACCTCACTCTACTTGAGTGCCATAATGAACATCTATTAAATCTACTTAATCAGAATGTACTTCTAACGATTTAACTATTCACTTAAATTTATCAAGTAATTTATCTACCTCTAATCCGAGGTGCTCTTTTTGGTTTACTTGCAGATATACGGCCACCATCTTTAACTTTTGTTTTTTTACTGACTGTTGTTTTCAGTGGCCTCAGTTTTTTATCGCGTTGTGCGCGACCGACTGCTGTTGGAACCGATGCTTTTAAGTCAACTTCTTCATATAAAGCTGCAACGTCATCACCCTCAAGCATCATCCAGCGTCCCATTTTAAGTTGGGATGGAATAATAATAGGTCCATATCGTACACGCATTAAACGGCTTACTTGCACACCCTGGCTTTCCCATAAACGACGAACCTCACGATTCCGTCCTTCTTGGATAACAACATGGTACCAATGATTTGCTCCTTCTCCCCCTGCTTCTTGGATATCATTGAATTTAGCCTTACCGTCATCTAACTCAACGCCATCACGCAGGTTTTGCATAATCTCTGGGCCTACAGCACCTAGAACACGTACAGCATATTCACGATCCATTTCATTAGAAGGATGCATTAGCCGATTTGCTAACTCACCATCCGTTGTTAAGATGATTAGGCCACTGGTATTAATATCTAAGCGCCCGACACTGACCCACCGTCCTTCATCTGGCGTTGGTAAAGACTGGAAAATTGTCCGGCGACCTTCAGGATCTTTTCGGGTGCAGACTTCACCTACCGGCTTGTTGTATAACAAAACCTGTTGTGGTTTCTGCCAAAGTCGCTTTGCTGATAATGGCTTATCGTCTAAACGCAAACTATCACCAATTTCAACTTGATCACCTAATTTCGAAATACTACCATTAACAGAAACTTTACCTTCTTTTATCAATACTTCTAGTTGGCGACGTGAGCCATAACCTGCTCTCGCTAACACTTTTTGAATTCTTTCAGCCATTTAAGCGCCTCCCGGCGTGTTGGTGAGTCATAAGGAAGCTTCCCTTCTGTACTCTATAAATTTATTTATAACTCAAGCCCATTGCGGAACGGACTTCTTCTAATGTATCCCTTGCTACTTCACGAGCAGCTTCATTACCATCTTCAATAATTCGTCTTACTTCTTCAGGGTGTTTACTCAAGTCATCAGCGCGTTCACGAATCGGTTTTAGTTCTGCAGCAATCGCATCGATCAATGGCCCTTTGCAATCTAAACAACCAATACCTGCTGTGCGGCAGCCTTCTTGCACCCATTGCTTTTGATCTTCCGTGGCATATATTTCATGTAATTGCCAGACAGGACATAAATCCGGGTTACCCGGATCAGTACGACGTACGCGATTAGTATCAGTTGGCATCTTTTTAATTTTTTCAGCCAATGAATCTTCTGGTTCTCGCAAAGTAATCGTATTGCCATAAGATTTAGACATTTTCTGGCCATCTAAGCCAGGCATTTTGGCTGCTGATGTTAACAAAGCCTTTGGTTCTGGCAATATTACTTTACCGCCACCTTCTAAAAAACCAAATAATCGTTCAGCATCGCCTAGGGTTAAGTTTTGCTGTTCTTTTAAAAGTGCTCGCGCAGTGTCTAATGCCTCAGCATCACCCTGCTCTTGATATGCTTTCCTGAGTTGATTATAAAGTTTTGCATTTTTCTTACCCATCTTTTTAATCGCGGCTTCAGCCCTTACTTCGAAATCTCTTTCACGCCCATAAATATGGTTGAAACGCCTTGCAACTTCTCTTGTCAGTTCAACATGAACAACTTGATCTTCACCAACAGGCACTTGGCCTGCGCGATAAGTCAAAATATCTGCACTTTGTAATAATGGATAACCTAAAAAACCATATGTCGATAGATCTTTTTCTTTTAGTTTTTCCTGTTGGTCCTTGTATGTAGGGACGCGCTCAAGCCAAGACAACGGGGTTATCATAGAGAGTAATAGATGTAACTCAGCATGTTCGGGGACTTTTGACTGTAAAAACAATGAGACTGCCGAAGGCTCAATACCAGCCGCAAGCCAGTCTGTTACCATTTCCCATACACTATCTTCGATGACACCACTATCATCATAATGTGTCGTCAAGGCATGCCAATCTGCCACAAAAAAGAAGCAATCAAATTCGTGTTGCAATTTAATCCAGTTTTTCAATACACCATGATAATGACCAAGGTGAAGCCGTCCTGTTGGTCGCATACCTGATACGATGCGACTGGACTGCAATGTTACTGTGTCCAAAATATTCTCCTGATCTTATTCACGATCAAATCTAATTTAAAAAAGTAAGTTCAATAGCTGCGCCGCACTAAAAGGTATTGGTAATAAACTTATAAACCCAGAAACAAGAGGCCATAACAACATCCCAATAATACCAAAATATAGCAGTGCTAATAAAATGATAAAGCCGTAAGGTTCTAGTCGACTCATTTGCCAAGCCAAAGGCCCAGGCAATACGCTCATTAAAATACGTCCACCATCTAATGGCGGCAGCGGTAATAAATTCAATAACATCAGCATCGTATTAATAAAAATACCGACAAGGCCCATATATGCCAAAGCCTCACTCACTGATAGGCCTATTAATACAATCACTGACCAAAATAATGCCATCAGCAAATTAGCCATCGGGCCAGCCAATGCTACCCATGCCATACTAGTTTTTGCATTTTTCATATTCCGTGCATTGACTGGCACTGGTTTTGCCCAGCCAAATATAAAGCCCGTTGTCATTGCCAGCAATGACGGCACTATAATTGTACCTACAGGATCAATATGTTTGATTGGGTTCAGTGTTAAGCGACCCAGCATTTGTGCTGTACGGTCACCAAACTGAAGCGCTACCCAACCATGCGCAACTTCATGTAGCGTCACAGCAAATAGCACTGGAATAGCCCATATAATGATTTTTTGAATTAAAGAAAACTCATCCACCAATAAATTCTCGCCCTGCCATATAAGGTTTTAATACTTCAGGAATAGCAATCCGCCCCTGATCGTCTTGATAATTCTCCATAACGGCTAATAACGTCCGTCCAACAGCCAGCCCTGACCCATTAATAGTATGTACCAATTCTGGCTTTCCTGTTTCAGGGTTACGCCAGCGCGCTTGTAACCTGCGTGCCTGAAAATCATGAAAATTACTGCATGATGAGATCTCTCTGTAAGTTTTTTGGCTCGGAAGCCAAACTTCCAAATCATATGTTTTACTAGAAGAAAAACCTAGGTCTCCCGTACATAGCACCACTTTACGATAAGGTAATTTTAAGGCTTGTATAATCGCTTCAGCATGGCCAGTTAGTGCTTCGAGTGCCGCCGCAGAGTCTTCTGGCCTTACAATTTGTACTAACTCTACTTTTTCAAACTGATGTTGACGAATTAACCCTCTTACATCCCGACCATGCGAACCTGCTTCACTTCGGAAACAGGGCGTATGAGCAACAAACATAAGTGGCAATTGGTCAAGATTTGATATTGTGTCACGTACTATATTGGTTACAGGTACCTCTCCTGTAGGAATTAAATATAAGCCGGCATCACCAATAGCAAATAAATCCTCAGAAAACTTTGGCAATTGACCTGTACCCTGCAATGAATCTGCATTAACTAAGTAAGGCACGTAAGTTTCTGTATAACCATGCCGTTCTGTATGAGTATCCAACATAAATTGCGTTAAAGCACGTTGTAACTTTGCTAAAGCGCCTTTTAATATAACAAACCTAGCACCACTTATTTTTGCTGCCGTTTCAAAGTCCATACCTAATTTTTCACCTAAATCAATATGATCTTTGGCTGCAAAATTAAACTCAGGCAATTCACCCCAGCGTAAAACTTCCAAATTATGTTCTTCATCGTCACCCTCAGGAACATCATCTTGTGCAAGATTTGGCACACTCAAAGCATAAGTATTTATCTTATCTAAAATGTCTGCAAGACGGTTTTCTGCTTCTTTGTATTTAGAAGCTAAATCATCTACTTCTGCTAACAAAGGAGTAATATCCTCGCCAGCCGCCTTAGCCTTACCGATTAATTTTGAGCTACTATTACGTTTTGTTTGTAGTGCCTGAGCAGCTACTTGCGCGTGTTTTCGTTCTTTTTCTAGCATTTCTAGCATTTGCACATCGAGCTTAAAACCACGACGGCTTAACAACTCTGCTGCTCGTTTCGGCTCATTTCTTAATAATTTTGGGTCTAACATTTTAAATTCCTGGTTTAGCTGACCAACTGACAATACTGTCCGTATTTACGAACTTACATAACTTTCCTAGTTTATTCAGAGTACATCAACTACAAACTGCACAAAAATGGCCGTACTTACAATAATTGTATTCATATTTGCTTCCCCAAGACCATCCCCAGCCATGTTGCTAGTAGGCAAAATACAACACTCATTATAATATTTAATAACGCTTTAAATGGGTCACCCGCATCGAACAATGCCAATGTTTCAAATGAAAAGGCTGAAAATGTTGTAAATGAACCCAACAGTCCCACTAACAAACCCATACGCCATTCAGCAGAAACTGCAATACGCTCAATAAATAAAACGAATAGGAAACCTATCAGTAGAGAACCGAGAATATTTACAGCCAGTGTGCCATATGGGAAGTCTCGCCCTAGTAGTCTATAAATACTATTTGACATGCCAAAACGCAGGACAGCTCCTAATGCACCACCACCTGCAATTGCTAATAACTGCTGCACTATTTTATCTCGACCAATTAAATGGGATAGTTTACCTTATTAGCGTCATCGACTAATAACCTATTGCAAGTACGCACTGTTCTTATACCTAAGTGATTCATACTATCTTGCTGTAACTAACTCACCACTCGCGTAGCGTTCAGCCATGTCAATAAGTGAAATAGCTTTAATCTTACTACCATGGCCAGCACTACCGAAGGCTTCATAACGTGCCTGACAAATTCCCTGCATAGCAGTTGTTGATTCCTTCAAAAACTTTCTCGGATCTAAGTTAGTGGCATTTTTATCTTGCATCAAAAATTGACGAATCGACCCCGTCGATGCCATTCGCAAGTCAGTATCAATGTTTACTTTTCGCACTCCATATTTAATACCTTTTACAATCTCATCGACAGGTACACCATAGGTTTGAGCTATATCACCGCCGTTATTATTAATCACCTCTAACCACTCTTGTGGCACTGAACTTGAGCCATGCATCACAAAATGCACATCAGGTAATCGCTGTTGCAATGTCTTTAAATGACTAATTGCCAGAACCTCTCCGGTGGGAGGCTTAGTAAATTTATAAGCCCCATGACTAGTGCCAATTGCTACTGCCAATGCATCTACTTGCGTGGCTTTAATAAACTTTGCTGCTTCTTCTGGATCAGTCAACAATTGGCTATGAACTAATTTTTTATCCGCACCATGCCCCTCTTCTTGACCCATCATTCCCGTTTCAAGGGAGCCCAAGCAACCAATTTCACCTTCCACAGATACACCACAGCTGTGTGCCATTTTGGTGACGGTACTTGTTACCTCTGCGTTATACTCATATGTTGAAGGTGTTTTCTGATCAGATAACAATGAACCATCCATCATCACTGAACTAAAACCCGACTGAATAGCGCGAGCGCATATTACCGGCGAAGCTCCATGATCCTGATGCATCACCACTGGAATATGAGGGTAACTTTCTACTGCTGCCAAAATCAAATGGCGTAAAAAAGACTCTCCAGCATACTGCCGTGCTCCAACGGAGCCTTGCATAATTACTGGGCTGTCAACAGCATCTGCCGCTTGCATAATGGCATGAACTTGCTCCATATTGCTGACATTAAAAGCAGGTACTGCAAACTGGTTTTCTGCTGCGTAATCAAGTACTTGTCGTAGTGATGCCAATGCCATAATAGCTTCCTTTTGAAATGCTCACTATTCTAAAACTATTTCAGTCAACTTTAAGTTTAGTCATTTTACCCACACGAATTAATTTGAGCATATCCGTTCCTCCTTTAACTTCAAAGTCTCCTTTTGTTAGGATAACTATATCACCCTCACTCACAACGCCATTGGCTTGTAATATGTCGATCGCCCTCTCATTTAAAATACCATCGTCGATCAACGAAGGCTGAAAATGAACAGGATAGACCCCTCGGTATAAAGTGACTTTACGTCCTGTTTCTTCCGTCGGTGTCAGTGCGAAAATAGGAATGCCCGAACTAATACGTGACATCCATAACGGCGTTGAACCTGACTGTGTTAATGCTGCAATAGCTTTTACGTCCAGGTGATTCGCTAAATACATTGCACCCATTGCAATTGCCTCATCAATCAAATCAAATTGTGAGTCTATCCGATGACTAGACCGACGTATTTCGCTCTGCTGCTCCGCTTTAAGACAAATGCGATCGACGGCTTCAATGACAGCAACGGGGTATTTGCCTATAGCTGTTTCCCCTGACAACATCACGGCATCAGTTCCATCTAAAACGGCATTAGCAATATCAAAAACTTCTGCTCGTGTCGGAATGGCATTTTCTATCATCGATTCCATCATCTGGGTCGCGGTGATGACTGCACGGTTCAGTTGACGTGCGCGCAGAATAATTTTTTTCTGGATAGGAGGCAGCGCTGCATCGCCGATTTCCACACCTAAATCTCCCCTTGCAACCATAACTGCATCAGACGCATTAATAATTTCATCAATGACCTCGATGGCTTCAGCTCTTTCTATCTTTGCTATGATCCCAGCTTTTCCACCAGCATCACTGATTAATTGTCTGGCATAGTTAATATCTTCAGCTGAACGTGGAAATGACACAGCTATGTAATCAGCTTTCATTTTTACCGCAACTTTAATATCAGCCTTATCCTTATCTGTTAAGGCTGCTGCTGATAAGCCTCCACCTTGGCGATTAATACCTTTGTTATTGGATAGTGTGCCGCCAATAGTGACTTTACAGAGAATACGCTGGCCTTCAATGCTCTCAACAACCAATACAATCCGGCCATCATCCAACAATAAGGTGTCATTAGGATGTACATCCTTAACCAACTGCTTGTAATCAATTCCAACTTGATGCGCATTACCATCATTACTATTTAGCTCAGCATCTAAAGTAAAATGCTGCCCTTCTTGCAGCATTACCTTTTCATCTTTAAACCGTGCTATACGAATTTTAGGGCCTTGCAAATCAGCCAAAATGCCTACTTGTTTACCCTGCCGCTTTGCTATTTTTTTGACAGTGTTTGCTAGTTCAATGTGTCCATTGACATCACCATGAGAGAAATTCAACCGGACGACATCTAGCCCTCCTTTAATCATTGCTTCTAATACATCTGGCGTATTGGATGCTGGTCCTAAAGTCGCGACAATTTTAGTTCTTCTCAGTGCTACCATTATTTACCCTTTTAAAATTAACTGCCTCGAGACTCAAGCATGGCTACTGCAGGTAACTCCTTACCCTCTAGAAACTCTAGAAAAGCACCGCCTCCTGTTGAAATATATGACACATCATTACTGATATTGTATTTGCTCACTGCTGCTAGGGTATCCCCTCCACCTGCAATCGAAAAAGCTTTAGACTCTGCGATTGCCATCGCTATTGCTTTAGTTCCTTCACCAAACTGATCAAACTCAAAGACCCCAAGAGGACCATTCCAGACAATAGTACCTGCAGTTTTCAATATCTTTACTAACTCTGCTACTGAAGCAGGCCCAATATCAAAAATCATATCATCATCATTGACGTCTGAAGCTGGTTTTAGTGTTGCTACTGCTGTTTCAGAAAATTCTTTACCGCACACGACATCCCTTGGAACGGGTATATTGCCCCCCTTCTTTCTCGCTTCAGTAGTCAACTTATTACAGGTTGCTACCAAGTCTGGCTCATATAGAGATTTGCCTACATTGTTACCAGCAGCGGCAATAAATGTATTAGCTATACCTCCACCTACAATCAATTGATCAACAATTTTTGTTAAAGATTCTAATACCGTTAATTTGGTCGAAACTTTTGATCCACCCACAATCGCGATCATTGGACGGACCGGATTATCTAATGCTCTACCTAATGCACTTAGTTCAGCGGCCAGCAATGGTCCAGCACATGCGATCGGTGCATATTTAGCCACACCATGAGTGGAAGCTTGTGCCCTATGAGCTGTACCAAAAGCATCCATCACGTAGATATCACATAATGCAGCCATTTTCTGCGACAAAATATCATCGTCTTCTTTTTCACCTACATTAAATCGCACATTTTCACACAACACGATCTGCTTCACATTCATATCAATGCCGTCTAACCAGCTTTTTTCTAAATAAACTTCGTGGCCTAATAACGCACTGAGATGTCTTCCAACAGGAGCTAATGAAAAACTTCCATCATATTCACCTTCATTCGGTCGCCCTAGATGTGACATCAGCATAACTTTAGCACCTGCTTTTAGTGCCATTTTGATTGTTGGCAATGCAGCTCTAATACGCGTGTCATCCGCTACAGCACCATCTTTAAGTGGCACATTTAAATCTTGGCGAATTAGTACCCTTTTGCCGGCCAAATCAAGGTCAACCATATTAATTACCGTCATATGTATCACCTATTTACTATTATTTTCTTCACACTGCTTGTCGGGATACATATCCCTCATTTAAACAGCCATATCTTGCAGATTAATGAAAAGTACAGAACTAGCGATCAAAAGCTCCTTCAAAGAAAGTCTTTTTTATTTAACTGCAAATCAATTAATATGAGTTTTCATTTTCCGACAAACTGTACCAGTCGCATCATATTACAGGTATAGCCGTATTCGTTGTCATACCAAGCCACAACTTTCACAAATGTAGGATCCAATGCAATACCTGCACCTGCGTCAAAATTAGATGGTGCTGTATGACCTCGGAAGTCGGTAGAAACAACACTTTCATCGGTATAGCCCAGTACGCCTTTTAAGTCACCTTCTGATGCTATTTTCATGACAGTACAGATACCTTCATATGATGCTTCGTTATTAAGTTCAACCGTCAAATCAACTACCGATACATCTGATGTTGGGATTCGAAAGGCCATCCCTGTTAATTTACCATTTAACTCTGGTAATACTTTGCCTACAGCTTTAGCTGCACCGGTTGATGAAGGGATGATATTTTCAAGAATTCCGCGGCCCCCACGCCAGTCTTTCACCGATGGTCCATCAACAGTTTTTTGTGTTGCCGTTGCAGCATGAATTGTGGTCATCAAACCACGTTTAATACCAAAGTTATCATTTAATACTTTCGCAACAGGGGCCAGCGCATTTGTAGTGCATGACGCAGCTGAGACAATTGGTTCACCAGCATATTGATCATGATTAACACCATAAACAAACATTGGTGTGTGATCTTTTGATGGTGCAGACTGCACGACCTTTTTAGCCCCGGCATCAATGTGTTGTTGGCAAGACTCTTCTGTTAAAAAGAAGCCTGTACATTCAATAATTAAGTCTGCACCTACTTCATCCCACTTCAAATCAGATGGATTACGCTCAGCAGTAATTCGAATAGTTTTACCATTGACGACAAGGTTTCCATTTTTGACTTCGACAACACCCTCAAAATGACCATGCACCGAATCGTACTTTAGTAAGTAAGCCAAATATTCTGGTTCTAAGAGATCATTGATTGCCACAACCTCAATATCCAAAAAGTCTTTGACAGCAGCACGAAATGCCATACGACCAATTCGGCCAAACCCGTTGATACCGACCTTAATTGTCATAATTTTCTCCGATTGAAACTCATTTAAAAACTAGAACATTATATGAAGCACTAGTTTTTAATTGGCTTAAAAGACCTTAACTTTCAATACAAAAATGGCGAGTGCACATCCGCACACTCGCCATATTCACTTAAATATCTATAATTTTAGCCTAGACTAAACTTACAGTACTTCTTTTACTGTTTTCACAACATTCTCAACTGTGAAACCAAAGTGCTCCATCACTACGCCACCAGGCGCTGACTCACCAAAGGTATCTATACCTACGACACCACCTTCTAAACCAACGTATTTACGCCAAAAGTCCGTCACACCAGCTTCAATAGCAACACGTTTAATACCCGGAGTAAGAATGCTATCTTTATAAGCTTGATCTTGACGATCAAAAACATTAGTTGATGGCATTGAAACTACACGTGCACTGATTCCAGAGGCAGCAAGAGCTTCTTGTGCTTTTGCTGCAAGATCTACTTCAGAACCCGTTGCAATCAAGATCACATCGGCAGAACCCTTGGCTTCAGACAATATGTATGCACCTTTACGCATAGCATTAAAATCAGCAGCATCATGACTACGACCAGGAATACCTTGGCGACTTAATACTAAGCTGGTGGGACCATCCATACGTTCTACAGCAGCTGTCCACGCAACAGCGACTTCTACAGAGTCTGCTGGACGCCATACATCCATATTCGGAATATAACGCATTGCAGCAGTATTTTCGATTGGTTGATGCGTAGGACCATCTTCACCTTGACCGATAGAATCATGGGTCAATACAGCAATGGTACGGATCTTCATCAAGGCTGCCATTCTCAGTGCGCTTTTCGCATAATCAGAGAACATGTGGAATGTACCACCGAAGGGAATTAAACCTCCATGTAACGTCATACCATTCATTATTGCGAACATACCAAACTCACGCACACCATACGAAATGTAGTTACCCATTTCTTTACCACTTACGTGTTTAAAACTTGCACAACTTGTAAGATTAGAACCAGTTAGATCCGCAGAACCACCTAAAAACTCAGGTAGGACCGGAGCTAATGCTGTAATTGCATTTTGTGATGCTTTCCTAGATGCAACGCTGGCTGCTTTTTCATTGGTTTCAACAATGAACGCATCCGTTGTTTGCTTCCAATTAGCAGGCAATTCACCGGCCATTCGGCGCTTAAACTCTGCAGCCAACTCTGGGTGAGCATTAGAATATGTATCAAATTTAGCATTCCAAGCAGCTTCTTTATCTGCACCAGATGCTTTAGCATCCCAACCTTCGTATACATCGGTAGGAATTTCAAATGGTGCAGAGTCCCAGTCTAATTCTTTACGAGTTAATGCAACTTCATCTTCTCCTAATGCAGCACCATGACAATCGTGGCTGCCAGACTTGTTGGGTGAGCCGAAGCCAATGATTGTCTTACAACAAATCATAGAAGGCTTATCTTTGACACCTTTAGCAGCAGTAATAGCAGCAGAGATTGCTTTAGGATCGTGTCCATCAACTGATTGTACATGCCAACCATATGATTCGAAGCGTTTTACTGTGTCATCTGTATACCAGCCATCTATGTGTCCATCTATAGAAATGTTATTGTCATCCCAGAATGCAACCAAATTACCTAGGCCCCATGTTCCTGCTAGTGAACAAGCTTCATGTGAAACACCTTCCATTAAGCAACCATCACCTAAAAAGACATAGGTATTGTGGTTAACAATATCATGGCCCGGGCGGTTAAATTGATCTGCCATCAACTTTTCAGCCATTGCAAAACCGACACCGTTAGTAATACCTTGGCCTAAAGGACCCGTTGTTGTTTCAATACCTGGCGCATAACCATATTCAGGATGTCCGGCACATTGTGAATGCAGCTGACGGAATGAACTCAATGAAGACATCGGCAAGTCATAACCTGACAAATGTAACAATGAATAGATAAGCATAGAGCCGTGACCGTTAGATAGGATAAAACGGTCTCTGTCCGCCCATTCAGGGTTCGTTGGGTTATGGTTCATGTGGTCATTCCACAATACTTCAGCAATATCTGCCATCCCCATTGGTGCACCCGGGTGACCTGAGCTTGCTTTTTGAACTGCATCCATACTTAAAGCACGGATTGCATTAGCTAAATGTCTACGTGTAGCCATCTACGATTCTCCTGTAAAAAAATAATTATGCTGCTCGCCATTTAATCGAGCAGCCCATACTTGGGATTTGTTGTTCTGGACCGCGACCTGTCTCAGCCACAAGTTTCATAGCTTCAAATAGATCACGTCTTACGTCTGATGCAGCTGCTAACTTTTTGCTTTCATCAAATCGACCACGGTACTGCAATTCAAGGTTTTTGTTATAACCAAAGAAATCAGGGGTACAAATAGCACCAAAATTTTGGGCTACTTGTTGCGTTTCATCAAATAAATACGGAAAAGAAAATTGTTGATGTCGGGCAATAGCTTGCATTTGTTTAAACGAATCCTGCGGGTATTCTTTAGAGTCATTAGACATAATAGCAACCGTATTGATACCAAACCGCCTCAACTCTTTGGTATCAATAACCAGCCGGTCCATGATAGCTTTAACATAAGGGCAATGGTTGCAGATGAACATGACTAACAAACCATTTTTTCCATGGCAATCATTAAGCGTCCATATCTTACTATCCACTCCCCGCAATGAGAACTCAATGGCGGGCATGCCAAAATCACATACTGGCGTTTCTAAACTAACCATAACTTTTTGCTCAAATCTTGCTATTAATTACGCTAAACCCAACGTAAAATGCGAGTATAAAATGTTTTTTTTCTAGCTGAATATTCTATCAGGTTAAGCTCTCTAGTGCGATACCTCTGATCGAACTTTAAACTCATTATGTTTTTACTCAAACTCCTTTCCTTTTTCTACCTCCCTATCCAATAATAAAACGGTGTTTTTATGATGAAACTTTATATTTGTCCTTCTCAGAGCTAAAGCGTAAAATTACTTCAGCATATTAATAGCTTATTGTCATACTGTTAATGTTTTTTCTATATCCAAATTTAGCAACACCAAAGATAAAAGGTAACTCAACATCAAAATTTGTTGTCATGTTCTACAATGTCATTCAGGTCATCTATTAAAATGAAGTACCTTTATGCGCAGTTTCAATCATTAAAGTTTGCGACAAAATTATTTCTCATATTTTTGTTACTACTCAGTCTCGGCTTAATTTATACCGATCATCACATACGTCAACAATTTGAAGGTAAACGCTGGGCTGTACCCGCCAAGGTATACGCTCGGCCACTAGAGCTATATGTTGGCTCACCTATTTCGTCAAACGACTTAAAAGTTGAATTGACTAGATTAGGTTATCAATTTACACCAGAAGTCGTTAAACCCGGTCAAGCAAATATTTCCAAGACAAGAACTATTATTTATACACGAGGCTTTAAGTTTACTGATAGCTTGGAAACGGCTCAACGATTAACTATCCATTACACTGGAACTCAACTCACCAAAATCACCAAGGGTGGAGGCAAAGACCTCTCACTTATAAGGCTAGAACCTGTTCTTATCGGTGGTATTTACCCTTTAAACAATGAAGACCGTGAATTGATTCAGCTTAATGAGGCGCCAGAAGCTTTTATTCAGGCTCTTATAGCTATCGAGGATCGTGGTTTTTATGAGCACAATGGAATCTCCTTGAGAGGTATTAGCCGCGCTATGTTGGCCAACCTCAAAGCAGGTAGGTTTATTCAAGGCGGTAGTACGCTCACTCAGCAGTTAATTAAAAACTTCTACCTCACATCTGATCGCACCCTCGCTCGAAAGTTACTAGAAATACCTATGGCCTTGCTGCTAGAGTCCCATTACAGCAAAGCAGATATTTTAGAGGCATATCTTAACGAAGTTTACCTAGGCCAAGAAGGAGCAAGGGCTATTCATGGCTTTGGTTTGGCTGCACAGTATTATTTTGCACAACCTCTGTCAGAACTCAAGTTGCCGCACTTAGCCTTACTTGCGGGCCTAGTTAAAGGCCCATCCTATTATGACCCTCGGCGACAGCCCGAGCGCGCGAAAAAAAGGCGTAACTTAGTACTTAAAGTACTTTTTGAGCAAGAGGCTATTGATATATTTCAATATGATTCAGCACGCCTTGCTCCATTAGATGTTGTAGAGCAAACTAGTCTATCTAAAGGAGCTTACCCAGCTTATTTAGACTTGGTCAGAAGACAGTTAAGACAGGATTACCCAGATGAAGCCTTAAACTCAGAGGGTTTACGCATCTTTACAAATCTGAATCCTATCGCACAAAACAAGGCTGAAACAGCACTCACTAAAACCATTAGTTCACTTGAAAACACTCATGGTAAATCAATAAAAGGCTTACAAGGCAGCATGATTGTCACCGACCCCCAAACCGGTGAAGTTATTGCTGTCATTGGCGGACGCCAAACACGTTATCGAGGCTTTAATCGAGCCTTGGATACGCAACGGCCTATTGGTTCTTTAGTCAAGCCAGCAGTTTACTTAACTGCTATAGAACAGGGCTATAACCTTGTAACTGAACTGGATGATTCTCCTTTTGAGCTTGATATGCCAAATGGTACAACCTGGCAACCTGAAAACTTTGATCTCAAATCTCGTGATTATGTGCAACTTCATCAAGCACTTGCCCATTCATATAATTTATCAACAGCCCGATTAGGTATGTCTTTAGGCCTAGACAATGTAATTGATACTTTAAAACGCCTTGGCGTGGAACGTCCTCTCGCTCCTTATCCTTCATTATTACTAGGGGCCCAAGGTTTATCACCCCTTGAAGTTGCAAGAATGTATCAAACAATGGCTTCAAATGGTTTTCAAATGCCCCTAAGGGCCATAAGGAGAGTCACTGATAGTAGTGGTGATGAACTCTCTCGCTACCCTTTTGAACTAGAGCAAACTATCGACAATAACTCCATTCATCTCTTACAATATATACTGCAAGAGACCACTCGAGCAGGCACGGCACGCTCTATTTATTACAGTCTACCTGAGGATATCAATGTCGCAGGGAAAACAGGTACCTCTGATCTGCAACGTGATAGTTGGTTTGCAGGGTTCGCTGGTAATCGGCTCGCTGTCGTTTGGTTAGGCCAAGATAATAATATGCCAATGCCGATTACGGGTTCTAGCGGGGCCTTACGTGCATGGACAAATTATATGGTGAATGAAACACTCGAACCATTCATTGCTGCCACGCCTGAAGATATTGAATATCTTTGGATCGATCAACAAACTGGTATGCTATCTGATAAAGGGTGTTTCGGTGCACAGCAACTGCCATTTTTGTCAGGCAATAGCCCAACAGAACGTTCTAAATGCGGAATTAGAAAAAGAAATGATGCCTTACCTACTGTTGACCGTTGGATCGAGCGCTTGTTTGAATAAGATATTTTAAAGGATTGTAAGGTTGACTCTACTCAATACCTATTACTGGCATCAGCCACGGCGCTTAACGTGCTTAGTTTTGATCTTATTTATCAGTGCTTGCGTCTCTACACCCCAGTCTCCTAACGATGTTTCCTCAGCCGAAATAGCTAAAGCCAAACTTATTGCTGGGTTGGCTAAACAGGCTCAGATCAACAAGCCTATTGTCCCTGTTTCGCCAACGGCTATCGAAGTAGACCTTCAAAATGATGCCGTCACCGCTTTACTCGATTCAGCAAAAACAGCTCTTTTGCAAGGTGATTTAAAAGCTGCTCAAACAATTTTGCAGCGGGTCCAAAGGATCGCACCTCGTGATCCAAATGTTTATTACAAGTTAGCTAGCACCCATCTAGATTTAAAAGACTATAAGCTGGCAGAGCATGTAGCTTTAAAGGGCGTATCGCTTGCACAAGGCCAAGACTTTCAACTGCGTAAACTCTGGTTAATGATTGCTGATATCCGATTGCAGTCTGGCGATATAATCGCTGCTGAAAAAGCTGAACATACCGCCAGTCGATATTAATTAGTCTCGTAAAGACAGTACATCTTGCATATCATGCAACCCATTATTATGTGACATTAACCAACTAGCCGCACGCATCGCACCCAAGGCAAAAGTCATTCGACTTGATGCTCTATGTGTGATTTCAACACGTTCACCTTCGGTTGCAAACATTACTGTATGGTCGCCAACAATATCACCTGCCCTTACAGTCGCAAACCCAATGGTCTTGTGGTCTCTTTCTCCTGTCCGACCTTCACGCCCATATACAGAACATGCTTTTAAATCACGGCCAAGCGCATCCGCAACAACCTCACCCATTTTTAATGCAGTACCTGATGGGGCATCAACCTTATGGCGGTGGTGAGCTTCAATGATTTCAATATCAGAGTCATCACCTAATACTCGCGCCGCAATATCCAATAATTTCAATGATAAATTAACACCAATACTCATGTTAGGCGCTAATACAATGGCTACCTGATCCCCCGCTTGTTCAATTACGGATTTTTGTTCATCGCTAAAGCCCGTCGTTCCTATTACTAAGCGACACTGGCTTTCTAAACAGTGAGGGATTAGCTCCATCGTGACTTCGGGTAGAGTGAAATCAACGATAACATCTGATTGAGCTATTGCAGCTGCAACATCGCTTGTTATTTCTATGCCTAATTTTCCTACTCCGGCTAGCTCTCCAGCATCAGAACCAAGTAAGCTTGAATCTGTGCGAGCAATAGCCCCACTCAGCTTCAAGCCCTCTGATTGATACACCGCTTGTATCAAACATCGACCCATCCTACCTGCTGCGCCATTGACTGCTATGCGAATCGTCATATTCTGACCTTCTTAGTTATCGTTATATTCACTATTGTAACGTTAAGCAATCTTTAGCATAAAGTATTAATCGAAAAACTTTTTGACCCCATCTAGCCATGAACTATGTTTAGGGCTGTGCTTACTACGGCTACCAGCTATAGTTTTATCAAATTCTTGTAATAAGTTTTTTTGTTTTTTTGATAACTTCACCGGGGTCTCAATAATAACTCGGCAGACTAGGTCACCTATAACACCACTACGAACCGACTTTACTCCCTTGCCTCGTAATCTAAATTGTTGCCCCGTTTGTGTACCTTCTTGCACTTTTAGACTTGCTTTTCCTGATAGGGTGGGAACCTCAATATCCCCGCCCAGTGCCGCTGATGTAAAACTAACCGGCACATCACAAGATAAATTATTATCATCACGTGTAAAGACATCATGATGCTGGACTTGTACTTCGACATAAAGATCTCCCGATCCAGCACCACCATGACCAGGCTCCCCCTCACCTGTTAACCTTATACGGTCGCCAGTGTCTACGCCCGCTGGCACCTTAACAGATAAAGTTTTATGCTCTTGAATTTGACCTTCACCATTACAATCACCACATGGGGATTTAATTACTTTTCCTGTGCCTCCGCAATGAGGGCAAGGTTGCTGTACTGAAAAGAATCCCTGCTGCATTCGTACTTGACCGTGGCCACCACAAGTAGAGCATGATACGGGCTGCGTTCCTGATTTAGCGCCACTACCATCACAGGTTTTACACTCCGTATGAATAGGGATCCGAATTTTCACTGTTGTTCCAGCTACAGCATCTTCTAGTGATAATTCTAAATGGTAACGTAAGTCAGCACCACGGTAGCTCTGCCTCCCCCCCCCTGATGCACCAAAAATATCATTAAATACATCTCCGAATACATCACTAAATCCTCCAGCAGCCCCACGCGAACCACCACCCATTGTTTGGTCCACACCCGCATGGCCAAATTGATCGTAAGCAGCCCGCTTTTGTGGTTCGGATAGGACTTCGTAGGCTTCTTTTGCCTCTTTAAATTTTTCTTCTGTCCCCGCATCATCGGCATTACGATCTGGATGATATTTCATTGCCATACGCCGATAGGCTTTTTTAATTTCTACCTCCGTCGCTGTACGTGAAATACTCAATATTTCGTAAAAATCTCGTTTGGCCATTGATGCTATCTACCCAATATTTATAGAACAAAGCAGGCGTAGGGAAAACCTACGCCTGCTTTTCAAATCAAACTGTTATGAAGCTTATTTTTTATCGTCGTTAACTTCTTCAAATTCAGCATCAACAACGTCATCAGCACCTGCTTTCGCGTTCCCTTCCTCGGCACCTTCACCAGCGGCTTCTGCATTTTCAGCATAGGCTTGTTCTGCGAGTTTTTCTGCAGCTTCAGTCAATGAAACTGTTTTCGCTTCAATGACGTCTTTCTCTTCACTATTTAAAGCTTCTTTGAGCTCGGTAATAGCTGTTTCAATTTTTACTTTTTCATCTGCATCTAGCTTATCACCTAATTCAGTAATTGATTTTTCGGTGCTGTGCACTAGGTTTTCACCTTGGTTTCGGGCATCAACCAACTCATGAAACTCACGATCTTCTTCAGCATGAGCCTCAGCATCTTTAACCATTTGCTCAACTTCTTCATCAGATAAACCACTTGATGCTTTAATTACTATAGATTGCTCTTTACCTGTTGCTTTATCTTTTGCTGATACATTCAAAATACCATTGGCATCAATATCAAATGTCACATCAATTTGTGGCTGGCCTCGAGGTGCGGATGGAATATCAGACAAATCAAAGCGGCCTAATGATTTATTTGCTGATGCTTTTTCACGTTCACCCTGCATAACATGAATTGTTACTGCGGGCTGATTGTCTTCTGCAGTTGAGAATACTTGATTTGCTTTCGTTGGAATCGTGGTATTTTTCTCAACCAGTTTAGTCATCACTCCACCCATAGTCTCTATTCCTAGACTTAGAGGTGTAACGTCAAGTAACAAGACATCTTTAACATCACCAGCTAAAACAGCTGCTTGAATCGCCGCACCTGAGGCAACTGCTTCATCAGGATTTACATCTTTACGGGGCTCCTTGCCAAACAAGGCTTCAACTGCTTCCTGAACTTTCGGCATTCTTGTTTGACCACCGACCATTATGACATCATCAATCTCAGACAATTCCAAACCAGCATCTTTCAATGCCATTTTACATGGCGCTATACTACGCGTAATCAAATCTTCAACTAAAGATTCTAGTTTAGCTCTCGTTAGGCGTACTTCCATATGTTTTGGACCAGAAGCATCTGCTGTAACATAAGGTAAGTTAATATCGGTTTGCTGGCTTGATGACAACTCTATTTTTGCTTTTTCAGCTGCATCTTTCAAGCGTTGTAACGCCAGAGGATCCTTCGATAAGTCAATTCCTTGATCTTTTTTGAATTCATCTACTAAGAAATCCATGATGCGTTGGTCAAAGTCTTCACCACCAAGGAAAGTGTCACCGTTAGTCGCCAACACTTCAAATTGGTGTTCACCTTCAATATCAGCAATTTCAATTACTGACACATCAAACGTACCACCACCTAAGTCATAAACGACGATGGTTGAATCACCGCGCTTTTTATCCATGCCGTAGGCCAACGCTGCTGCCGTAGGTTCATTGATAATACGCTTAACGTCAAGACCTGCTATTTTACCGGCATCTTTTGTTGCCTGACGTTGTGAGTCATTGAAGTAGGCAGGAACTGTCACAACTGCTTCCGTCACTTCTTCTCCTAGAAATTCTTCTGCAGTTTTTTTCATTTTCATTAAAACACGTGCAGAAACTTCAGGTGGTGCCATCTTCTTCTTATTCGCTTCAACCCAGGCATCACCATTATCAGCTTCAGCAATTGTGTAGGGCACCATGCCAATATCTTTCTGGACAACATCATCTTTAAACTTTCTTCCGATTAAACGTTTAATAGCAAACAATGTGTTTTTAGGATTAGTGACCGCTTGGCGTTTAGCTGATTGGCCTACCAACACTTCATCATCTTTAGTAAAAGCAACTATTGAAGGAGTTGTACGATCGCCTTCGCTATTTTCGATAACACGTGATTTTCCATCTTCTAATACTGCTACGCACGAATTAGTCGTTCCTAAGTCAATACCAATAATTTTAGCCATCTGTTTAATTCTCCAATATTCTTAAATACGTACTAGTCACACTAGTTGTTGAGTAGTAATGTGGGGGTTTAAAAAAAAAATTCAAGCCCAAGGACTACTGAACGATAATTTTTATTGTGATACTACAACCATAGCCGGGCGTAATAAGCGACCATTAAATTGGAAACCCATTTGCGCCACAGTGATAATATGATTTGATTCAAGGCCATCGATAGCTTGCATGGCCATAGCTTGATGCAGATCAGGATCAAAGGCATCACCTTCAGCTGGTCTTACCTCTTCAAGCCCAAATTTAGCAATAGAAGACAAAAACATTTTCATTGTCATATCTAAACCGTCGCGCACATTCTCCAAGGAAGCTTCTTCGCCTGAAGCAGCATTAGCTCCCAGAGCCATGCTGTCATATATGGGTAGTAATTCAGCAACAAACTTATCTAGCGCATGTTTATGAGCATTTTCTAAATCACGTGACTGGCGCCGGCGCAAGTTTTCCATATCTGCCCGAGCAAGGAGTAATTCATTCCAATGTCCATCTGCTTCACTCTTTGCTTCTTCTAATAGTTTTTTCAGCTCTATTTCACTTATAGACGCACTGTCGCTTGGCATTGCCTCCTCTGTCTGACCTTTTTCAGGATCGTCTGTCGCTATGTTATTAATTTCTTCGTCACTCATATTCCTACGCTTCCAAATTACTTAATGATAAGACAGGTATTTGGGGTCAAAAAAGCTTTTTTCAAGCATTTGGAGGAATATTTTTGTTAAATTATTTAATTAAACCAATTAACTTGTAACTTTTAGCCACTGACATTCACCCTTACTAGCTTTATCAAGCAACTCAAGATGCTTTTGATGTTCCTTTAGCTCTAGCTCCGTTGCTTTGATAACTTTTAATCGCTTACGTTTTTTTCTATCACTTTTATTCTTATCTTTTAGACCCGTTTGTTGCTTCGTCATCTCCTCTCCCGCAAGGGAAAGGCTTACTTGACCGCCTGTCATCGCAAGATAAACATCCGCTAAAATTTCAGAATCAAGTAACGCTCCATGTAGCTCACGGTTCGAATTATCAACGTCATAACGACGGCACAAAGCATTCAGATTGTTTTTCTGACCGGGATGCTTATCTCTTGCAAGTTTAAGAGTATCTAAGATAGTACAAACAGTATTGATACTTCGAGACTCAGTAGTAATTTTAGTTAATTCATGGTCTAAAAAGCCAACATCAAATGGGGCGTTATGAATAATTAACTCTGCCCCATCAATAAACTGCATAAAATCCGTCACAATCTCTGCAAATAGTGGCTTATCTGCTAAGGCCTCGTTAGTTATCCCATGTACTTCCATCGCACCGGCATCAATTTCACGTTCCGGATTAATGTATTGATGAAAAGTTTTACCTGTCAGTCTCCGGTTAATCAATTCAACGCATCCTATTTCGATAATACGATGACCATCTGAAGTACTTAGCCCTGTTGTTTCGGTATCAAGTACTATTTGTCGTTTGGTTTTATTATCTGCCACGTGATGCCCTTATTGATTTACGGCAATGTCACGAGCAGCTACTGCTAATTGATCAGCCCGCTCGTTTTCAACATGCCCTTGATGACCACGTACCCATTCCCATTCTAATTGGTGTGATTCGGCTGCCCTCTCCAAGCGTTGCCATAAGTCAATATTTTTAACAGGTTTTTTAGCAGCTGTCTGCCAGTTTCGCTTCTTCCAGCCTGGCAGCCATTCAAGCATACCTTTCATTACATACTGAGAATCGGTAGTTATTTTTACACTACAATCGCGCTGTAACGCTTCTAAGGCAGCGATTACAGCCATCATTTCCATCCGGTTATTAGTAGTGTCTTTTTCACCACCAGAAAGTTCTTTTTCTATACCTTTAGTACGCATAATTGCACCCCAGCCTCCTGGGCCCGGGTTACCACTACAAGCGCCATCGGTATATATTTCAACGTGATCCATCTATTTTTTCTCTTGTTGCAGGTTTGCCAACTAAACTCTTTTGGGGGAACCATTTTCCGGCATGCCAACGCCCAGTTACGGGTGTTAATGGTATTGTTCTTTTTGTAGCGACGAGAACTGTTACACCAGAAAAAATGCGCCAGAACCGTTGGCCGTAAAACTCTAACTTATCAGTTCTATTCAGCCACTTCTCACTTTTAAGCGGCGGTCTAAACATCAACTTTTCTATCGAAACAACATCAAAATTTAAAAGTGATAGCCAGTCTTTTATCCGTGATTGGCCAAAAAAAGTACCATGCCATGGTGCCCCTTTTCTTGATGAAAATAAGCGACGAAGGCCCCACCAGCTCCAAGGATTAAAACAACAGATAATCATCTTTCCATCACCCACTAAAATTCTTTCGGCTTCTCTTAAAACTTGATGAGGATCGGATGAAAACTCTAATACATGGCTTAATATCAGGGTATCCAAACTATTAGATTTGAATGGTAATGATTCATTAATACCTTCCACATCAGCTGATCTTGCCATCCTCTTCCTAAATTTAGGCACGATCATTTCTGGGAACAGGTCATACTCGATACCTACCTGCAGCTGATAATAGCCATTAAAATGACCTGGCTTATCGCGGAATAATTGCTTCTCTTGCTTTAAGACACACCGACCCAATGGACTTTCCCACCAGTCTCTCAAAGGATCTACATTGTCATTTTCTGGATCAGTCATGGCAATCACCGTTAAGTACTTATAGTTACTCCAATAATCAAAAAAGCGTTAAAGTATATTATTACTGAATAATTAGTATTCTACTACCAAGGTCTCTCTAAGTTAACATGCAAATCATATTATTTATTAAGCCATGACAAAGTTTTCAGTTCAAGGAGTGCCCACTCTCAAAGACAATTATGTCTGGCTTATCCGCGCCGGTAACTCACCCCATGTAATCGTAATTGATCCTGGTGATGAAAAACCAGTGATTGCAGCTATCCAACATCAACAGCTAATTCCTGTCGCAATAATTATTACCCATCATCATTATGATCATGTTGATGGTGTTGAACCATTCTTAAAACATTTTCAGGTTCCAGTTTACGGGCCCAGTAATGAATTAATTCCAGCGGTAACACACCCGTTAGAGCCGAGCGATAACTTGTCCATCCACAAAGATTTTCCGTCCTGCCAGGTCATCGCAGTACCCGGCCATACTAACGGTCATCTAGCTTATCTATTCAACGACAGCTTATTTTGTGGAGATACCCTATTTTCAGCAGGATGCGGTCGTCTACTTGGAGGTACATACTCACAGTTATTAACCTCACTCAAATACATTTGTTCTCTACCATTAAAAACTAAAATATATTGCGCTCATGAATACACAGCGAATAATTTAAAATTTTCATGCATCATTGAACCAGATAGTATTGAGATACAGCAACGGTCAGAATATATTGATAAATTAAGAGCCGAAAATAAAATAACTTTGCCCTCAACGCTTGAAATAGAGCTTGCGACCAACCCTTTTTTACGTTGTCGAGAGCCAAGCGTTATCAGAGCTGCTGAGCAATATACCTCTCAAGACTTAGTTAATGAGTTGGCTGTTTTCACTGTACTTAGGCAGTGGAAAGATAATTTTTAATTTATTCACTATTTCTTATTAATCATCACATGTGGATAAGGAATTGAAATATTATTCTTATCAAATGCCAACTTGATCTGTTCAATCAATTCAGATCTCACAGTCCAATAGTCTTCACTTTTCACCCAGGGCCTGACATTAAAATTAACACTACTATCTGCAAGTTCTGCGACAGCAACTTTTGGAGAAGGCTTTTCTAAAACCAAATCATGTGCAGCTAAAATAGATTCCATTACCTTTTTAGCAGCCAACATATCATCTTCATAGCCTATGCCAAATACCAAATCAATACGGCGTGTCTCACGCGCAGAGTAATTGGTTATTGCTCCAGCATATATTTGACCGTTAGGAACAATAATTTCTCGATTATCGCCTGTTTTCATTATCGTGCTAAAAATACTAATTTGTTCTATTGCACCAACCACACCACCTGCCTCAATAAAATCACCTAACTTAAACGGACGGAAAATAATCATCATCACGCCTGCCGCAAAATTTTGTAGTGAATTTTGCAAAGCTAAACCGACCGCCAAGCCGGCCGCACCAATAAGTGCAATTAATGAGGTCGTATCAAAACCTAACTGGTTAAGTGCTGCCACAAAAATCAATAGCAACAATAGGGCCTTGGCAATTGCACTCAAGAAATTAATTAAAATTTCATCCATACCAGACTTCAGCATCATCTTAGCGAATAACTCTACTGTCCACTTGACGCCAATACGCCCAAGAAAAATAATTGCTAACGCAATCACCACATTCATCAACGGTGACATTACTGTCACACTTTCAGTCATGCTCATATTTAATTATTCCGCTCTATTGAATTGATGATCTCTGCAACCAATGCCGGCCCCTGATAAATAAAACCACTATAGATCTGGACGAGACTCGCCCCAGCTTCTATCTTTTTCACTGCATCATCACCAGACATAATGCCACCCGCTGCAATGATTGGTAATGTATCCGGTAAGGCTGCACTAAATTGCCGCACAATATCTGTTGAATGTTCAAATATAGGCCGACCACTCAAGCCACCCTCTTCCTCAGCATACTTAGCGCCGTTGACTTTATCTCGTACCATACTTGTATTTGTTGCAATAACAGCATCGATTTCATGATTTACAAAAGCCTCCGCCAGCTCTTGTACTTCAGCTTCCTCTAAATCTGGCGCTACTTTTACTGCCATTGGTACATATCGATTATTTTGCTGATTTAAGGCTACTTGTTTATCTTTTAATGCTCCTAACAAGGCTTTCAAGGATTCACCAAACTGCAGCTTTCTTAGTCCTGGCGTATTGGGGGATGATATATTAATCGTTATATAGTCGGCTTGTGAATAAACTTTTTCTAAACCAATTAAATAATCGCTGACAGCATCTTCAACTGCAGTATCAATATTCTTACCTATATTAATACCCACTAGTGCATCAATTTGAGCTGATTTAACTTGTTCTACTAAATAATCAACACCTAAATTATTGAATCCCATCCTATTAATAATTCCCTCCACTTCTTGCAAACGGAACATCCTGGGTTTTGGATTTCCTGGTTGCGGGCGTGGTGTGACAGTTCCAACTTCAATGAACCCAAAACCTAGTGCAGACAGAGCCTTTAAATAGTCACCATTTTTATCTAACCCTGCCGCCATACCCACCCTATTTGGGAATTTAAGGCCCATCACTTCAACAGGAGTAGCTATCGGTGCAGGGTATAACAGTGAGGATAATTTCAAGCTGTCTAACGCTTTTATTCCACCCATACCAATATGATGCGATCTTTCAGCATTAAGTCGAAATAAAACGGTCCGTAGTAGCTCATACAACATTAGTTCGAGCTCAACTTTATGCTGTATCCACTAAACTTACGAATGTTTAACACCCCTGTATCCAGAATTAGATATTGGCCTTTAATCCCATGCAATAAGCCGGATATTTCTGGTGTTTTATCAAAGTTTAATGACTTCACTTTTTCGGGGTATTGGTCAATTGGGTAGCTAATTTCAACCACTTCCTCATCACTTAAGGGCGTAATTTCACCTTCACCAAACCGCTGCTGTAATGCTATTATTTCCGCGTTACATTCTTGCATTAATTCTTGCCTAACACCCTTCAAATCAACTGATACTGGCACACCCTTTAACATCTTTCTCCAATCGGTCCTATCTGATACATGCGCTTTAAATGTAACCTCAACTAGGCCAGATTGATATCGACTTTTGACTCTAAATATTGGTAATGCTTGAGCTGCTCCTTGATCGATCCAACGTGTTGGTATTTGATTTACGCGTGTGATGCCTACTTTTACACCCGAACTGTTCGCTAAGTATACAATATGATCTTGCATACAAAACTCTTCACCCCACGAGGGCTCACGGCAAGTACCCGCAGCGTAATGACAAGTTTCTGGACGCATAATACATAGATCACATTGTGCTAATTTTTGAGCACAAGGAAAACAATAACCGCCACTAAAGCTTTTTTTTGTTAAACGATCACAAGCCTGGCAGTGAATTTCACCCATAAAGGCTAAAGAAATATGCTGCCCAAATAGGCTGCTCATATCTTGATGGTCCTCACCAAAAATCATCTCATACTTGGCTAGCCCAGACTCATCTGACAGTGACACTGCCATTTTCGATAAGACCCCTTCTATTTCGCTCACGCTAACACCCCGTTAATATTAGATACCTAGCTATCTTATCGTATCTAGATTAAGCACGATAATATTGTTCGAAAATTATTGAGAATCACTCATAACATCCGTTTTAACAACATCAAAACATGGTTTTACTTAAATTAATCCTCTTTCTCTGCTTCCACTAATCGCTGTTGCCGGTCTTGCTCTTCTTCTATGATTGACTTTATTTCAAGCATCACACCGTCAACATCTGCAGCTTGAGTATTTTCTGCGTAACGGCCTGTCAGTGTGGTCTCTTGCTGTAACTTACCATTTTCAAATAACGCCCATATTTCTTTGCCATACTGACTCTTGAGTAGCTCTGGAGCATATTGGCCATAATAACGAGTCATATTGTCCACATCCCGTTTCAACATCGATTGTGCATTGTTATTAGCTGCTGCATCTACTGCTTGGGGTAGATCGATAATTACAGGCCCATCTTCATCAACTAGGACATTAAACTCAGATAAATCTCCGTGTACTATACCCGCACAAAGCATTCGCATCACATAGTGCATAACCACTAAATGATCTGCCCGTGCCTGTTCAGCAGACATAGATATATCGTTAAGACGTGGAGCTACTTCTCCGTTCTCATCGGTGATCAACTCCATCAATAACACACCATTGAGACAATCATAAGGTTGTGGAACCCGGACACCTACTCCAGCCAAAAGGTAAAGTGCATCCACTTCAGCATTTTGCCATGTTTCTTCTTGCTGCTTACGCCCAAACTTTGAACCTTTTTCCATTGCCCTACCGCGTCGGCTATTGCGAACTTTTCGACCCTCTTGGTATTCCACTGCTTTTTTAAAGCTTCGTTTGGCGGCATCTTTATATACTTTGGCACAGCGAATTTCACCACCGCACCTTACAATATAAACATCTGCTTCTTTACCACTCATCAGTCGACTCAAGACCTCGTCCACGAGGCCATCATCAACAAGGGGCTGGATTTGTTTAGGTATCTTCATAGACTATAGATCTTACCACCTAAATCGATTGACTATTTGATAAGCTCGATATTAATTACTCATACCTTTCTGCTCTTTGTGATAAAAAATACGTTACTTTTAATATCAAACTATATTTATGTTTTTTGTAATTCACTTCGTACTTAGTGCCTTGAATTCTGCAAGGACTCGCATACGCCCATCCGCTAAGTCAATTATAGGCACCGGGTATTCTTCAGGCCTGTTTTTTATTGGGAAATGAATTTCTTTATTACTCAAATGTGACAGTTCTGGCAAATAGTGTCGGATAAACTTTCCTTCCGGATCGAACCTTTCAGACTGCCGGACAGGGTTAAATAACCTGAAATAAGGTACGGCATCAGTACCAGTTGAGGCACACCACTGCCAACCTCCATTGTTAGCAGCTAAATCTCCATCAATCAGATGTTTCATAAACCATCGCTCGCCTAAGCGCCAATCAATCAATAGATGTTTACTTAAAAACATCGCAGTAATCATTCTTAGGCGGTTATGCATCCAGCCACAACTGAGTAACTGCCGCATTCCTGCATCAATAATTGGAAAACCAGTTTGCCCCTCTTGCCAAGCTTTCAATTCAGTTTCATTATCTCGCCACTGGATAGTGTCTGTTTTTATTTTCCATGGCTTATGTTTTGATATTTGTGGGTAATCAATAAGTATATGATTATAAAACTCACGCCATAACAATTCATTCTGCCATACAGTTACGCTATCAGAACTAGCGCAATAGCTTTCTGTAGCATGCCAACATTGTTTTATCGAAATAACACCGCAGGCTAAATAAGGAGATAGCTGACTGGTGCCAGAAACCGATGGGATATCTCGGTTATGTTCGTAACTCTGAATATCATTCTTATAGAACTGGCTCAATATAGCAGCCGCTGAGTCCTCGCCTGCGAGCCACATTTTTTGGACAGTGTTTTCCACAGACACCCAAGACACCTCTGTAAGCTCAAGCTCTTCAGGCATGCGAGCCAGCTTAATAGCCTGTTGTTTTTTGGGTGCTGGTAGCATCACCATGGGCTCTTGCATTTGTAGTCTTGCCTGTCTAGCAAAGGGCGTAAAGACTTTGAATGGAGCTCCAACTTTAGTTCGAATACTTTTAGGTATTAGTAGCAACTGCTCATTATAACTTTGTGCTTGCACATCTATTTGGACACAAGCATCGACGACGTGCCGATCTCTTTTCTGTTCATTCACCGCATATTGCTGATTAAAATGTAGTTGATTTATATCCCATTGCCGACAGATTGATGTAATTAGCTCTGGGACCTCTTGATAAGTCTGAACCTGAAAAAAATGCAAAGTGATATTGAGTTCTGCAAGCGAAGTATACAAACACTGTAAGTTTCGTCGCCAAAAATCTATTTTGTTAGCCGCATCATCGTGTAATTGCCACTGCTCTGGTGTTGCGATGTATATAGCAATAGTAGATTCGCCGCTTTCACTTGCATAAAACAAGGCTGGATTATCATGCACCCGTAGATCATTACGAAACCAAACTAACTGATTTCTCATTTCTTTGATACCAATCGCTCAGACCATGACTGGTAACAATCTGATTCCCAACATGTAAGTGCATTGCCACCTATGTAGTCAATCTCCATATTTGCAAATACTTTCTTATGTATCTCAGCTACAAGACCAATGACAATTAAATCCCTGCCCCATAGAGCCCTAGCTTTAACTAGATGATTAATTTCTCGCGTAACGATTTTGTTATCACCAAAGATAATTAAGGGTTGTTCTAGTGAATTTCTAAGTCGTGGTAGAGCACTCAAGTCACCCACCTGATTAATGACGTTGATCTGGATACCCGACTGTAATAATAAAGCGTAAAACAACCAATAATCCAAAGCAGGCTCTTGATCGTCTAAGTTGACTAGCCAACAATTAGCCCACGACTTTTGCTTATCAGCACGTAAGGTCATAAGGGTTATCTGCCGCTGCCAACATTGCTGCCAGATCTGCTGCTCTAACTCATAGCCTAATGGCTCACTTTGCCATCGTTCCATCAGTTGATGCAAAAGTGGTTGGTAAACTTTTTTACACAAACCTTCAAATGGAATTGATTTGTTTAACTTATCGAGAAGTGGGTTCAGACTTCTCTGTTTAAGACCTATGAGTGTGCTCAACAATTCTTGCTTTACTTCCTGCCACGACTCTTCTTCTGTGTTGACTTGAACCGGCGTTTCAGCAGCAGCTAGTAAATCTGTAACCTTACTAATTGCCACTCCACGATTTAGCCAACTAACGATCTTCATTATTTCTTGAATATTAGCCTTACTATATAAGCGATGACCTTTTGGTGTTCTTTTTGGTTTTATGAGTCCATAACGCCGTTCCCAGGCCCTCAATGTTACTGCAGCAACACCTGTTTGTTGGCACACCTCACTTATATTAATTTCATCTTCCGGTTGCATTGCGAAGGCTTAAGTCCTAAGGGTAGAGTTTTAATAGTTTTATCGAGACCATCACCATGCGACAGTAACTTATTTCAACTTAGATTCTCAAATTTATTAAGGATATAGTAACAACAACCTAGTAGTTATACAATATGATTTCTTTGTATAATTACGTATTACATATAAGGCTTTTTCAGCATAAGATGTCCACTAATTCAAAGTATGTTAATTTAAATAAGCACACAAGTAAGTGTTTAAACGATTGATTTATATGAATAGTTTCATTTCAAAATTTGTAAATTTGCAACAGTATACGTAGTTATACAATATTAAATCTTTGTATAATTACGTATTTAAAGTGTCAAGGTTATCGAATATGATGGCCACTAGTTCGAAATTTTTCGACTAATATAAACGGTGGGTCTCCAACTTATTGAGTTGATTCACAACATATATTAAAACTTATTTTTACGAGGTATTTATACCATGAAAAAGCTTTTAATTAACATCCGGTACTGGCTAGCACCTG
>CAJWKF010000005.1 GCA_913042265.1 uncultured Gammaproteobacteria bacterium
ATTCTTTCATCAAATTTCCAAAACAAAACATACCTAATAAAGGTGCAGCATCGGGTAGTAAAAAAGCGACCAATAGCAAAAGTAACAAGGGGAAAATTACTTTTTCACGTTGTGAAACATGACGTTGTTGCACCATTTTAATTTTTCGTTCTGCTTCCGTGGTTAATGCACGCATAATGGGGGGCTGTATTAGAGGAACTAGAGCCATATAAGAATATGAGGCTACAGCAATAGCTCCCAATAAATCGGGCGCGAGCTTGCTAGCAACATAAATTGAGGTAGGCCCATCAGCGCCACCAATAATGGCAATAGCAGCAGCATCTGATAGTGAAAAGTCAAAGATTCCAAAAGTAGATAATAAAATGGCTCCCATTAAGGTAGCAAAAATACCTAATTGTGCTGCAGCGCCGAGAAAGAGCGTTTTTGGGTTAGCGAGTAAAGGGCCAAAATCTGTCATGGCGCCGACACCCATAAAAATAATCAGTGGGAATGCACCACTTTCAATACCAACAGCATAGAAAATATGTAAGATACCACCATATTCAGCAAGACCTGCTCCGGGGATATTGGCTAATACGCCACCAAAGCCAATGGGAACCAGGAGCAAAGGCTCGAAATTTTTGTTAATGGCAAGATAGAGCAATAACATACCAATTAATATCATAACACCCTGTCCAGGCGACATTTGATGAAGGCCTGTGTTATGCCAAAGATGTAACAACTTATCCATTATTCAAACCTTTATCCCAGTGAAACAAGATGGTCACCAACTTTAACGGCATCACCAGGTTTGACAGAAAGAGAGATGATTACCCCTTCCTTTTCTGCCACAATCTGTGTTTCCATTTTCATTGCTTCAAGAATTAATATTACTTCGCCTTCCAGTACAGTCTGGCCCACATCAACTTCTACTTTCCATATGGTGCCAGCAAGAGGAGCTGATACAGTCGTGGCAGCACTCGAGGAGGCCGATTGTGAAGTCTTACTTCCCTTAATTGATGTACTTTCATAATGTGTTAGTTCGCCACCTTCACTTACAACAACGACATAGTCTTGGTTGTTTACATTGACGGTATAGGTTTCGGAGTCTGATTGAGATGTTGTCAGTTCAGAACTCTCGGCCTTTGTGGTCGCTACGGTTGGAGTGGGCTCAAACGCTTCAGGGTTATTGCGGTTTGCCAAAAAGTTCAAACCAACTTGGGGGAACAAAGCGTAAGTTAAGACATCATCAACTTCACGATCGCCGACTTCAAGTGAAATACCATCATTACTCACATGCTCTTGTAATTCAGCTGTGAGTTTACCTAATTCTGGCTCAATTAGATCTGCAGGTCGGCAGGTGATGACATCAGTGCCATCTAAAATCTTTTGTTGTAATTTTTCATTATATGGTGCTGGCGCAGATCCATACTCGCCTTTTAAAACACCGGCTGTTTCAGCTGTAATATTCTTGTAGCGTTCTCCAGTGAGAACATTAAGCACCGCTTGAGTACCGACAATTTGAGAAGTGGGGGTAACGAGAGGAATAAAGCCTAAATCTTCACGAACTCTTGGTATTTCAAGGAGCACCTCGTCTAATCTGTCTTCTGCTCCTTGTTCACGCAATTGACTTTCCATATTAGTCAGCATGCCACCAGGGACTTGAGCTACTAGAATTCGTGAGTCGACGCCTCTTAGAGAGCCTTCCCATTTTACATATTTTTTACGAATATCGCGGAAATAAGCTGCAATTTCTTCTAGCAAGATAATGTTTAAGCCAGTGGGCCGCTGCGTTCCTTCCATCATTGCAACGACAGATTCTGTAGGTGAATGACCATAGGTCATGGACATTGATGAAATTGAAGTGTCGACATTATCAATTCCAGCTTCGACACTTTTTAGAATTGTTGCTGTGGATAGGCCTGTGGTGGCATGCGAATGTAATTGAATGGGAATATCAATGGCTTGCTTAAGGCTTGTAATTAGCTCGAAGGCTGTATAAGGCTTAAGCAAACCAGCCATATCTTTAATACAGAGTGAGTTGGCACCCATATCTTCGATACGTTTAGCTTGGTCAACCCACATAGATAAATTATGAACAGGACTAAGTGTATATGAGATAGTGCCTTGTGCATGGCGACCATTTTCTAATATTGCCTTAATTGCTGTTTCTAAGTTACGAGTATCGTTCATCGCATCAAATACACGGAAGACATCGACACCGTTAATAGCGGCTCGCTCGACAAACTTCCTAACTACGTCATCTGCATAATGGCGATAACCTAGTAGGTTTTGGCCACGTAACAGCATCTGCTGAGGTGTGTTAGGCATGGCAGCTTTCAAACTTCGAATACGGTGCCATGGATCTTCACCTAAGTAGCGAATGCAAGCATCAAAAGTAGCACCACCCCAAGTTTCTACTGACCAATAGCCCACTTGGTCAAGTTTTTCAGCGATAGGCAACATGTCCTCCAAGCGAAGGCGAGTGGCAAATAAAGATTGGTGAGCATCACGAAGAACGACATCTGTGATACCCAATGTGTGTTTAGATTCGATCATATTGATGGCCTTTGGCTAATGGCAAAGTATGGGGGAAAGTGTACTTATTTCTGACGTGAACGATACTCAAGGACTGCGGCTGTCAGTACTGAAATTAAGTTCTTATCCTCTTTATTTGTATGTCCAGCTGAAGCAATAGGTCCATGTCGTGGGATCACAGCAGTTGGGGATGGGATACCACCCTCAGGTAACACACCAACACTTTTTTCATATTGGGTAATAAGTAGGGACATCATCTTTGTGGCAAAGACTAGTAATGTTAGGAAGACAAAAACAAACCCCATTCCAAAAAGCATGAGTGTTAAACCTTCATTTAGTAAGCTAGGTGCTTCCATCTACACGAACCCTATAAAATTTAAGATAGGCTATAGGCTAATTAAAATACAGCATCTATAGTCGAAACAGGCGGCATTATAGCATTGTTAACAAATGTTGCATTATTTCGATGCTGAGTAATAATTAGTCACTATTAAGTGACGTCATAATGCATAATAATATCTTTTTGCAACAAACACTATCTATATATGACACCCGAACATCAAGATTTTTGGTTCTTACCGCTGGGAGGTACTGGTGAGATCGGCATGAATATGAATTTATATGGCCACGATGGTCAATGGCTCATGGTTGATTGCGGCGTTATCTTCGAGAATTACAATAGGTTGGATGGTGAAACCGTAAGTCACGAGCGACCACATATTCAAATGGCCGATCCAAAATTTATTTCCGATCGTTACAAGTCCTTAGCAGGCTTAGTTATAACTCATGCCCACGAAGATCATATTGGTGCTGTACCTTATATTTGGGAAAAGCTAAAGTGCCCAATTTATACGACGGCCTTCACTGCTGAAATTTTACGCAGGAAGCTAACTGAAGTGGGCTTAGATGGAAAAGTTCCTGTCACTATTGTAGAGCCTAATGAAGTACTTAAAATTGGTGTGTTTAGTGTCGAATGGGTTGCGCTTACCCATTCTATTCCTGAACCCTACGGTATGGTTATATCGACTCCAGTGGGCCGTGTTTTTCATACTGCTGATTGGAAATTAGATAAAAAACCAGTTATTGGGCTACCTTATGATAAAGAACAATACCAAGAACTAAGCAAACAAGATATTGATGCTATGGTTTGTGATTCAACTAATGCAAACATAGCTGGATGGTCAGTGTCTGAAGCAAGTTTATACAAAGGCTTAAAACAGCATGTAACTCAAGCAAAAGGTCGAGTTGTCGTAGCGTGTTTTGGGAGTAATCTGGCACGAATTCATACACTGGCTAAAATTGCTAGAGAAACTGATAGACATCTGGGCCTACTTGGCAGATCTATGGTGAATATGATGTCAGCTGCTAAAGCAACAGGGCTTTGGACGACAGTCGAAACACATATTGATTCTGCACATTTAGGTTATCTACCTTCAAATACAGTACTTTTAGTTGCAACGGGGAGTCAGGGCGAGCCTAGAACTGCATTAAATAGACTTAGTATGAATAGTTTTCGAGATATGGCCCTAGAACCAGGTGATACCGTTATTTTTAGCTCTAAAGTGATTCCAGGGAATGAATTGTCCATTGAACAAATGATAGAACGCTTAAAAGCAATGAATGTGGAAGTCATAACTGAAGACAATAGCCAACTTCCTATTCACGCTTCAGGGCATCCTGCTCAAGATGAATTAAAGGCAATGTATGAATGGGTTAATCCTCGTTGTGCTATTCCTGTACATGGCGAAGTGCATCATCTGAATGCAAATGCTAAATTAGCAAAGCATGTGGGTGTAAAACAGCAATTACTAGGAAAAAATGGTGACCTTTTTTATATTTCACCAGCTATAGGTATAAGGCGCCGTGCAGTTAAAACTGGAAGACTTGGAGTAAAGGGCCAAACATTAATCGAAATCAATTAATGAAAATAACTACTGAGTTAATGACAGACTACTAACTGTACTTTTTGACTTTATGAGATTAGAGTGTTTCTTTTCTAACTGTAAATAAGGCTGGTTTTAAAATATTACTATGCAACCGACTGTTGTCCTACATGACTGATCCTATTATAGAAATTGCTGGTGCAGGCCCAGCAGGTCTTGTCGCTGCCATCACTTTAGCTCAAGCTGGCCGTGAGGTTGTGGTACATGAAACTCACAAAGAAGTGGGGCATCGCTTTGGCAGTCAATACCAAGATTTTCAAGGCCTAGAAAACTGGACGACAGAACAGGATGTACTGAGTCTATTTGAAGAGCAAGGCTTGACTACTGACTTTGCCAACCTAGCATGTAGGCAAGGTACGGCATTTGATTACAAGGAGCGAGAATACAAGATAAATTGCAAGCACCCTTTGTTTTATATGCTCGAGCGGGGACCTGGTCCCAAAACTTTGGATAGCGCACTACTTAGACAGGCAAAAGGACTAGGTGTTGAAGTGCGTTTCAACAGTAGACTCAGAGTAATAGAAAATGAAGGTATTATGGCCGCCGGTCCTAAGGCTGCTGATGCCATGTCTGCCGGATACCATTTCTCAACTAAAATGGATGATGGTTACTGGGTCATTTGCGATGATAATCTAGCACCGAAAGGTTACTCTTATCTATTGATAATGGATGGAGTAGGCACTGTAAAAAGCTGCATATTTGAAGATTTTAAACAAGAAAAGCTTTATGTGAAAAGAACCGTAGAAGCCTTTGAAAAATTAGTGAATTTAGAGATGATAAACCCAAAATTTCACGGTGGTATAGGTAATTTTTATGTGCCAGAAACTGCTTATGCAGGGCGGCACCCCATTATAGGTGAACAAGCCGGTTTCCAAGACACGTTGTGGGGTTTCGGGATGAGATTGGTTATTTCATCAGGCCAATTAGCAGCTCAAAGTTTATTAACAGGTGAAAACTACGATACCTTATGGCATCGTGAGCTCAAACCACAGATGGATGCATCGATAGTAAACCGTTGCTTGTTTGCTTTATTAGGTAACCGCGGATATGGGTGGTTTTTACGTGCTCAAAGTCACCGTGATGTCAGAGAGGAGTTACGTAAGCAGTATCAATCGTCGATTTTTAAACGTGCACTACACCCATGGGCTAAGAGACGTTACCTAAGCAATCGGGAAACACTATCCAAGTAAAGCTGAGTATGATGTCAATAAGTATTTTAGAGTTAATGCTTTAATTTATATGGTCGGCAAATACTTAAATAAAGCATGCAATTGTTCTCTTATTTGCTTAAGGATTAGACTTGCATTGCCAGCAAAACTCGAAAGCAGGATCATTTTTCTCAAGGCAGCTTTTGCAAATCCACGCTTTTTCGTGTGTATAGAATGCTGATGTAATTGCAGATATAGCTTTGTCATAATCATTTTCATTAATAACCCAGAGCTCTAACCAAGTCTCATTAGGAGCTAATTCACCAGCACCAGAAGAAGTATATTCGTTTCTTAAAGTAGTAGGGATATCAGCATTCTCAACAATATTTTTGATATTGTGAACAAGGAAATAGTTTTCATTCGTGTAAATAAGCTTCATTGATTTGGGGTTTGAAATACCTATTATGTGGTGTCAAGTTAAGCAGGTTCAGTGGAGTTAGTTTACACTTACATCATGGCTGGTAACAGTAAGTTGAAAGGCAATTACAGATAAGGAGAAAATAATGCGTTTAATAAGTTTATCTTTTTTAATGGTGTTAATGACAATGTTCAATATAGCAAGAGCAGACGTATTAGAAATCGACAGCGCGGCCCCCGAGTTTGAGTTACAAGATCAAACAGGTAAGTCTCATTTTCTTGCTGACTACCATGGTCAGTGGGTAGTACTTTATTTTTATCCAAAAGATGACACGCCTGGATGTACGACAGAAGCATGCTCTTTTAGGGATGAGTATAGAGTTCTTTCCGCACTAAATACCCAGATCCTAGGGGTAAGTATGGATAGCATTGAAAGCCATGCGAACTTTTCGGAAAAATATAGTTTACCCTTTCCACTATTAGCAGATATTGATGGCCACGTAGCAAATCAATATGGTGCCTTAGCTTCATTAGGGCCTATTAAGTATGCTAAACGGCACACAATAATTATAAGCCCTATGGGCAAAATAAAGAAAGTTTATCGTAGCGTGAATCCTTCTCTTCATAGTGAAGAGGTAATAGGAACACTTAGAATATTAAAGTCAGAAGCAGACTCTTGATTAAAGAGAACTAAAGAAGGTTTTTTTTGTAGAGAATAAGCTTTTTATCAATGTCAGACCTACGGCGTATAACCGCTGGGACAGCCCTACAATAGCTGCTCGATAAACCAATAGCATGTATTAAGTCTGAGACTAAGATAGGTGAGGGATACTTATCTAAGTACCATTTTATCCTATCAGCAAAAACATAAGGAATCGCTTCGTGTCTTTCAAGCAGAACTTGAACTTTATCTCCAAGTTTAATAGAACCCGCTTGCAAAACTTGACTGTGATAGCCTCGTTTATGAACAATCTTTTTAATATTCGTAAGATGTTTAATTTTTGAGCAAGGCTCACAATGAAAAGTAAGTCTGAGCTGAGCTGAGCCAATTTGAATAACAGTGCCTGATGATAAGGCATGAAAATCAAACGGTGTGTCCACGATTATATCTTCTTTTAGATGGCCAGCTTGGATGGAAAATTCATCTAGTGTATTAATAGGTAGTATAAGAAGTTGCTTTAATGGGTGTTGTGCTTTGTTTCCAATAATACCTGACATATCAACAGACAAGAACTGTGCTGTTTTAATGAAACTGCTACTAATGGGCTTTAAAAAAAGCTGCTCAACCATGCTTATAGCCTCAATATAACGATAAAACTTATACTGTCATGTAGTTTTTATTGCAATTGCTTTATATTGAAAAAGCTTATGTCAGGAAGACTACTTGAATGATGTGACAGAGCCTTATTTAAGGCTTAATAACAGGATACTTTGCAGGAACCCATTTATTCATGCCACCTTTCATATTGTATGCAGCTTTGAAGCCGAGGTTACGCATTAACTTTAATGTTTGTCCACTGCGATTACCAGTCCGGCAATACAGTAAATAAGTTGTATCTTTATCCAGCGCTTTTACTCTCTCAACAAAGTTTTTAGCATAAAAATCTATCAACATGGCATCAGGTAAGTGCCCAGCTTGAAATTCTCCAGAGGTACGGACGTCAATGATCTTGGTGTTATCACTGTTTTCTGACATTAAACTGGAAAAGTGATGTATATCAATATGCTCAGAAATTAATGATTCTGCTTGAACAGTAGAATGAATCACCAACATTAATAGAGGTATAAAAAGGCGTAATGAAATCAAGTTGAACATATAATTCCTATTTTTAGATAAACTTTATAATTAATTTTACCTTATCTTCGCTTGCGTAGCCTGTTTCTTTTTAGGTTAAAAGTTATTCACATTTTATTTTGTGTGTTAACTGTGAGTAATAATTGTGATGTTACAAAAAAACAATCATTATATGGAAATTGTTTGTGACTGTTTTGCAAGTAAATTAGAATGTAAAATAGTATTAGCTGCAGAAAGTTGAATGAGCATTATTTTAGGGTGGGATGAGACATTGACAGATAGTTACTTCACGCCATTTGAGGAATCGCTAGCAAATTATTCTATTCCAGAAAGTTTCACATTTCCGTTTTATTATGAGCCACACCCCTTGTCTTTATTAGCGGTCAAAAAGTTGCAAGAATATATTCAAACTGAAATTGAAGCAGGGCTTAGTCCGGAATCAAAAATTTTTGGTGACAAGAACAAAACTGGCAAAATGCTTGGCGTTTTAGTTGTTAAAAATGAAATTGGCGAAGTTGGTTTTATTTCAGCATTTTCAGGCCAATTAGGCGGGCAGAATAATTGGCAAAAATTTATTCCTCCAGTATTTGACCTTTTAGGGGGAAATGATTTTTTTCTAAAAAGCGAAGCTGAAATTAACGAACTCACTCAAGATATAGAAAAATTAGAACAAAATACACAAATAGCTGTATGTGCGAAACATTTGAAAACAGAGCTAAAAATTTCAAAAGAAATTATTGGTAATCATCGAAAAGTAATGATTGAAGGACGGAAGGAGAGAAAAGCTAAAAGGTTAGTTTATAAAGATAAAACAAATGAAGATGAGTTTGAGAAACTGCAAAGAGGGTTAGCAAAACAAAGTGTAGAGCAAAAGAACCAACTGAAAGATTTAAAGCTGCTATTTAGACAGCGGATTCAGATAGCAGAACAAGACTTACTTGAATTAACTGATGTTATAGCTGCTCTAAAAGACCGTCGTAAAGTACAATCTAAAGCTCTGCAGGAGAGAGTATTCGATAATTATGACTTCCTTAATATAAGTGGTATCAAAAAAAAATTAAAAGTACTATTTTCAGAGAATGCACATAGCCAGCCAGCATCAGGGACAGGAGACTGTGCTGCTCCTAAATTATTACAGTATGCCTTTAGGCATTCCTTAAAACCTATCGCACTTGCTGAGTTTTGGTGGGGTAGGGCACCAGAGTCAGAAATTAGGCAGCATGGTAATTTTTATGGTGCTTGCCAAGGTAAGTGTCAACCAATATTAGCTCATATGCTTGAAGGGATGGCAGTTGATGACAACCCACTTTTAGTTAACCCAGCTGCAGACAAAACACTTGAAATTGTTTATGAGGATGATTTAGTGGTGATAATTAACAAGCCTGAAGGTTTTTTATCAGTGCCAGGTAAAAATATTGAGGATTCTGTTTATAGTCGAATGAAGAAGCTTTACCCAATGGCAACTGGGCCCTTAATTGTCCATCGTTTGGATATGTCGACTTCAGGTTTAATGGTAATTGCTTTAACAAAAAAATCACATAAGATATTACAACAGCAATTTATTAAACGGACCGTTAAAAAACGTTACGTTGCAGTATTAGATGGTTTGTTAATCGAAGATGAGGGTATTATTGAGTTACCTTTACGGGTTGATTTAGACGACCGACCACGGCAATTGGTCTGTTATGACTATGGGAGACCAGCCAAAACAAGATGGCAAGTGATCGAAAGATATTTAGGTGAAACCAAAGTTTATTTTTATCCAATAACAGGACGGACGCATCAACTTCGTGTTCACTCTGCTCATGTCAGTGGACTTGGAATTCCCATCAAAGGTGATGACCTTTATGGTAATAGCTCTGAATATTTGCACCTGCATGCGGAAAAATTAGAAATAGAGCACCCTGTCACAAAGCTGAGAATGGTCTTTCAAGTCGAGGCGAAATTTTAAAATTAAGCTATTGTTAATAAATAGCTTGCATGGGGTTATGGCCAAATATCTGCTTTGCTTAAAAGACTTGCAGCATGATTTTCTAGCAAGTCGATAGAACACGTCTCATTATGGGGCTATGGTTCAGCTTATTAACTACATTCTTTAATTTTCTTGGATGTTACAAGCATTGGCTATAGGCATAAAGCTCACCCGTTACTATTAATTATTAGAATGTTCACTTAATCAAAAAGCAAATTTTAATTATCTCTTTATGGAATGCTCAGATGAAATTATGTTAAAGCTTGTGATAGATCAGCAATAATATCTTCTGCGTCTTCAATACCTACTGATATTCTGATTAAACCTTCAGTAATACCAATGACCGCACGGCGCTCTTTTAGAACACCTGAGTGTGTCATTGCTGCCGGGTGTTGAGCGAGGCTTTCAGTACCACCAAGACTTACAGCGAGCTTTACTAGTTTTAGTTTGTTCAATACTGAAAAGGCTCCTTCTTCACCGCCATCAACTTCAAATGAAAATGTTGAGCCAGCACCCGTACATTGCTTTTGATAAATATCATATTGGGAGTCACCTTTTTTCAATAAGCCAGGGTAATCAATTCGGCTGACTTTATCGTGGCCCTGTAAGTAATTGACAACTTTTTTTGCACCATTTGCAGCTGCTTCCATCCGAATCTTTAAAGTCTCTAGAGAGCGTAGAATTAACCATGCTGTATTTGAATCCATTGTTGTACCAATACTATTTCTGACTTTTCTGATACGACTGACCAAGGCTTTGCTGCCAGAACAACTGCCGCCTATTAAATCAGAGTGTCCACCAACATATTTAGTTAAGGAATAGATACATAAATCAGCACCATGGGCTAATGGCTGCTGCCATACCGGGCCCATCATTGTGTTATCGACTGCTAATACAGGTTTAGATTCTTGATCTATCGTTGCATCATCAATAATTTTTTTGCTTTCTGCAATATCGATAAGGTTATTGGTAGGGTTATCTGGCGTTTCTAGCATTACAACCGATATAGAGCCTAGCGCTTTTGCCTTATCAAGTGCTTGCTTTAAACCGAGACTCCCTTCACTGGATAAATAGCCCACAGATTGAATATTCATCTGTTTTAATATGACATTAACTAAAGTGTCGGTACCCCCATAAATTGGCTCAGAGTAGACAACAACATCACCGGGGCGTGAAAAAGTAAAGAGTGTGGTGGAAATTGCTGACATACCACTTCCAGTAACAATACAATCTTCAGCCTGATCCCAAATAGCAATACGATTTTCTGCAATTTCTAGAGTTGGATTGTTAAATCTAGAATAAACCAAGCCTGCCTGTTCGCCATCTTTTAGCTGCCGACGGCCAGATACGAGATTAAAAAAGTCTTTCCCTTGTTCAGCTGACTTAAATACAAATGTCGAGGTCTGGAAATTAGGGCACTTAATTGACCCTTCAGAGAGCTGTGGATCATACCCATAGCCCATCATTAGTGAGTCCGCTTTGAGTGGATGCTCTCCGATGTGTGTTTTTTTATAACTTGTAGACACAGTATTTCCAGTTTAATTTGATTATATAAAGAAACAGAGATTATAGACTACTTAAAAGATGAAAAGTTATACGCAAATAATATCTGTGGTGATTTATTTTTGAATGGCCACTATTCTTTTAGAGTTTGTGGGTAGACTAAGATAAAGCTTAGTAATATTTTTCCATTGCTATCTGGCCTGGCTTACTACGACTATGGCGACGCAACCCTTTTTGTTCAAGAAGCTGCGTTACCTCATTTATCATATCTGCATTACCACATAGCATAGTATGGCTGGACTTGGCTGATAAAATGAGCTGGGCTTTCTTTTCAAGCTCGCCAGATTCGAGGTATGTTGTTAACCGCGAATTGATTGTACCTGCTACATTTTCACGGGTGATGAAAGGAATAAAACAAAATTGTTCTTCATACTTAGATTTAATTTTATTTAATTCTTTAATGTAGGCCATATCGTCGAGTGTTTTAACTGCATAACACAACACAACTTTCTTAAACCGCTGCCAAGGTTCTGCTGTCATTAAAATTGATATAAACGGTCCTACTCCCGTCCCTGTGGCAAATAACCAGAGGTTACTTACATCTGGTACTTCTTCCAAAGTTAGCAATCCTGTAGGTCGGTTAGATACTTGTATGCTGTCACCAGGACTTAAATCAGTTAATAGAGGACTTAAAGTACCATCTTTTACTGTATTGAAATGGACTTGAAGCAGGCTTCCATCTGGTGGATTGACAAGAGAGTAGGGGCGATAAAGTACATCATCCCCATTCTTAACTCCAACCAATATAAATTGCCCTGCTTTAAATGCTAAAGGTTCAGTTTTTATAGAAATAGTAAATAATTCAGGAGTCCAACGTTTATTTTCAACAATTGTTCCTTGCAACCATGTAATCATAATTGAGACCTTGCTGTAAGTAGGAATAAGATTATTAATACTAATTTGTTCGAATAAATCTCATAGTAGCATGGTTACAGAGTCAGCTCATCTAGGATCTTAATTGAATTTCTTTGTCGAAAGAAGGGGAGATAATTATTTTTTTAGTTTAGCTATTTGGCTAGAAATTGTGAAAAAAAGTTGAAGTATTTAAAGAGAGTATATTTTCACAATAATTTAGACTAGCAAAGTGTTTTGAATACTGGGAATTAATAATAATTTCACTAGCTGTAGGTTTTGTATCTGTTAATAAAAAAGAAGTGTTGGATTAACTTAACGTAAAGAACGACTAAATAAATTTAAGGCTAGTTGATATCCGAGCTGTGCAGTTTGCCCATCATAACGGCCATCATCTGCTTCATCACGCATAAATGCATGTGCAGCATTAAATTCATGCCAGGTTAAAGTAATATCTGTTGCATTCAATTCTTTATAAATTTTGGCTAATCCATCTTTAGGTACATGGCTATCCTGCTTACCCCATATCATCATTAGCTCACCTTTAATATTGTCTAACAGCTCCATGCTATGCTGTCCGTCTTGATTAGGAATAACGCTGACATGTAGATCGGTGGCATAAAAGCATGCAGTCCCTTTAACTTGGGGTTGCAGAGCAGCTCGAAAAGCTAAATGACCACCAATACAAAAACCCATTGCACCTATATGGCCGTTATACCAGCTTTGTTGTTGAGCATAATTAATTAAAGTCACATTATCGGAGTCATACCCTTGTACATCTTTAGAATGTTTGTCCGCATTGCCTTTTTCTCTCCCAGCGTCGTCATACCCTAAAACTGTTCCTATGGGGTTCAATTCATGAAAGACTTCTGGTACAAGAACTGCATAGCCATGGCTTGCCATTAGCTTTGCTGAACGTTCAATAGGACCGGTTTGTTGAAATATCTCAGAGTAAAATAAAATCACAGGGTACTTATCGGGGCCAATTGGACGATGAATATAAGTACGCATAATACCTGTGGGTGTTTGTAGGTCTACAAGATGGCTCCGGATCTTCATTTATGAATTGTACCTCTGATCGTATATGAATTTTAGGGTTATTAAGAAAAGGGCTAAGCTGAGTAGAAATTTATATTAAGAGCTGCTTTTTTCGATAATAAAAACGAGCTTACTTTCGACCTTACTGGAATCAATTAATTTATTATCAGATATTTGACAAAAAACGGGAATATCAATAAAGGCAGCTGGATCGGTGGCAATCACACGTAGATATTCGCCCTTATTCATTTCTGCAAGAGCTTTTTTAGTTTTTAGCAGAGGGAGGGGACAATTTAGGCCTGAAGTATCAATTTCTGTATCAAAGTTTGACATCGTAAAGTTAAGTTAGCATCTCGAGTTGTTTTGATGCAGAAATATGGAATGCGTTAGAGAATTAAGCTCATAACGCTTCCATTTTATTGCAAACATATTCAACCTTTTTTGTATTTAAAAAAGGTTATCAATAATAAATAACTAAAAGGTTCCTAGTTATTTAGGCAGCATATGTAAATGGTGCTGATAAACCTACGGTTTCAGACTGATGCCAATTAATTCCATTGTCATTATATGTAACGGATTTGGACTTACTTATCGTCACGGGTTCACTTGGTGATACAGCTAGGGGGTGGTTAGATATTTTAACTTCCCCACCATCCTCACCTTCTATTTCTTGCATGTTATTTTCCGCAAAACTTCCAACTTTCAAGTAGTGGTTCCGTTCTTTCTGGCTAAATTCAATCGGTACTTGTTTTACGCTCATTAGTTCGCCAACTAGGCCAGCTATAACGGCTAAGTGGCCGCCGTGCTCTCCGCCCCATAATGCCGATATGGCATCTTTTTGTGCCTCTGTGGCGCGCTCATCAATATAGAGTGCGAGCCTCCAGTTACCGTCGGTTAGGGAGCCGGGTGAATGAAGCCAAGCAGAGACATTTAAATTATTCAATTCAACACCATCTAAGTGACCCTTCTCTATGTGCCAACCGACAAGGGCCTCACAAAATCCTTCGGTGGGCGGGGCTAAAAATATGCAAGGGCAAACTGCGTTACAGTTGCACGATTCAAAGTATTGTCCAGTAACTTTCCAATTGTCTGACATTCCAACCTCCATACGGTTGTTAGTAATAATCTAGTGTAGTAAAATTAATTTACACTTAATATATTTATACTCGCTAACTCTTATAAATCATAAATCTTATCCTACATAATTAATCATGCTGAATCAAGACAATCAAATTATATCGACGCCTAAAGAGAAAATAGTCCTTTCTTTGCGTGATCGCTTGATTGTTTATGGTGGAGTATTTCTAATTATAGTTACAGCTTGGTCCTATATGCTTTATATGGGGTGGGCGATGAATAATATGCATCTTGTTGATATGTGGATGCCCCCCAATACTGGTAGTGAATCATGGCACATTTATGACTTTTATATGCTATTTGTTATGTGGTTTGTGATGATGATGGCAATGATGATGCCTTCTGTTACACCAATGGTTCTCATGTTCACCATAGTTAACAAGGGAAAACAGAACAAAGGTCTACCATACAGTCCTACATTTATATTTTTAAGTGGCTATCTAGTGGCTTGGGCTTTATTTAGTATCGTAGCCTCAGCAATACAATACCCTTTGCACGAAAGCGGTCTTCTCAATCCTATGATGAACAGCAGGAGCTATTTGTTTAGCGGCAGTATTTTAATAATTGCAGGGTTATATCAATGGACTCCTCTTAAGGAGGCCTGTCTCAGTAAATGTCGAAGTCCATTGAGTTTTTTAATGACATCATGGCAGGAGGGCCACATAGGCGCGCTTAAGTTAGGTGTGCACCATGGACTTTATTGTGTTGGTTGCTGCTGGGCACTAATGATGGTGTTATTTTCTGTCGGAGTTATGAATATGCTCTGGGTTTTTCTTATTACCGCCTTTGTACTTTTAGAAAAGCTTGGACCAACTACATCTGTTTATTTAAGGTTTATAACTGGCTTACTACTTATTGTTTGGGGCTCTTATTGGATATCTTTACACCACTGGCAATAAAAGAAGTTTAGCCGCAGGGCTATTCCCCAAGTAAGCTAGTTGCAGCTTTTTTTGATTTCTTGGCTGCTTTTTTTTCTTTCGAAGTTAAAAGTGGTTTCTTTTTGACATTTTTTTTACTGTCTTGGCCTTTACTCATTATATTTCTCCATAACCATAGGTTTTGTATCTATTATCTAGTTTAAAGGAAAATGCTTAATTCTCACATCATTAACTCAGCTGGTATTCTCACCGGCAGTCTGCAAACAACCCACCATCGCAAAACAACCAATATCAAACGCTCCACATACCTTTAACTTCACAACAGTTATCCTTCTAATCCCATTTTAGAGCACCACCTGTTTGATATTCTGTGACTTTAGTTTCAAAGAAGTTTTTTTCCTTGCGCATATTAGCTTGTTCATCAAGCCAAGGAAGTGTTGCTTCAGCGCCAGGAAATGGCTTTTCAAAGCCAAGTTGTTTTGCACGACGGTTAGCGATAAAGCGGAACTGTCCTATATGGTTTTCTTTTGAATAGCCTAAAATTGGATCTCGCAATATATAGCTTGCATAAATTTCTTCTGCCGCATCCGCTTCTTCCCACATTTGTTGTACCTTAACGGGGTCGAGTTTGACGTTTTCTTCCTTAATGATTTGTTTAACTACGCGAATACCAAAAGAAGCGTGTAAGACCTCATCACGCATAATGTACTGAAGCTGCTCTGCTGTGCCTTTCATTAGACCGCGACGCTGTAGAGCAAATATCGGACTAAAACCATTGTAGAACCAGCAGCCTTCGAATATACCACCAAAGAAAGCATAGGCCATTACGAAGTTTTCTAATTCATCTTTATCTTTTAAATCAATATCACTTCGTAGAACTGAATTTAAACGACGGTTGGCGAGTTGAATTTTTTGATTGATTTCAGGCACGACACGGTAGCGATTGTATATTTCACTCTGATCTAGCCCAATAGTTTCAATACAGTGTTGGTAAGTCCATGTATGAAGAGCTTCCTCATAAACTTGGCGCGCCTGATATATTTGTAACTCTGGCGCTGACATTTTTTCCATCACCGCAATACCAATATTACGCATGGCGAGGATATCAGAAGTAGTTAGATAAGACAGTACGTTTTCATAGACATGACGCTCCTCCATCGTTAGATTATGACGATAGTCGTGAACATCTTGAGTCATATTGATATCAAGTGGCGTCCAGTGGTTCTTATTTGAATTAAGCCAGTATTCCCATGCCCAGGGATACTTGAATGGAGCGAGCTGATTAATATCAGTCATTCCATTAATAACACGTTTATCATCTGGGTTTACAGGAGCAATATTAGCTCTGGGTAACGATGCGAGACTAGCCATATCCGGCTCTGGTACTGATGTCGGCATGGCTATCGCTGAAGCTTCATTAGCAGCAGGTTGAACTGCTGTAGTTTCATTTTCTTCTACAGGAGTAACTGATTCAGTAGCTTGTGCTGAGTCAGTACCTGTTGCAGGTTTTGTAAATGGATCATCCCAATCTAACATTATTGACACGCCTCACAATCTGGTTCGAGTATTGAGCAGGCTTGTGGTGCTTCTACGCCTGCGCCGAGGACCAATTCCTCCGTTGCTGCTGGAACTGCCGCAATGGTTGCCATTGGTTTTGAGCTACTAGTTTTTTCTGCTGCTGTTGCGCCCATAGAACGTAAGTAATATGTTGTTTTTAAGCCGCGCAGCCAAGCTAGTTTGTACAAATTATCCATGGTTTTACCTGAAGGTTCTGCCATATATAGGTTTAAACTTTGTCCTTGGTCTATCCATTTTTGACGACGTGATGCAGCTTCAATAAGCCAACGTGCGTCCATTTCAAAAGCCGTGGTGTAAAGTAGTTTTAAATCTTCTGGAACACGGTCTATAGCTTGTAAACTACCGTCATAGTATTTTAAATCGTTAATCATCACCTCATCCCAAAGATCCAAGGCTTTTAAGTCTGCAACCATGTAAGGATTAATCACGGTAAATTCGCCAGATAAATTGGATTTAACAAATAAGTTTTGATAAGTAGGTTCAATGGACTGACTAACACCACAAATATTTGAAATTGTGGCAGTAGGGGCTATAGCCATCGTGTTGGAATTACGCATACCTTGCGACTTTATTTTATCACGCAGGCTACCCCAATCTAATGTTTGGCTTTCATCTTGCTGTAGGTATTGACCTCGCGCCTCTTTAAGGATGCTAATTGAATCAATGGGTAAAATGCCTTGACTCCACAAACTACCTTGGTAAGAGTCATAGCTTCCACGTTCAACGGCCAAGTCAGAAGATGCTTCGATAGTGTAATAGCTAACTGCTTCCATTGAGGTGTCTGCAAACTGGACAGCTTCTTCTGTACTGTAAGGCAGGCGCATTTTGTATAATGCATCTTGGAAACCCATAATTCCTAGACCAACAGGCCGGTGTTTTAGATTAGAGTTTCGCGCTTGAGGAACACTGTAATAGTTGTACTCAATGACATTATCTAACATCCGCATTGCTGTAGTGACTGTCTTTTTTAGCTTGTCTATATCTAAGGCGCCATCAGTGATGTGCTGTGGCAAGTTCACACTGCCTAAGTTACAGACAGCAATCTCATCATTAGAAGTATTGAGTGTGATTTCCGTACATAAATTTGAGCTGTGAACAACACCCACATGTTGTTGGGGGCTTCGAAGGTTACAAGGGTCTTTGAATGTTACCCAGGGATGGCCAGTCTCGAACAACATACCTAACATTTTTCGCCAGAGGTCATTGGCAGGAAGAGTTCTAGTGTTTTTGATATCACCCCGTTCAGCTTTTTCTTCATATGCGGCATAAGCAGTTTCAAATTCTGAGCCAACGAGATCGTGTAGATCTGGAGCTTCTTCTGGAGAGAATAAAGTCCAATCACCATCCTCAGCAACACGTTTCATAAATAAATCAGGGATCCAGTTAGCAGTATTCATATCGTGAGTACGGCGACGGTCATCACCTGTGTTTTTACGCATATCTAGAAACTCTTCAATATCAATGTGCCATGTTTCTAAGTATGCACAAACAGCACCCTTACGTTTCCCGCCTTGGTTAACGGCAACGGCGGTATCATTAGCAACTTTTAAGAATGGCACTACACCTTGTGATTTACCATTGGTTCCTTTGATATGTGAACCAAGACCTCGTACAGGAGTCCAGTCATTACCTAAACCACCGGCATATTTTGATAGGAGAGCATTGTCACGCATTGCACTATAAATACCTCCGAGATCGTCAGGTATTGTAGTGAGATAACAAGACGATAGTTGAGGGCGTAATGTACCAGCATTGAATAGGGTGGGCGTGCTACTCATAAAGTCAAATGAAGATAATAAGTTATAAAATTCGATGGCTCGAGTCTCACGATCGATTTCATTTATTGCCAGACCCATTGAGACTCGCATGTAAAAGGCTTGGGGTAGTTCAAAACGGACATCATCTTGGTGAATGAAGTATCGATCGTAAAGTGTTTGTAAGCCTAGGTAAGTGAAGGTGAAGTCATTTTCAGGTTTCAGTGCGCTACCAAGCTTTTCTAAATCGTATTGACCTAATTCAGACGCTAATAACTCGTGGTCAATAGCGCGGTGAATGTAGTGTTTGAAGTAATCAGAATACTGTTCAGCCATCTCAGTTTGTGATGCATGTCGTGGAGTATCATAGACGTAGCTGAGGGCCTCACGGCGAATACTATCCATTAACAAACGTGCTGCAATTGTACTATAACCGGGATCCTTTTCGATAAAGGTACGGGCTGCCATGACCAAACCTTTTTCGACATCAGCTTCACTGACTCCATCGAAGAGGTTTTGTTGGGTGTCACGAAGTATTGCAGCACCGTCAACAGAGTCAACACCTTCACAAGCCTCACTAATGAGGTGTTGTAGGCGGACCAAGTCTAATGGAACTCTTGAACCATCAGCTCTTGTTATAGTCAGGATGTTATCACTGACGATTGTGGGATGTTTTTCTTCTTCTTTAGCGCGCTTTTGTGATTGTTGCTCACGATAAAGTACATAAGCACGAGCAACTTTGTACTCACCCTCTCGCATTAAGGCCAATTCGACTTGGTCTTGAATAATTTCAATATGAACGGTGCCACTGTCTTCTAAGCGGCGAGTTAGGCTGCTAACAATTTGCGCCGTTAGCTTAGTTACAATCTCATGAATCCGACTGCTATCTTGGGCACCATTTCCTTCAACAGCTAAAAAAGCCTTAGTGACGGCGACTGAAATTTTGTGACCATCAAAAGGAGTTGATTTACCATTGCGTCGAATGACTTGATATCGGGTTTGTTCAGCTGCAGCTGCTTCATTTGCCATATGAGTAATCCTACGTGTTTTCAAATAAATGATAAAATCGTCAAACCACTACAAGTTGTGGTTGTCAGGTACCTAAACCACAAGATAGTGTGTTTTATTAGAAATGGCAACTCATTTTTTGTGAACAAATTGTGGATTATTTGTGGATAACTTTAGCCTATAATGCTCCAAGCTAGATGGAGTGGGGTATTAGTGACTTCAAAAGTGCGATGAGGACTAAAAAAATATTTTTTTGGTTAGAAAAAGATCTTAAGGTGTATTGATTTCATCTAATACTTGAGAGAAATGTTCTTTAACTCTGACGTTACGCCATTCTTGGAGGAGAATTCCATTTTTATCGATCAAGAATGTGCTGCGCACTATGCCCATATATTCATGACCGAAGTTCTTTTTTAATTTAATGACATCAAATAATGTACAGACACTTCCATCAGCATCAGACAACAACTCAAAAGGTAAGTTTTGTTTGGACTTAAAGCCTTCGTGTACGCGGACACTATCGCGCGATACTCCAACGATAATGGTGTTTTTGGCTTCAAACTCAACAATATGATCACGAAAATTTTGAGCTTCTAAAGTACAGCCGGGGGTGTTGTCTTTGGGATAGAAGTAAATCACAACATGCTTACCGTGATGGTCAGATAGGCGGAAAGAAGTATTGCCTGTACTGGATAGTTCAAAATCGGGTATGAGATTACCAAGTGTTACTTTTTGCATGAATACCGCTCTTTGTTTGATTGATATAGTTGTCTAACACAGGATACACAAAGCCACCTGATCTTGTCATCTTGCCTTTGTCAACGTACCATTAGATTTTAATTTTTGGAGATGTGCGGTCATGTTCAGTGGCAGTATGGTGGCACTAGTCACACCTATGAGAGCTGATGGTTTAATAGACTATGAGAGCTTGCAAAACTTAGTTGAGTTTCATATAGAAAGTGGTACTGATGGCATTGTGGCTGTTGGGACGACTGGTGAGTCTGCAACTTTAGCTTTTAAGGAACATTGCAGTGTAATTGACCAAGTAGTTAAGCAGGTTAATGGTCGAATTCCAGTTATTGCTGGGACAGGAGCCAACTCGACTACTGAAGCAATTGAGCTAAGCCAGCATGCTAAAGAGCTTGGCGTTGATGCCGTGTTATTAGTCACACCATACTATAATAGACCAACACAAGAAGGGCTCTATTTACACTATAAAGCGATTGCTGAAGCAGTTGATATACCCCAAATTCTGTATAATGTACCGAGTCGAACAGCTTGTGACCTATTGCCTGAAACTGTAGCTCGTTTAGCAAATATCTCGAACATTATAGGAATAAAAGAAGCAACAGGTGACATCACACGCGTAGAAAGAATAAATTCACTCTGTTCAAACAAGATTGAAATATATACTGGTGATGATGCGATTACTGTTGACTTTATTTTAGCGGGTGGGCAAGGTGTGATTTCTGTTACAGCTAACGTTGTACCGGCGGCAATGCATGAAATGTGTTTAGCTGCATTAGAAAATAATGAAGTTCGAGCCCGTCAAATAAATAATGACTTAGCTCTATTGCACCAAAGCTTATTTTCAGAAGCAAACCCAATCCCTGTGAAATGGGCATTACATGAAATGGGTCTAATACCAAATGGTATTCGTCTACCAATGACAGTTTTATCAGAGCAATATCATCAGCCAGTGCGGGATGCACTCGCAGCTGCCAAAGTACATCAATAATTACAAGTGAAAGATAAATTACATGAATTTTAATCGTATCAAACGGATCTTAATTATAACTTTACTAGTAGCATTATTTTCTGGCTGTGGTTCTATACCCGCTTTAGATGCTGTGATAAAAGATAATAGCCAAAAATATCAAAAGGCAGAAACATTACCACCGTTAGCTATACCAGCTGATTTAAGTAGCTCTCGTATCAATGATGAGTTTGCTGTAAAAAATGATGGGGCTAATTACTCAGACTACGCCGAACCGACTAACAACCCGTTAGCAGCAAAGTACGATGTGGCGCCAAGCACAAAACCAGCTTTAATAGGCGAAGGTAGCGACCGTCGATTGGTTGTGTATGGACAGTCAGCACTTTTGTGGCAGCGAATGCTAGAGTTTTGGGCTGAAAGTGATCTCAAGGTTAAACGACATGATCAGACACTCGGTCTTATGGATACAGTTGAGGATGCTGAGGGCTATGCTTACCGAGCACGTGCTGAGGAAGGTGACTCACCTAACACACTCAAGCTGAATATCAGCTCAGCTAATTTTGATTCAAATGAGTTGAAAAATGAAACTCAACTGCGAAAGCTAGCAGAGTACATGGGGGAAAAGCATAGATCTGACCAACAACAAATGGCTATACAAAAACGAGTTACAAAGGGTCAACTAGCCACATCTATAAATGCTATTATCATCGATGAAGCAAGTGATCATCAAGCGCTAGTGGTTGATCGTGACATAAATACGACATGGCGGAATATTAGTCGTATCGTAGATAGTAAATACTTTATTGTTCAGGATAGGCAGCGTGAACTTAACGTCTATTTTGTGCATTATTTAGATCCTTTCTTGATGGCCAAGCATGGTGATGAAAGTATTTTTAGTAAACTAGCTTTTTGGCAAGATGCAATGGATAAAGCACCAGACATGTTTTTCTATATTAAACTCATTGCAGATATGAATGAAACAAAAATTATTGTTTTAGATGTAGATCAAGTAAGAACATCATCCTCAACTGCAAGACGTATGCTACGGCTCATTCAGGACAGATTGGACCAGTAATGCGTTTTGCTTCGCTCGGCAGTGGTAGTCGAGGTAACGCAACATTAATGTCACATGCTAAGACGACTTTATTAGTTGACTGTGGTTTTTCAGCGCGAGAAACAGAAAAAAGAATGCAGCAATATAATTTTGATATGGCTGACGTGACCGCAATTATATTAACTCATGAGCATGGCGATCATATTAATGGTGTGCGTGTCCTGGCAAAAAAATATCAATTACCCGTTTATGCAACAGCGGGGACTGCTGCTTGTCTAAATGCCGATGTAATGAGCCTCGTTCATGAGTTTAGCTGTCATGAACAGTTCGAGATAAATGATATTATTATCGAGCCATTTCCCGTACCCCATGATGCACGAGAACCTAGCCAATTTGTGTTTAATGATGGTCAGCACAGAGTTGGTCTATTAACGGATGTAGGCTCAAGCACCCCTATAATAGAGCAGGCTCTATCAGGTTGCCATAGCCTATTACTGGAGGCGAACCATGACATGTCGATGCTTGATGCAAGCGAATATCCAGATCACTTGAAGTACAGGGTGTCAGGAAACATGGGCCACTTAAATAATGTTCAATCATCAAGCATACTAAAGAGTATCAACACCACAAAATTACAACATCTAGTAGCCATGCACTTAAGTGAAAAAAATAATAGCCCTGCTATAGTCAAAAAATTATTTGCTAACGTTTTGGGTTGTGAAGAAAACTGGATAGGTATTGCTGATCAAGAGCTTGGTTTTCAATGGCGTGAAACAACTAATAATTAGTGTTAAATTAAGAGTCAGCATAAGTCTTTAAGAAAATAAAACTAGAGAATAAATGAATGGAAAAAAGACAAGAGTTATATGCAGGTAAAGCAAAAAGCGTTTATTCAACTGATGATGATGACTTTGTTATCTTGTGCTTTAGAGATGACACCTCTGCTTTTGATGGTGAAAAAATGGAACAGCTCAGCCGTAAAGGCGAGGTCAATAATAAATTCAATGCTTACATCATGGAGTATCTGGAAAAAGCTGGAATTCCAACACATTTTGAAAGTCTATTGAGTGCTAATGAGGCCTTAGTAAAAAATATGGACATGATGCCCATAGAGTGTGTAATTCGGAATGTGGCTTCCGGTAGCTTATGCCGACGTTTAGGAGTGAAAGAAGGGCAAGAATTAAGCCCGGCTATCTTTGAGTTTTTTCTAAAAGACGATGCATTACATGACCCTATGATTAATGAGTATCATATAGAGACGTTTAGCTGGGCATCAAAAGAAAATGTAATTACTATGAAAGAGTTAACATTCAAAGTTAACATATTACTCAAAGATCTTTTTTCAGAAGCAGGCATGATTTTAGTTGATTATAAGCTTGAGTTTGGAGTGTTTAAAGGTAAGGTTGTTCTAGGGGATGAATTTAGTCCAGATGGGTGTCGTCTATGGGATGAGAAAACACGTAAAAAGCTAGATAAAGATCGTTTTAGACAAGGCTTAGGCGGTGTGATAGAAGCTTATGAAGAAGTTGCTTTACGAATTGGAGTTACTCTCTAAATCATTCAGTATTACTTGCCAATTGATAGTCTGGCCCGCCCTCATCGGTACAACAGAATTATCACCGAAAGTGAAGCTCTGGGGCACTTCCCAGCTGTCTTTAGTGAGAGTCACCTTTTGTATATTACGCGGTAATCGATAGAAGTCAGCACCAAAATGACTTGAAAACCCTTCAAGTTTTTCCAAAGCTTCAGCCTGCTCAAAGACTTCGGCATAGAGCTCAAGAGCAGCATGGGAACTGTATATACCGGCGCAGCCACAGGCACTTTCTTTTGAGTCTTTTGTGTGAGGAGCGCTGTCAGTCCCCAAAAAAAACTGGGGATGACCACTAGTGGCTGCCTTAATCAATGATTGTTGATGCGTATTGCGTTTTAAGATTGGTAAGCAGTAATAATGAGGCCTGACAGCGCCCGCCAGTAGATCATTTCTGTTAAGCAACAGGTGGTGTGGTGTAATTGTTGCAGCTAGCCGCTGTGTAGCACTCAAAACGAAATCTACAGATTCAGATGTCGTAATATGCTCTAAAACAACACGCAACTCTGGGTAGTCTCTGAGTAAAGGCGCCAAAATACGCTCTAAAAATATTTTCTCGCGGTCAAAAATATCAACATTTTTGTCTGTGACTTCACCATGTATCAATAATGGCATTTGTAACCTTTCCATCTCAGCAAGTGCAGCACTACAGTGTTTGAGGTTTGTAACGCCAGCATCAGAATTAGTTGTAGCTCCTGCAGGGTAAAGCTTTATTGCATGGATTACACCAGTTGCATGGGCTTTTTTTATATCTAGAGCGCTAGTGTTATCGGTGAGATAAAGAGTCATTAAAGGATTAAAGTCATTTCCTTCAGGAACCGTATCAAGAATACGCTGTCGATATTTAAGTGCTTGTTCACTATTAATTACAGGCTGTAATAGGTTAGGCATTACAATAGCTCTGCCAAAATAACGACATGTATCACTAACTGTGCGCACAAGGGCTTCATTGTCCCGCAAATGTAAATGCCAGTCGTCGGGTCGAGTTATAGTTAATTGCATAGTGGCTGTCTTTGTTGATGATTCGCTATTATGCCATATTGACGAAAAGCAAAGGATTATTCTGATATAAATCAATATCGAGGAATAGTTCTTTAGGCGTGATTTCACTTGACCTGAAGGACTATTACACGTAAATTTATAGGTTTATATACGTATGTGGTTATAACGTAATAGCAATCAAAAAGGGGAACAAGTGGAATTAAGCGGTGGCGAAATTCTGATTCGTTGTTTAAAAGACGAGGGTGTTGAATATCTATTTGGCTATCCAGGTGGAGCGGTGCTTCACATTTATGATGCGATATATAGACAAGATGACGTCAAACATATCTTAGTGCGTCATGAGCAAGCGGCAACACATGCGGCTGACGGTTATGCGCGTGCGACGGGTCAACCGGGTGTGGTAATAGTAACCTCTGGACCGGGAGCAACAAATGCTGTGACCGGAATTGCTACGGCTTTTATGGATTCTATTCCAATGGTGGTGATTACTGGCCAAGTTGCTACAGCTAATATTGGTAGTGATGCTTTCCAAGAAGTGGATGCTGTCGGAATCACTCGTCCCTGCGTAAAACACAATTTTCTTGTAAAAGATTTAAGTAAGCTTGCTGAAACAGTGAAGAAAGCCTTTCACGTTGCCACCACGGGTCGGCCTGGACCTGTGGTAATTGATGTGCCTAAAGATATTACTGATCCAGCTATTAAGATTCCATATCACTATCCTGATGAGATTAAAATGCGTTCTTATCAGCCAGTATTAGAAGGCGACCCTGAGCAAATAAAACGCGCTGTCGACTTACTTTTGACAGCAAAAAAACCAATGATTTATACAGGTGGTGGTGTCATATTAGGTGATGGTTCGGATGAACTCCGTACGCTTGTGAAATTGCTTGCTTACCCAGTGACTACAACTTTAATGGGACTGGGGTCCATTCCCTATGATGATACACAGTTTTTGGGCATGCTAGGAATGCACGGAACATATGAAGCCAACATGGCAATGCATGATTGTGATGTCTTATTTGCTGTTGGAGCTCGTTTTGATGACCGAGTTACCGGAAAAATTGCTGAGTTTTGCCCCAATGCGAAAATTATTCACATTGATATAGACCCTTCCTCAATATCTAAAACGATCACAGTAGATATACCTATTGTTGGTGATGTTGCTGGTGTATTACGAGAAATGAGTAAGATCCTGCAAAAAGGGAAAAAAGAACCTAATAAGAAAGATCTGCAATCTTGGTGGAAGGTCATAAATGGCTGGCGTGCTGTTGATTGTATGACCTATGATCGTGGAACTGACATGATCAAGCCCCAAGCAGCTGTTGAGTTATTACATGAGATTACTGCTGGTGATGCTTATGTTACTTCTGATGTTGGACAGCATCAAATGTGGGCTGCACAGTACTATGGGTTTAGTAAACCTAAGCGTTGGATTAATTCAGGAGGCCTAGGAACAATGGGCTTCGGATTACCAGCAGCGATGGGTGTTCAACTAGCCTATCCAGATGAGACTGTAGTCTGCGTCACAGGCGAAGGAAGCATTCAAATGTGTATTCAAGAATTGTCCACATGTTTGCAATACGGGCTGCCGATTAAAATCATTTCACTAAATAACCGCTATTTAGGCATGGTGCGTCAATGGCAAGAGTTTTTTTATGAAAATCGATATTCTAATTCATACATGGAGTCACTTCCAGACTTTGTGAAATTAGCCGAAAGCTATGGTCATGTTGGTATGCGTGTTGAGCGGCCAGAAGAGCTAAAGCCTATGATGGAAAAAGCATTTGCAATGAAAGATAGGTTGGTTTTCATGGATATTGTCACTGATCAAGCTGAAAATGTTTACCCGATGATCATGGCTGGCAAAGCCCATAATGAGATGCATATGTCTCCTAATTGTGAAATACCACAAAGCCCACAAAGTCCTGAAAGGGAGTTGTCATAATGCGTCATATTATTTCAATTTTAATTGAAAATGAGGCCGGAGCATTATCACGAGTTGCGGGTCTATTTTCAGCGCGTGGATACAATATAGAGTCACTTACAGTTGCAGTAACGGAAGATGCTTCATTGTCTCGAATGACTATTGTGACGACAGGAACGGACCGAGTTATTGAGCAAATAACCAAACAGTTAAATAAACTGATCGATGTAGTCAAACTATTAGAGTTAACCGATGGCCCTCATATCGAGCGAGAAATGTTATTACTGAAAGTAGCTGTGACGACAGAAGAGTCACAGCAGCAATTACGACGTTTATTAGAAGTATTTGAAGGTCATTTGATTGACCATACATCTGTGACAATGACAATTCAACTCACGCAGACAGGTGAGCAAATTGATTCATTTATTACGGCCCTAACGGACTATGAAATATTAGAAACAGTACGCTCTGGCGTTTCAGGTATTGCGCGCGGGGACAAGTACTTAAAGATCTAAACCAAATTAATAACAATTTTAAATATTTTCTGAGGAACTAAAAAAATGAGCTTGAATGTGTATTACGATAAAGATTGTGATTTATCTATCATTAAAGGGATGAAAGTCACCATCGTTGGTTATGGTTCACAAGGCCATGCTCATGCATGTAACTTAAAGGACTCTGGAGTCGATGTTACTGTAGCACTTCGTCCTGGTTCATCATCGATTGCTAAAGCAGAAGCTGAAGGTTTATTGGTACAAGACACACCAACTGCTGTTGGTAAAGCTGATGTTGTAATGATTCTTACTCCAGATGAGTTTCAATCAGAACTATACAGAGATGAAATTGAACCAAATTTGAAGAAAGGAGCTGTTTTAGCATTTGCTCACGGTTTCTCAATAATCTATAACCAAGTTGTGCCCCGTAAAGATCTTGACGTGATTATGATTGCACCCAAGGCACCAGGACATACTGTTCGTAGTGAATTTGTGAAAGGTGGAGGTATACCAGACCTTATTGCAATACATCAAGACGCCTCAGGTAAAGCAAAAGAAATCGCATTATCATATGCTTCAGGTGTTGGCGGTGGGCGTACAGGAATTATTGAAACGACATTTCGTGATGAAACAGAAACAGACTTATTTGGCGAACAAGCTGTTTTATGTGGTGGCGCTGTTGAATTAGTTAAAGCAGGCTTTGAAACACTAACCGAAGCTGGCTATGCTCCAGAAATGGCTTATTTTGAATGTTTGCATGAGCTTAAATTGATTGTTGACCTCATGTATGAGGGTGGTATAGCAAATATGAACTATTCAATCTCAAATAATGCCGAATATGGTGAATACGTTACTGGGCCTAAAATTATTAACGAAGAAAGTCGCTGGGCTATGCGTGAGGCATTGAAAGATATCCAAGAGGGCAAGTATGCGAAGAAATTTATTTTGGAAGGTCAATCAGGATATCCAGAAATGACATCAATGCGTCATATTAATGCAGAACATCCAATTGAAAAAACAGGTGCTAAGTTACGTGAAATGATGCCATGGATTCAAAAAATTGTTGATAAATCTAAAAACTAAACAATAAGTTTTAAGAGATAAAAGCGGGGACGGCTGTAAAAAAGCAGTCCCCGTTTTGTTTGTATCATTAACGCGTGTCATACTCTCAATGAACAGTAATGTTGTTTAAGGAAATAAATACAAATGGCTCCAAATAAGAAACCACAAAGCCGTGGCATTTATTTATTACCAAACCTGTTTACGACTGCAGGTTTATTTGCAGGTTTCTATGCCATTATTGCTGCTATTAGGGGTGACTTTGAATCAGCAGCTATAGCTATCTTTATTGCTTTAGTGATGGATGGGTTAGATGGCCGAATCGCCCGCTTAACAAATACTGAGAGTGCTTTTGGTGCTGAATATGATAGCTTGGCCGATATGGTGTCCTTTTGTCTAGCGCCAGCTTTAGTTATATATCAATGGGCTTTATTAGACATGGGCAAGTTAGGATGGATGGTAGCCTTTATTTATGCTGCTTGCGGAGCACTGCGCTTAGCTAGGTTCAACACACAGATAGGCATTGAAGATAAAAGGTATTTTCAAGGTCTTCCCAGTCCCGCGGCTGCAGCATGTTTAGCTGGTTGGATTTGGGCAGGAAGCAGTAATTATTTTGATCCAGTGCTAATTACGAATATTGCATTACCCCTCACTTTTGGATGCGGAATATTGATGGTTAGTACATTGCGGTATCACAGTTTTAAAGAATTAGATTTTCGTGGGAAAGTGCCTTTTTTCGTTATGCTAATTCTAGTATTAGGCTTTGCTTTTATAGCGATTGACCCAGCGTCAATTTTATTCGGTGGCTTTCTATTTTATGCTATTTCTGGTCCTGTATTCACACTAGCTAAATTACGGCAACATAGAACGGGCCGCCAACATGATAAATAACAGGCTTGGCAAGTGGTTTATATGAGCCTAGAATACTAGATATGGCTATAAATGAGATATCTAACTTTTTGACTGCTGCAGATAATTTGCAGTTGTATTTTAACGCCTCATACATAGCTCCACGGACTATGCTCCGACTGCCCTAGTGGCATACAGACTTAGCACTCACCTAGCTGGCCTTAGCGTCAGCACACAAACTGATATTTTAAAAAAGTCTGCGACAACGGAGCAGGAACAATGAGTGAAAAATTAATTATTTTTGATACAACATTAAGGGATGGGGAGCAAAGCCCTGGTGCATCGATGACCAAGGATGAAAAAGTCCGGATTGCGAAAGCATTAGAGCGTATGCGAGTAGATATCATAGAGGCAGGATTCCCAATTGCAAGTGAAGGTGATTTTGAATCAGTCCGGGCGGTTGCAAAGGCAGTAATGCAAAGTCGTATTTGTGCCCTAGCTCGTGCGCTGGATAAAGATATAGATCGAGCTGGTGAAGCTTTAAAAGAAGCCAATGCCTCAAGGATTCATACCTTCATTGCGACGTCTCCGATCCATATGAAAATGAAGTTGCGCATGGAGCCTGATCAAGTTGTTGAAAATGCCGTGAAAGCAGTGAAAAGAGCCCTGAAGTATACAGATGATGTTGAATTTTCACCCGAAGATGCAGGACGAAGTGACCCTGACTTTTTATGTAGAATATTAGAAGCCGTTATCGATGCTGGTGCAAGGACTTTAAATATCCCCGATACAGTAGGTTATAACGTTCCACAACAATTTGGTCAGTTGATTACTAATTTAAGAGAACGGATACCTAATTCTGATAAGGCTATCTTCTCCGTGCATTGTCATAATGACTTAGGGATGGCTGTCGCAAATTCATTGTCAGCAGTATTGAGTGGTGCGCGACAAGTAGAGTGCACGATTAATGGTTTGGGAGAACGTGCAGGTAATGCAGCCTTAGAAGAGGTGGTGATGGCGGTAAGAACACGCCAAGATTTATTTACGTGTGACACCAATATTGATGCAACACAAATTGTCACAGCATCTCGTCTAGTATCAGGTATTACTGGTTTTGCCGTTCAGCCCAATAAAGCAATTGTAGGGGTTAACGCCTTTGCTCATGAGTCAGGTATTCATCAGGACGGTGTATTGAAAAACCGTGAGACCTATGAGATTATGCGCGCTGAAGATGTTGGCTGGCATACTAATAGAATGGTCTTGGGCAAGCACTCAGGTCGAAATGCATTTAGGTCGCGTTTAGATGAATTAGGTATTAGCTTTGAGTCAGAAACCGAACTTAATGCAATTTTTCAGCGCTTTAAAGAGTTGGCAGATAAAAAGCATGAGGTGTTTGATGAAGACATTCAGGCTTTAGTTAATGAAACTGTCATTTCTGAGAATGAACACGTTAAATTGATTTCATTGAAAGTGACTAGCGAGACAGGAGAAATGCCGGTTGCAATGATGACTTTGTCTGTTGATAACGAAGAAAAGCAGGTCGAAATGAGCGGAAGCGGACCTGTGGATGCGGCCTTTCGTGCTATCGAAGAAATTGTACAAAGTCATACGGAGCTGCAGCTTTATTCTGTCAACAACATTACGAGTGGCACAGACTCACAAGGTGAAGTTAATGTACGACTTGAAAGGGGAGGCCGGATAGTCAGTGGCCAAGGTGCTGATACGGATATTGTCATTGCATCAGCAAAAGCCTACGTACATGCCTTGAATAAAATGATCCTGCCCCATGAGAGGGCACACCCGCAAGTATAATGATTCCTAGCTCTAGCCAAGTTTCACTGCTAACAGCTATGGGAATACCTGTCTGGAAATTGCGAAGCATGTCTGAAAAAAATGCTGAATTTGAAGCGTCAAACCTTGCAGATGGGTCGGCTTTATTATCTAAGTTTTCGAATTCAAAAATTTTAGTCTGTCATGATAGTCAAATAACAAAACAGACAAACTATTTACTCCAAGCGATGATGTTAACTATTGGACTGCCAGGCGAAGCGATATGTTTTATTTCTTTAGTTGAATTAGATGTTTTAACTAAGCTGAAAGAGATAGAAACTATCCAGAAAGTACTGTTGTTGATGGGTGATGGTCCTGTCAAGCAGGTTTTTGGTGATGAATCAAAAGTTGAAACTTATCGTAATAATACTCATAACATAGAAGAATTAAAACTAACGGCTATCGTTAGTTTTGGATTAGATGAGTTAATGCTTAACCCTCAAAACAAGGCTTTAGCATTACAGGATCTACACACGGTAAAAATGTGCACACAACAATATGTGTCATAAGAAGTGAGTACAGAAAGTAATACTGATCTACTCAAAACAATGACATGTAGACCCATGTTGGAGAGAGACTTAGCGGAAGTGGTGATAATTGAAAAAGCAGCAACTGAATTTCCGTGGTCATTAAAAAACTTCCAAGATTGTTTAAAGGCTGGTTATCAAGCTTTGGTTTTCTCTAGGGAAATAGATGAAATTATTGGTTTTACTATTTTGCAAAAGGTAGTAGATGAACTGCATTTGTTAAATGTTTGTGTACGGCAAGAGCTTCAAGGAAGAGGCATAGGTGATTTTATCTTAAGTTTCATCATTGATTATGCTAAGGATTCTTCTTTTTCCCTAATAGTGCTAGAGGTCAGAGTTTCTAATAGTCGTGCACAAAAGCTCTACAGTAAGGTAGGATTCAATGAAATTTCCCTGCGTAAAGATTATTACCCTGCACTGATAGGGTATGAAGATGCTATTTTGATGGGTTTAGATTTATTGGTGTTACCTTTCACGGATGATATGAATAATAAACTGTAAAGCTACGTATTATATTGATAGTATTGCTCACATAGGGTTGTAATATAGTGCTTTAGAAGTCTAAAATATAATCTAAATAACAATTAACACTAGCTTAACTTTACTCAAGTTTTGCTAACGGCGTTAGAACGTTATAAAATGACGTTCTTTGAAAGATGGCAGTTTCGAAAGAAACGGCCATCTTTTCGTTTAGTGGGTATGTCAAAAGTTTTCGCTTAGTCAAGGTATAACTTTGACGAGCATGTGAATGGAGTAAACACATTGTCAGAATCAGTGATGCCAACTTATGGTCGTCTCGATGTCGCTTTCACAAAGGGGGCAGGAGTCTGGCTGTTTGATGATAATGGAGATAAATATCTTGATGCATTAAGTGGTATTGCCGTCTGTAACCTTGGTCATAGTCATCCGAATATTACGAGTGCTATCTGTCAGCAAGCTGGAGTTTTACTCCATACTTCAAATATTTATCAAGTACCACTTCAAATAGAGTTGGCTGATAAATTGGCAGAGTTATCAGGTATGTCACAGACTTTCTTCTGTAACTCTGGTGCTGAGGCAAATGAAGCCGCGATCAAAATTGCACGTAAATATGGTCACAACAAAGGTATAGATAAGCCTGTCATCATTGTCATGGATGGTAGTTTCCATGGTAGGACAATGGCGACACTAACTGCTACGGGCAACCCCAAAGTACACGCAGGGTTTGAACCACTAGTACCAGGCTTTGTTCGCATACCCTATAATGATATTGACGCATTAAGAATGGCCATCAGCCATTGGCCAGAGGCTGTTGCTGTTATGTTTGAACCTATTCAAGGTGAAGGTGGTATCAGAATACCTGCTGCTGACTATTTATCAGAAGTTCGTCAATTGTGCACACAGCATAAGATATTAATGATGCTAGACGAAGTACAGACAGGTGTTGGAAGAACAGGTGCATTTTTTGCTTATCAACATGCTGATGACGTCTTACCTGATGTGTTAATGCTAGCAAAAGGTTTAGGTAATGGCATGCCAGTTGGAGCGTGCTTAATTTCTGGGGCAGCTATAGGAGTTTTAGAACCCGGTAACCATGGATCAACTTTTGGTGGAAATCCGTTGGCTTGTCGCGTGGCGATGACGGTTTTAAAAACTATTGAATCTAGTGACTTACTGGCACATGTTTCTCTTGTAAGCGCACAAATCGTGTCTGGTTTTGAAGATGCCCTGTCAGGGCTCGATAATATTGAAATAAGGTGTAAAGGATATATGATTGGCATCGAGCTGCCAGAGGACTGTACACAGCTGGTAGAAAAGGCTTTAGATAGGAATTTATTGCTCAATGTTACGGATGGTAATGTTATTCGCTTACTACCACCTTTGGTAATGACAGCACACGAAGCCGAGATCATGGTCAAAATAGTCAGTGAACTCGTGATTGACTTTATGAAGGCGCAGACGATTGGGAGCGTGGCTTAAAATGAGACATTTTTTGACATTAAAAGATTTGTCAGCGGCTGAATTGGCAGCCCTTATTCAGCGTGCAATTGTACTAAAGGCTATGCACAAAGACGGCAAGGTTTATGAGCCATTAAAAAATAAAGTTCTAGCAATGATATTTGAAAAATCATCAACCAGAACAAGAGTTTCATTCGAGTCTGCGATGATTCAGTTTGGAGGTGGCTCTATTTTTCTTTCTCCAAATGATACCCAGTTAGGCCGTGGAGAACCAATAGAAGACTCCGCTCGAGTGATTTCGAGCATGGTTGATATGGTTATGATTAGAACTTACGAGCATGAAAAAGCCGAACAGTTTTCCCAGTACTCATCAGTACCTGTAATTAATGCTTTGACTGATGATTATCACCCATGCCAATTATTAGCTGATATGCAGACTTATTTAGAACATCGTGGTTCAATTCAAGGTAAGACTGTGACTTGGGTAGGTGATGGAAATAATATGTGTCATTCATATATAAATGCTGCTGAGCAATTTAATTTCAATCTAAATATCGCTACGCCGAAAGGGTATGAACCTAATGAGGCTATTGTTGCATCATCTAGTGCTAACGTAACTTTATTCAGTAATGTAAACGATGCTGCTTATCAGTCTGATCTCATTGTGACCGATGTATGGGCCAGCATGGGGCAAGAGGAAGAACAGAAGAAAAGAGAAGCTGCTTTTGCCGCTTTTCAAGTCAATAAAGCAGTCATGTCGTTAGCGAATAAAGATGCGCTATTTATGCACTGTTTGCCTGCTCATCGCGGTGAAGAAGTCTGCGAGCAAGTAATAGATGGTCCACAAAGTGTAGTTTGGGATGAAGCCGAAAACCGATTACATGCACAAAAAGCATTATTAGAATTCTTAGCGGCTAACGTTTGAGGTGCTTACTTAAAGCATCCAACCGTTCGATTGTTCCAATATCAAACCATTGTCCAGGGTAAATTTCCCCGGTTGCTTGCTGATTTGAAATCGCCGAAAGAAGCAGTGGTTTAAGAGGGTTTGGCTCGAGTTTTAAGTTAGCAAATAATGATGGGTGATAAACACCAATACCGCTGTAAGTAAATTTATTTTGTTCTGCTTGTGATAATAAACCCGAAGTTAATGAAAAATCTCCTTTTGGGTTGTGTTCTGGGTTATTGACTAAGACCAAGTGGCACAATATTTTAGAATTTAATTTGGTTTCCTTAAGTTCTTGAAAGGGGTAATCCGTCCATATATCCCCATTGACAACTAAGAATGGGGCATCCCCAAGTAATGGCAGAGCATTCACAATACCGCCAGCCGTCTCCAGCCTACCTCCTTGCTCATTAGAATACTCAATTGCAGCGTTATATTTACTACCGTCACCTAATTTAGATGGAAATTGCTCGCCTAGATGGGCATAGTTAATTATAATATTATTTATCCCCGCACTTACTAAAGCTTTAATAGTATGCTCGATTAAACTTCTACCGCCAGCGACCAGTAGGGGCTTTGGAGTCGAATTAGTTAAAGGTTGCATGCGCTCGCCGCGTCCTGCTGACAATATGATAGCCTTCATAGAATAGCCTTTATTTTTGGCTCTGTTGAAAGGAAGTTACTTAAGTCTTCGAATTCGTCGTATTTCGAACAAACTTTGAGCACATAGGCTAAAGTTTGGGGCAAATCATGCATATAGTTACTTTTTTTATCACGGTAATTTAAGCGACAAAAAATACCAAGAACCTTGAGGTGACGCTGTAAGCCCATCAAGTCGAACCAACGCGTAAATTCCTCAAGCGAGCAATTACTCAATAACTTCTGGTCCTTTGCTAATTTAAAGTAGTGAGCTACCCAAACCTCTATTTTGTCGTCAGACCAGGCGATGTAGGAATCACGAAGCATAGAAACTAGATCATAGCTAATAGGACCTATAACCGCATCCTGGAAGTCAATAATTCCAGGGTTATGAGTATCGCTACACATTAAATTGCGTGAATGGTAGTCACGGTGAACAATCACTTGTGGTTGCTCAAGTGCATTATTAATTAATACATCGAATTGGTTTTGGACTGTATCTGGTACCGATAGTGATAGGTGTCTGTGAAGGAACCATTCGGAGAATAAGTTAAGTTCTTGTTGTAACAATGCCCCGCTATATTCTGGAAGAGTAATTGAATGTCGGTCACATAATTGAATTTTTATTAAAGCCTCAATTGCTGAATTGTAAAGGACATCTGCGGACTTACTGTTAAGTTGATCTAGATAAGTTTGAGAGCCGAGGTCGGTCAATAGCAAAAAACCTTTTTCTCTTTCTTCAGCAATTATTTCAGGAACATGAAGTCCATGCTTAGCTAAAAATTGAGCAACTTTGATAAATGGCCCAACATCCTCATACTTGGGGGGAGCATCCATAACAATCATAGTTTTATTATCGATTGTTACGCGATAATAACGTCTGAAACTAGCATCATTAGATGCCTGTTCTAGGGTGAGCTTATTGGTTCTATACAGGGCTGATAGCCAGAATTTAATTGCATCTATGCGTTTATCAATAATCATAATATCTGAGTATAAATGTTTTTAAGAAGTTCGACTGGGCTGCAGAACATCCAAACCTTCATTATTCAGTAGAGAAATAAGCTCGATTAGGGGTAAACCAATCAAACTATTAGGATCGTTACCCTGTAATTTATCAAACAAACTAATTCCAAGCCCTTCTGATTTAAAACTACCTGCACATTGATAAGGTTCCTCCTTTTCTAAATAGAACTGAATTTGTTTGTCTGACAAGTTTTTGAAAGTCACTTCAAACGGTTCAACTAACGATTGCATCCGTTGTGTCTCACTATTAAATAAAGCAAGGCCCGTTAAAAAGAGTACAGTTTGTCCAGATGCTGCCTGCAACTGCTCTGTTGCAGCCTCATGAGTCCCCGGTTTACCAAGAATGTCACCGTGGAGGACAGCCACTTGATCAGAACCAATAATTAATGCCTTTGGGTGACTGAGTGCAATTGCAATTGCCTTTTGCTCTGCTAAACGCTTAACTAAGTCTGCTGGAACCTCATTTTGAAGAGGGGCTTCATCAATATTTGGTGAAACAGTTCTGAAGGGCAAATTTAACTTTCTAAGGAGTTCTACTCGATAAACTGAGCTAGAACCGAGAATCAATGGGTACATAAACAAGCTCTCATAAAAGGAAAAATAGATTAAGTGTACGCTTTAAAAGACTGAAAAATAGTGATTTTTATCTTAAGGACTCAGGTTCAAATATTTTGGAGACAGGAAGGCATAGCACTAAATGCAGTGTTAGAGATAAATTCACCTATATTGTTATTAGGAACATAAAGAGAACCTTGTTAATATTACTATATTATTAATTACTATACCGCTCTGATGATGCTACCTCAACACCCTAATGCAGACGAGCTAATGCGCTGGGCAACCTATGCTTCAGTTACAACAGCAATTATATTGATTTTTGTAAAGATTATTGCTTGGTTCATAACAGACTCGGTGAGTGTTTTAGCAACATTATTGGATTCGAGTCTTGATGTTTTGGCTTCTGCATTAAACTTAATAGCTGTCAGACATGCGTTAGAACCTGCCGATAATGAACATCGTTTTGGTCATGGTAAAGCCGAGGCCTTATCAGGTGTTGGTCAGTCAATGTTTATTGCTGGATCTGCAGGATTTTTATTGCTACAGGCAACAGGACGGATTATAAACCCTCAGGAGATGACTTCTGGTCTAGAAGTTGGGGTTGGTGTAATGGTCTTTTCGATAATAGCCACATTGGTTCTGCTATCATTTCAAAAATATGTTGTTCAACAAACAGGATCAATAGCAATTAAAGCAGATGCCTTACATTACAAGACAGATTTACTTGTCAATGGCAGTGTTATTGTTGCGCTATTTTTAACGTTCTATGGCTGGAGTTATTTTGATGCGATTTTTGGTATAGGCATTGCCATTTTCATATTGTATAGTGCTTGGAAAATTTTAGGGGAGTCTATTGATTTGTTGATGGACCATGAAATATCTGATGATGAGTGTAAAAAAATAGCGAACACCGTGTTAGCACATCCCGAAACGATTGGGTACCACGACCTGAGAACAAGGCGCTCGGGTACTCGTGTCTTTGTACAATTACACTTAGAATTAGACGCAACGTTAACTTTGGCAGCAGCACATATCATCACTGATAAGATTGAAAAAGACATAGCCGCTTTATTCATTGATGCAGATGTGATGATTCATGAGGATCCTGTTATTCCTATTGTCGTGAAGAACGACAGTCCGTTAAAAGAGGAGATTTAAATGGCTGAAAAACGACTTGTTGTAGCAATTTCTTCTCGTGCATTATTTGACTTAGATGAAAGTCACCAGATTTATGAGGAGCAAGGGAAACAAGCTTACTGTGAGTATCAAATTACAAATGAAGATGTACCATTGAATCCTGGCGGTGCGTTCATACTCGTCAGAAAACTATTGGCTTTAAACGATGGACTGGGTGATAAAAAAGCAAATGTTGAAATCATACTGCTCTCACGGAATAGTACTGATACTGGCCTACGTGTTTTTAATTCAATTCAACATCATGAATTAGATATTAGCAGAGCAGTCTTTACTTCTGGTAGTAGCCCATACCGTTATGTTGGTCCATTTGGTGCGAATTTGTTTTTATCGACCAGTCCAGCTGATGTTCGTAAAGCTCTATCTGAAGGTATTGCAGCAGCTACAATATTACCATCTAAAACAAATAAAAGTGACGAGGTCAGGGGAAGACAACTGCGGATTGCTTTTGATGGTGATGCTGTTTTATTTTCAGATGAATCAGAGCGTATATATAAAGAACACGGTCTAAAAGCTTTCACAGACAATGAGCAACAAACAGCTAAAGACCCATTAAGAGAGGGCCCGTTCAAAGAGTTTTTAAAAGCCCTCAATTATCTTCAAAACCAATTCCCAGAAGAAAACTCACCTTTGAGAACAGCGTTGGTTACAGCACGTTCTGCACCAGCCCATGAGAGAGTTATCAGAACACTTCGTGCCTGGGGTATAAGGATAGATGAAGCTATATTTTTAGGAGGAATGGAAAAAGGACCTTTTTTAAAATCTTTTGGAGCAGACATCTTCTTTGATGATCAGCAGGGCCACTGTGATTCGGCAAGACAGCATGTTGCAACAGGACATGTCCCCCACGGTGTTGCTAACGAAAGTACAAAGTAGTTAACTAGTTAAAAAATCAGTGAAATTAAAGATTACATTGCATTTCAAAGGCTTCGCACTAAAGCATAGATAATTAGGCTGATTTTAAAACAACTAGGCTAGTTTTCTATTATAGACCAGTCTATAATAGCCGACTTTCTTCAGGTTCAAACCTGAAAACAGTTATGCGAGTGTGGCGGAATTGGTAGACGCGCTGGATTTAGGTTCCAGTGGGGTAACCTGTGAGAGTTCGAGTCTCTCCACTCGTACCATTTCAGATTTAAAAGTGATGACGTTTATTGCTTTATTTTCAACACCTAGATTTGAGGTTAAAAAATGCAAGTTACTGTAGAGAAGGTTAGCGAGCTTGGTCGCCGAATGACTGTAACAGTTGAAGACACCAATATTGAGCAAACGATACAAGAACGATTAATTGCTATTCGACCTAATATGAAAGCGGCCGGTTTCCGACCTGGCAAAGTACCAATGAAAATGGTTGAACAAATGCACGGTGGAACAGCTCGCCGTGATGTAATAGACAATATTGTTCAGAACAGTATGGAAGAAGCCTTCGTACAAGAAAAAATCAATCCTGCTGGCCGCCCTTCAATAGAAAAGCTGAACGAAGAAGGCGAAGCCCTTGTCTACTCGATGACTTATGAAGTGTTCCCTGATATCAAAAAGATTAATCTAAAAGGTGCCAGTATTGAAAAAATCACTGCTGAAGTTCAAGATGATGATGTAAATACAATGTTAGAAACATTACGAGAACAACGGGTAATCTGGGAGCCAGTTAAGCGGGGTGTTAAAGAAGAGGAACAGATTACAATTGATTTTGTAGGCGCTATTGGAGGCGAGACTTTCCAAGGTGGAACTGGCACAGATGTAGCAATCATTATTGGTTCGGGTCAAATGTTACCGGAATTTGAAGGACAATTAGTGGGTAAGAAAGCAGGAGAGAATACAACCGTCACTGTAGCTTTCCCAAAAGATTATCAGGCAGAACAATTAGCCGGTAAAACAGCTGAATTTGCAGTCACAGTCAAAGCTGTAGCCAAGAAAAAACTGCCAAAACTAGATAAATCATTCGCTAAGCTCTGTGGTGTAGAGGCAGGAATAGCTGCATTAAAAAAAGAAGTTCGAGCGAACATGGGCCGCGAACTAGAAAATGCTTTAAAACAAAAAAATAAAAAAACAGTTTTAGATATGTTGACTGAAAAGAATAGCGTTACTCTTCCAGAGGAGCCTGTTGAGCGCGAAGCTGAACACTTAATGGAACAAGCTAAAAAAAACCTTGAGAAGCAAGGTGTAGATATTAAAAGTATCCCTTTCACTACTTCTGGATTCAAAGATCCAGCCAAACAACGTGTAGCCTTAAGCCTCTTAATCGGCAAGATTATTTCAGATAATAAGCTTCAGGCTGATGATGACAGAGTGAAAGCAGTTGTTGAGCTCATGGCTAGCAGTTATGATGATCCAGAAGATGTCATAAAATATTATATGAACGATCCGCAGAAGCTATCAGAAGTTCAAATGATGGTGGTTGAAGATATGGCCGTTGAGTGGATAACTGAGCAAGTTAAAGTCGAAGAAAAAGCATCGACTTTTAGCGAAGTTATGAACTCCAACGCTGCCTAAGCCATTACATCATTAAATAGGTGATGGCCCGTATTCATTTGAATGAGTACGGGCTGTTTTGTTTTACTACTAACATGATGAGACAATTATGAAGAACACTATCTTTGAGAATAGTATGAACAATATTGATAATGCACTTGTACCAATGGTTGTAGAACAAACCTCAAGAGGAGAACGTTCTTATGACATTTACTCGCGCTTATTAAAGGAACGTGTCATATTTTTGGTGGGGCAAGTAGAGGACCACATGGCTAATTTAGTCGTGGCACAGTTACTTTTTCTTGAGTCAGAAAACCCTGACAAAGATATTCATCTTTACATCAATTCACCCGGTGGTGCTGTAACAGCAGGCATGGCAATTTATGACACCATGCAGTTCATTAAGCCAGACGTTAGCACACTATGTATCGGCCAAGCGGCAAGTATGGGTGCTGTTTTATTAGCGGGTGGAGCAGCTGGAAAGCGACATAGTCTTCCTAATTCTCGTGTTATGGTGCATCAACCACTGGGCGGGTTTCAGGGACAAGCCTCAGATATCGAAATTCATGCGCAAGAAATTTTGACAATTCGTGAACGTTTAAATGGCATTTTGGCCCATCATTCTGGACAGGATATAGATAAAATCAAAAAAGATACTGACCGAGATAACTTTATGAATGGTGAACAAGCGCTAGAATATGGTTTAATTGACTCAATACTAAGTAATCGGCCTGAAGAAACTAAGTAATAGACCGGTATAAAGTTTGCCTGCTAGGGATAAAAAAAATGAGTGAAGACAATAACAGTGACGACAAATTACTTTACTGCTCTTTTTGCGGTAAGAGTCAACATGAAGTAAAAAAATTGATTGCCGGACCATCAGTCTTTGTCTGTGATGAGTGTGTTGATTTATGTAATGACATTATTCGAGAAGAGCTATTAGAGACTACTCCCGGTCAGAAAGATGAAAAGCTCCCCACTCCTAGGGAAATCAATGCAGAGATTGATAATTACGTTATCGGGCAAGAACAGGCCAAGCGAGTTCTATCTGTCGCAGTTTACAATCACTACAAGCGTCTTCGCTTTGGTAAAACAGATGACGAAGTAGAGCTCTCTAAAAGTAATATCTTAATTATTGGCCCTACAGGTAGTGGAAAAACATTATTAGCTGAAACTTTAGCTCGCCAATTGGATGTGCCTTTCACTGTCGCAGATGCTACGACATTAACAGAGGCAGGGTACGTTGGTGAAGATGTTGAAAATATTATTCAAAAGTTATTGCAAAAATGTGATTATGATGTAGAAAAAGCTGAAACAGGCATTGTCTATATAGATGAAATCGATAAAATATCTCGGAAATCAGATAACCCTTCAATCACGAGAGATGTTTCAGGTGAGGGGGTGCAGCAAGCTTTATTGAAATTAATTGAAGGGACTACCGCCTCTATTCCACCTCAAGGTGGCAGAAAGCATCCGCAACAAGAGTTTTTACAAGTTGACACAAGTAAAATACTATTTATTTGTGGGGGTGCTTTTTCAGGCCTAGATAAAGTAATACGGAATCGCTCTCACAAAGGTGGAATAGGGTTTGCTGCAGAAGTACAAAGTGTTGATACAGAGCATGCAGTATCAGATGTTTTAAAAACAGTAGAACCTGAAGATCTAATTCAATTTGGGTTGATCCCTGAGTTTGTTGGACGTTTGCCCGTTGTAGCAACATTGTCGGAACTTGATGAAGATGCCTTAGTCCAAATTCTTACAGAACCAAAAAACTCATTAACTAAGCAGTATCAGAAGATGTTTGAAATGGAAGGAGCCACTATTGAGTTTAGGGACGATGCGCTTCGCGCAATTGCTAAAAAAGCGATGGAACGTAAAACTGGTGCTCGTGGATTGCGATCTATTATTGAAAATGTATTACTGGGTACCATGTTTGATTTACCATCACTAGAAAATGTGTCTAAGGTAGTTGTTGATGAAAATGTTGTTAATGGCGAAAATGGGCCGATACTTATTTATGAAGATCAAGTAGCAGATTTGTCATTTGGTGAAAATAGTTAATTAAAATTTTCTCCCGAAGGGATTAAAAACCTGTTGACTTAATATTGCCTGTAATTTTACTTGAATATTACTAGTTAATCTCCATATAAGATTTGTGATAAATAGCTATGCAGTTACTGAATATCATCTAGTCGTCGAGGGCTGAAATGGATAAAAATATAGACACAAAAACAACGACAAACGAACCCACTCCACTAATAGAGCTTCCTGTATTACCTTTAAGGGATGTTGTTGTTTATCCTTATATGGTGATTCCTTTATTTGTAGGTCGTGAGCGTTCAATAAAGTCACTTGAAGCTGCAACAGATGAAAGTAAACAAATACTCCTAATCGCTCAAAAAGATTCGACTGACGAAAACCCTAATGCTAGCAACTTATATGAAATAGGAACTTTAGCCAATATTTTACAATTACTCAAGTTACCGGATGGCACGGTTAAAGTACTTGTCGAAGGCGTTTCAAGGGCTAAGATAACAAGGTTTGATAATGAAGGTGATTATCTGCAAGCCGATGCTGTAGAACTCACTAGTGAAGAGCCAGAAGAGCGTGAGCGTGATGTATTGATGCGTTCACTGCTTGCTCAGTTTGAGCAGTATGCTAAATTAAATAAAAAAATACCTCCTGAGGTTATAGTTTCACTAACAAGTATTGAAGATGCGGGTCGTATGGCTGACACTGTTGCCGCGCATATGACATTAAAGCTCGAGAATAAACAATTATTGTTAGAGATGGGTGAAATTAGCACACGAATTGAACGTTTAATGGTTTTTCTTGAGTCAGAAATTGATATTCAGCATATTGAAAAACGTATTCGTAGTCGTGTTAAAAAGCAAATGGAGAAAAGCCAACGCGAATACTATCTTAACGAACAGATGAAAGCAGTTCAGAAAGAATTAGGTGAGTTTGATGATTCTGCTAATGAAATTGAAGAGTTAACAGATAGAATAGTTAAAGCTGGGATGTCATCAGAGGCAAAAACTAAGGCAGATTCAGAGCTTAAAAAGCTAAAAATGATGTCACCTATGTCTGCAGAAGCTACTGTCGTGAGAAGCTATATTGAGTGGCTAACAGATCTGCCTTGGAAAAAACGCTCTCGCGTACATCAAGACTTGGATAAAGCTGAAAAGATATTAGATGATGACCATTACGGTTTAGAAAAAGTTAAGGAACGGATCTTAGAGTATCTAGCTGTTCAGCAGCGTGTTAAAAAGGTAAAAGGCCCAATTTTATGTTTGGTAGGCCCACCGGGTGTTGGAAAAACATCTGTGGCTGAATCCATAGCACACGCCACTAATAGAAAATATATCAGGATGGCACTGGGTGGTGTTCGTGATGAGGCGGAAATCAGAGGGCATCGCCGTACATACATCGGGTCAATGCCAGGTAAAGTAATTCAAAATATCACGAAATCTGGTGTAAGAAACCCGCTTTTTTTGTTAGATGAAATAGATAAGATGGCGCAGGACTTTCGTGGCGATCCAGCCTCTGCATTGCTAGAGGTTTTAGATCCTGAGCAAAATGCACACTTTGTCGATCATTATATGGAAGTAGATTTTGACTTAACTGATGTAATGTTTGTCTGTACAGCGAATTCCTTGAATATTCCAGATGCATTAAGAGACAGAATGGAAATTATTCACCTTTCCGGCTATACAGAAGACGAAAAGTTTAATATTGCTCGGAAGTATTTATTGCCTAAGGCAATGAAAGATAATGGTTTGAAAAATGATGAAGTGCATATTGAAGATTCTGCTTTACTTGAGGTGATCAGACGTTACACCCGAGAGGCTGGTGTCCGTAATTTACAGCGTGAAATTTCTAAAATATTTCGAAAAGTTGTTAAACAAATTTTGCAAAAAAAAGCGCAAAAAAAATCGATTGTTACAATCAGCAACTTAGAAGAATATTTAGGCGTTTATCATTATCAGTACGGTATTGCTGAGGAGACTGATCAGGTTGGACAAGTAACAGGATTGGCATGGACTGAAGTGGGAGGAGAGTTGTTAACTATTGAAACTGCCATTATGCCAGGAAAGGGAAAGGCCACCTATACTGGTACACTAGGTGATGTCATGCAAGAGTCCATTCAAGCGGCTACAACAGTGGTGCGTTCTCGCTCAGCGGACTGGGCAATTGACCCTGATGTAATGCAAAAACATGATGTTCATTTCCATGTGCCTGAAGGCGCTACTCCTAAAGACGGACCAAGTGCTGGTATAGGTATGTGTACTGCTCTTGTATCAGCAGTCACGGGTATCCCAGTTAAAGCAAATGTTGCCATGACAGGTGAGATCACACTGCGAGGCGAAGTATTACCAATTGGTGGCCTCAAAGAAAAGCTATTGGCTGCATTACGAGGTGGTATTGAGACCGTTCTTATTCCAAAAGATAATGTTAAAGATCTAAAAGAGATCCCTGAAAATATAAAGCAAGGTCTTAACATAATTCCAGTTCATTGGATAACAGATGTTTTGGAATTAGCATTACAAACAATGCCAAAACCTAGAGAGGGCGGGGCAGGTACCAAAGCATTGATATCAAATGAGAAAGCCAGTTACCATGGGGTGGGTTCTGAGAATAGACACTGAGTGAGATGAAAGTAGGGATACATAATGTCTGAGGTGTTAAAACAAAGATTAGTTGGGACATTACTAGTATTGCTAGTCGTTATTATCAGCGCTTTCCTTTTAGTTAAAAATGCGAATGATAAAGCTTACGTTCAAAATGCACAGGTTGTTCCAGAAAGTAACCCGAAAATTGAGACAGTTGACGACAATGTGTTTGTAGATGAACTAGAAAAACTAATCGACCCTCATAACATGGGTAATATTATTTCTTCGGAGGTTAAGGGTTTAGGAAGCAAGGAATCAATTATTAAAGGGGTACCACCAAAGCCTCAAAATTTGGCAACTAAAAAACCTACTATCGAGAAAGTCAAAGCATCGATTGTCAAAGTAGCTAAGCCAACAAAAGAAACAGCTCCAATTTCGAAATTGAAGAAAAAAAAGATAAATAAACCGGAGTGGCTAATACAGCTCGCTAGTTTTAGCGTACGAGGAAAAGCTCAAGCACTAAAGGTAAAGGTTAAAGCTTTGGGATATAAATCATCTATAGTGCCGATAAAAAATAGTGAAGGTAGAACCTTTTATCGTTTAAGAGTTGGGCCTGAATCGGACGAGAAAATAATAAACAGTATCGTCAGTAAAGTAAAAAAACACCTAAAACTAACTCCGCAAATTATTAAAATGTAAGCGATGGATATGAGGCTTCGACATTGTTCGATAAAAATATCTGCTCTGACTCATTCTATTCTGCTAAAATTAACATTTTAAAAATACTAACGAGCTAGCCTCCGAGAAAATCATGTTTTGGGTAGATTATGTCATTATCGGCATCATAGCGTTATCAGCGATAATAAGTGTTGTCAGAGGTTTTGTTAAAGAGGTTTTGTCTCTGCTTGCATGGGCATTATCTATATGGGTAGCCTTTAATTTCGCAGGCCCTTTATCTCCTTTCTTATCAGAATATATAAGTACAGAGTCAATTAGATTGATAGCTGCCTTTACCTCTTTATTTATTATTACTTTAATCTTAGGTGCACTAGTCAACCATGTGATTTCAGCTATCGTCGAAAAGACGGGGCTGAGTGGTACAGACCGGTCGTTGGGTGTCATTTTTGGCTTACTTCGAGGTGTTACTATTGTCACGCTTCTAGTCTTATTAGCCGGAACAACCCCAATACCTAACGATACATGGTGGCAGAATGCTGTATTAATTGAGCATTTTGAAAAGATTGCTGTTTGGGTTCAACAGTTTCTACCAGATCGTTTAACAGAGTATGTTCATTTTAGTTAGAAACAAGGTAATTTTATATGTGCGGAATTATTGGCATTGTTGGACATTCTGAGGTTAATCAATCTCTTTACGATGGATTGACTGTATTGCAACATCGTGGACAAGATGCTGCTGGTATTGTGACGTGTGACGAAGAGGGAAAGTTTTTCCTCCGCAAAGCGAATGGCCTAGTCAAGGATGTTTTTCATACACGCCATATGGTGCGCTTAAATGGAAATATGGGTATTGGCCATATTCGATATCCTACCGCCGGGTGTTCAACATTAGCGGAAGCTCAACCTTTTTATGTTAATTCCCCTTTTGGTATTGCGTTAGCTCATAACGGCAATTTGACGAATGCTAAAGCCCTAAAAGAAGAGCTCTTTCAAAGTGACCGTCGTCACCTTAATACTGATTCTGATTCTGAAGTGTTACTTAATATCTTGGCCCACGAATTACAAAAGTCTTGCGGTCTAACGGCAACAGCTGAAGATGTTTTTACCGCTGTGACAAGAGTTCATGAACGTTGCAACGGGGCTTATGCCATAGTTGCAATGATCTCTGGGGTAGGGGTATTGGCATTCCGTGACCCACATGGTATTCGCCCTGTTGTAATTGGTAAGCGTGAAGCACAAGGTGAACAAGCTGATTATATTATTGCTTCTGAAAGTGTTGCTCTTAAAACCTTAAATTTTGAACTGATTCGTGATATAAAACCAGGGGAATGTGTATTCATAGATGTGAACAGTAATTTCCATGCCAAACAATGTGCGGTTTCTAAAACTAACTCACCTTGTATTTTTGAGTATGTTTATTTCGCACGTCCCGATTCTATAATGAATGGTATTTCTGTCCATAGAAGTCGGAGTCGAATGGGTAGTAAATTAGCTGAAAAAATCGTTCGCGACTTTCCCAAACATGATATTGACGTTATTATCCCAATTCCAGATACAAGCCGCAGTGCGGCTTTGCAATTATCATATGATTTAGGAGTGAAATATCAAGAAGGTTTCATTAAAAACCGCTATATTGGTCGAACGTTTATTATGCCCGGCCAAACACAAAGGAAAAAGTCTGTTCGCCAAAAATTAAACGCTATAAATATTGAATTTAAAGACAAAGTAGTTTTACTTGTTGATGATTCAATCGTACGAGGTACTACATCGCAACAAATTGTACAAATGGCGCGTGAAGCGGGCGCTAAAAAAGTTTATTTTGCATCCGCAGCTCCGCCCGTTCGATTCCCTAACGTATACGGTATTGATATGCCTTCTCCAGAAGAGTTTGTCGCACATAATCGAAACATTGACCAAATAGCAGAAGAATTGGGCGTCGATTGGTTAATTTATCAGGAGCTCGATGATTTAATTGATGCTGTAAATGAAGATAATAAGATTGAGTCCTTTGATACATCTTGCTTTGATGGCAACTATGTGACGGGAGATATCGATGAGTCCTATCTTTATGATATTAACGCATTGCGGAAGGACTCTACGAAACAACATTCAGATAAAAGTAGTGGTGTTATTGAAATTCATAATGATGACTAAGCATGCAGTTGGCGAAGCTATTCTTTGATTAATTGAGTGGGTTCACGACTCAGCATTATAATTAAGTCAGCCAGCTTTGCGATTTAGTTAGTTTTCTTATATAATTCCGTCGATTATGCATCAAAAATTACCCAAAGAAATTGATCCAATACGTTTGGCTCAAAATGGTCTGAAGTATGATGGCCAGATATTATTAAGTGATATGCCAAGACTGGCGAAGTCACTTCATAGTGATAGTGGCTTGGTAGAAGTTCTATTAGCGTTTGATATAGATGAAATTGGTACACCTTATGTAAAAGGTGAGTTTACAGTTCCAGTGTCGATTGTGTGTGAGCGTTGTATGTTACCGATGACAATATCGTTGTCTGCAAACTGCTTATTGGCAATGGTTGTTAGTGAAAAGCTCATAGACAAGCTTGCAGAACAATATGATCCCTGGCTATTGGAAAGTAGTGAGCCGGTATTATTAAGTAAGGTTGTTGAGGATGAGCTTATTTTGGCATTACCACTGGTACCTCGTCACACAGACGCTTGCTTACCAAGTGACGCATGGTCAACAATTAGCGATGATAGTGATTATAATAAGGAGCAAGAGGATGATAAACCCGAGTCACCTTTTGCAATATTATCGAGTTTAAAGAAACAATAGATCAGTAAATGCTGATTCTAAATAATTATATTTCTGTATTAGGAGTTAACATGGCTGTTCAAAAGAGTAAAAAAAGTACGTCACGCAGGGGCATGCGCCGTTCACACGATGCATTAACAAGCGCACCACTATCTGAGGATGCAACATCGGGTGAGTTACATATGCGCCACAATGTTTCTGCTGATGGGTACTATCGTGGTCGTAAAGTTGTTGCTGATAAGAGTGAAGAAGACTAATCAGTTTGGGTCATACAATTTCGATTGACGCAATGGGTGGTGATCATGGCCCAGATGTTGTTATTCCAGCTGCAATACGCGCACTCACTAAACACTCAGGCATTAAGCTAATATTAGTGGGGGATGAGAATATTCTCACGGCTAAGCTTAAAGAATATCAGGTTCAAAATGATTCAAGATTTATTATCCAACATGCCTCACAACAAGTGGAAATGGATGAATCACCCGCTTTAGCATTGAGAGGAAAGAAAGACTCTTCGATGCGGGTAGCAATTGATTTAGTTAAAAGTGGTAGGGCGTCAGCCTGTGTGAGTGCTGGTAATACTGGGGCTCTTATGGCAACAGCTAAATTTGTACTTAAAATGCTGCCCGGAATAGAGAGGCCTGCAATCGTATCAGCACTACCTACAATGAAAGGCCATACCTATGTACTCGACTTAGGTGCGAATGTTGATTCTAGTGCTAAACAGTTAGTGCAATTCGCCGTTATGGGTTCGGTATTAGCTGAGTCTATAGAAGGGCGGAAAAACCCTACAATTGGTTTATTAAATATTGGCGCTGAAGAAATGAAGGGTAATGAGCGTGTTAAGGAGGCTGCTGTATTACTAAGTAAAACGGATCTTAATTATCATGGATTTGTTGAAGGTGATGGAATGTACCGCGGTGAAGTGGATGTCGTCGTTTGTGATGGTTTTGTGGGTAATATTGCCTTAAAATCTAGCGAAGGTGTCGTACACATGATGCGTCATTATTTGCGGCGATCGTTCAGTCGCAACTTTTTCACGAAATTAGTTGGTTTATTGGCCTCGCCTATTTTAAAACAGTTCAGGGATGATCTTGATCCTCGAGCATATAACGGTGCAAATTTTATTGGTTTGCAGGGTATTGTGATAAAAAGTCATGGTGGTGCAGATGAAGTCGGTTTTGCTAATGCAATTAATATTGCAGTAATTGAAGCTGAACAAGATGTTCCCAGAAATATAAGTCAGCATCTAGAACATTTATTGAAAGGCCAAGCAGCTTGATCTATTCAAGGATTATAGGCACAGGAAGCTATTTGCCGCACAAAGTTTTGAGTAATCATGACCTTGAGAAGATGGTCGACACCAATGATCAATGGATTCAAGAACGCACTGGAATAAAAAAACGCCACATCATCGCTGATGGTGAAACAACAACTGACTTAGCATTTAATGCTGCTAAAAAAGCAATTGAAGCAGCTGGCATAGAGAACACAGAAATTGATCTAATTATTGTTGCTACGACAACGCCTACTAAAATTTTCCCCAGTACAGCATCCTTAGTTCAAGAGCAATTAGGAATTAGTGGGTGCCCTGCCTTCGATATACAAGCAGTATGCACAGGTTTCATTTATGCATTAACTGTTGCTGATAAATTTATTAAATCGGGCAGTGCTAAAAATGCTTTAATAATTGGTGCAGAATGCCTCTCAAGAATAGTTGACTGGAATGATAGGAATACCTGCGTTTTGTTTGGTGACGGTGCGGGAGCTGTTGTTTTACAGGCCTCAGAAGAAACAGGTATCTTGTCAACACATATCCATTCCGATGGAAAATACAACGGGCTATTATCGGTACCTACCGGTCCTGGTTCTATCGATACGGATGCAAAGCCTTACATAGAGATGCAGGGTAATGATGTTTTCAAAATAGCTGTTAGAACCCTAAGCAGTATCGCTGATGAAACTCTATCGGCTAACAACTTAAGCAAAAAAGATATTGACTGGTTAATACCTCATCAAGCTAACATTCGAATTATTGCCGCTACTGCAAAAAAACTTGGTATGTCTATGGAGCAGGTCGTAGTTACCGTTGATCAACATGGTAATACTTCAGCAGCATCAATACCGCTAGCATTAGATGTTGCCGTTCGAGATGGACGCATTCAGCGAGGGGAAACATTATTACTTGAAGCTTTTGGTGGTGGGTTCACTTGGGGTTCAGTTTTATTAAATTTTTAATTTTAAAGAGACGCTAAGGACATGAGTTTAGCTTTTGTATTTCCTGGGCAAGGATCCCAGTCTATTGGCATGTTGTCACAATTAGCCATTGAATTTCCACAAGTAAAAGCAACATTTTCAGAAGCTTCTGAGGCCCTAAACTATGACTTATGGCAATTGGTCTCGGGAGGACCTGTAGAAGTCTTAAACCAGACTGAGCGAACACAGCCAGCAATGTTAGCTGCCGGTATGGCCGTCTGGCGTGTATGGCAAGAATTAACAAACATTCAACCTGATTATCTGGCGGGCCATAGTTTGGGAGAGTACACAGCTTTAGTTGCAGCTGAGTCACTATCTTTTTATGATGCTATAAAACTCGTTGAGATGCGTGGTCAATTTATGCAGCAAGCCGTACCTGCGGGACAAGGTGCAATGGCTGCTATTTTAGGTTTAGATGATGACCTGGTTAAATCAATCTGCATAGAAGCCGCTGAAAATGCTGTTGTTGAAGCTGTTAATTTTAATTCACCTGGCCAAGTAGTTATTGCAGGTGATATTGAGGCAGTTAAACGAGCAACGATACTAGCAAAAGATACGGGTGCTAAGCGGGCCATGCTTTTACCCGTCAGCGTACCTTCACATTGTGCATTGATGAAACCTGCCGCAGAAAAGTTAGCAATAGCATTAACAGAAATCAGTATATACAAACCAGTGATCCCTATTATTCACAATGCTAATGTTGACGAAGGCAATGATATTACAGCTATCAAACACCTTCTTACTCAGCAGTTACATAACCCAGTAAGGTGGGTCGAAACAATACAGAAGTTTTCAAGTTTAGGTGTCACAAATATTATAGAGTGTGGTCCAGGGAAAGTCCTAGCTGGTTTAACAAAACGTATCGATAAGTCATTAATAGGCCTACCCATATTTGACCAAACATCACTAGAAAAAGTAGTTCACGTATTAGGAGAATAAGCATGGGTTTTGATGGAAAAATCGCATTAGTAACGGGTGCTACACGAGGAATAGGTCGAGCGATTGCTCTACGGTTAGGCTCTCAAGGTATAACCATTGTGGGAACAGCTACATCAGAGTCTGGGGCTAAGTCTATAACGGAATATTTAAGAAGAGCCAATATCACTGGTTCTGGAATGGTACTCAATGTAACAGACTCCGACTCAATAGAAGCTGTAGTAACTGCAATTGAAACAACCTATGGCGCCCCTAGTATCCTAGTAAATAATGCTGGTATTACTAGAGATAACCTTCTCGTCCGTATGAAGGATGATGACTGGAATGACATTATCAGCACGAATTTGACACCTATTTATAAGCTTTCTAAACGTTGTTTACGTGCGATGACAAAAGCACGATTAGGCCGAATTATTACAATAACATCAGTAGTTGGCGTGATGGGTAATGCTGGACAAACTAATTATGCGGCTGCAAAAGCTGGAGTAATTGGTTTTAGTAAATCACTAGCTCGAGAAGTTGGAGCTCGAGGTATTACTGTTAATACTGTCGCTCCGGGATTTATCGATACGGATATGACCAGTTCGTTAGCAGAAGAACACAAGACGGCATTGTTATTACAAGTACCTATTAAAAGATTGGGAACTCCCGAAGAAATTGCTGGCGCTGTCAGTTATTTGGCCAGTGATGATGCTGCCTATATTACGGGAGAAACTATTCACGTTAATGGCGGCATGTATATGAATTGATTGATTAATTTAATTAATTTAAAATTTAAATTAGCCTTCAAATTCAAATTTGCTTGTTTATACTGTGCTTGCAATATAAAATGCCCGCAGATTTATGTATTTAATTACCAAAGGAAATATAAGTTATGAGTGAGATCGAAGCCCGAGTAAAAGACATTGTTGTTGAACAGTTGGGTGTCAACGCTGATGAAGTAAAAACTGACGCTTCATTTATAGATGATCTGGGTGCTGATTCCTTAGACACAGTCGAATTGGTTATGGCACTTGAAGAAGAGTTTGAATGTGAGATTCCAGACGACGAAGCTGAAAAAATAACAACAGTTAAAGAAGCGGTAAGTTATATTAATTCTGTCCAGTCTTAATTTAGTTTATAGCTAAACTTATAGCCGCCTAGTATTGTCGAAATGCTAGGCGGCTATCTTGTTTTAGCATTTTAATATTATGAAAAGGAACTCCTGATGTCCAAACGGCGCGTTGTGATAACAGGTCTTGGCGCGGTAACCCCCGTCGGCTTAAACGTAAAAGAAACTTGGAATAATATCCTCTCTGGTAAAAGTGGTGTTGCCCCACTAACGATATTCGATACAGAAAGCTTTCCTGTACATTTCGGTGCAAGTGTCAAAAACTTTGATATTACGACTATCATCCCTCGTAAAGAGGCAAAAAAAATGGATACCTTTATTCATTATGGAATTGCCGCTGGTAAAGAAGCTATCGATGATTCAGGAATAGAAGTTACGGAGAAAAATGCAGGTAGGATTGGTGTAGCTATTGGTGCTGGTATTGGTGGCCTACCAGGAATTGAGTCAGGATACGATACTTACCTAAAAGGCGGGCCAAGAAAAATATCTCCATTCTTTGTACCTAGTAATATTATTAATATGATTGCAGGTAACTTGTCTATAATGTATGGAATGAAAGGTCCCTCTACAGCAATAGCGACAGCTTGCTCTAGTGGTACTCATAATATCTCAACTGCAGGTCGTATGATTCAATATGGTGATGCCGACGTTATGATTGCAGGTGGAGCTGAAATGTCTACCTCAAAAATGGGGCTTGGCGGTTTTTCATCAGCCAGAGCATTATCAACTCGTAACGACGACCCGACAGCAGCAAGTAGGCCTTGGGATAAAAACCGTGATGGTTTTGTTCTAGGTGATGGAGCCGGTATTGTTGTTCTCGAAGAATACGAACATGCTATAAAACGAGGAGCGAAAATCTACGCTGAATTGATTGGCTCGGGGATGAGTTCTGACGCTTACCATATGACTATGCCGTCAAAAGGTGGAGAGGGCGCAGCCCGCTGTATGGTTAATGCAATGAATGATGCTGGAATAAATGCTGATGAAATTGACTACATCAACGCACACGGAACATCCACACCAGCTGGTGACCTAGCTGAGAGCCAAGCAGTGAGAACTGCTTTAGGAATTGCTGCAGATAAAGTGGCCGTTAGTTCAACAAAATCAATGATCGGGCACTTATTAGGTGCAGCAGGTGGAGTTGAAGCTATATTTAGTGTTTTATCTATACAAGATAGAGTTGCGCCGCCGACGATTAATCTTGATAATCAAGATCCAGAATGCGATCTTGATTATGTCCCTCACACAGCACGACAGATGGACGTACGTATATCAATGTCAAATTCGTTTGGCTTTGGTGGTACCAATGGAACACTCCTCTTTAAAAAAATATAATTTACTATGGTATTAATTAACGGTAAAAGCGCTGATACAGTTAGCGTTTCAGACCGTGGCCTTCAGTATGGGGATGGCGTTTTTGAAACGATTGCCTATCGAGATGGAGTTCCCGAGTTTTTAGAGCAACATTTAACACGTTTGCTAAATGGCTGCCAAAGCTTACATATTAATTTTGGACAGATAGACTTCTTGCGTGCGGAACTTGAGGATGTATTCAAAGCCATCAGCTCTGAATCCGCTGTTATAAAAATTACTGTGACGAGAGGCATGGGTAGTAGAGGGTATTTTTCTGATAACAGTGCCATTCCAACACGTATAATTGCAACATATTCTTACCCAATATATCCGGAAAATTATCAATCTGGTGGTGTGACACTTCGTTTTTGTGAACAAACCCTGTCTGTTAATCGTCGACTGGCCGGTATTAAGCATTTAAATAGACTAGAGCAAGTCCTTGCTAGGAATGAATGGAGTGATCCTGCTATTGCAGAAGGGGTAATGTCTGACGATGAAGGTAGTGTGATTGAAGGTACAATGAGTAATATATTTGTGGTTGCAGATAACGTTCTTGTAACACCTTTAATATCACAAGCGGGCATAGCTGGTGTCATAAGAGCCCAAATAATACAAATAGCAACTAGAAGCGGTATTACAGTAGAAGAACGGGCGTTATCAAGAGAGCAATTGGCTCAAGCAGCTGAGGTATTCGTTTGCAATAGTATTATTGGTGTTTGGCCTGTAACCCGTATCACTACTACAATATATTCTGTTGGCTTCATTACTCAATTTATTCAGAAATCCTTATCTGAATTAAAGAAATAGATGCGATTTTTATTAAGAGACTTATTCTTACTAATATCACTTATATTGATATTTGCAGGTTATTCTCAATATAGTAGGTTTATATCAACACCACTAAATATTGAAAATGGTGAAACGTTTATAATTAAGTCGGGCAGTAACTTACTACAAATTAGTCATCAATTGACGGAAAAAAACATTACACCTCTTTCTCCATCATACCTATATTGGTATGGGCGATATAAAAATACAGCCCACCTTATAAAAGCTGGGGAATATCATATCAAAGCCTCAAAGACTCTACCGGAATTATTAACGCAGTTTATAGAGGGAGAAGTCGTCCAGCATACCTTCACAATAATTGAAGGTATGACTTCTAAGCAGTTAATTGCTAGCGTAGCAGCCGACAAGCGTTTAGTGCACACACTAAAAGCAGAAAGTTTAAAAGAAATTCTACTGCTGATTGATGGTAGTGACCGCCACGGCGAAGGGGAGTTTGCCCCAGATACTTACTACTTTTCAGCAGGAACAACAGATAAAGCCATTCTGAAACGTGCCCATCAATTAATGCACGACAATTTGGCGGAGGCATGGTTAAACAAAGCAAATAACTTACCTTATGAAACTCCTTATGAAGCCTTGATTATGGCTTCCATTATTGAAAAAGAAACGGGTAACGCTTCAGAACGAACTAAAATTGCAGGCGTTTTTGTACGTCGTCTGCAAAAAGGCATGCGTTTACAGTCCGATCCAACAGTTATTTATGGTATGGGTGAACAATATACAGGTAATATACGTAAAAAAGACTTAATGCGCGATACGACATATAATACTTATACTAGACATGGTTTACCTCCAAGTCCGATAGCATTGACGGGTAAAGCAGCCATTGTGGCTGCACTGAACCCCGCGGGGGGTGATGCTTTATATTTCGTAGCCATGGGGATGGAAGGTCGCCATGTGTTTTCAAATAACCTGGCCGATCATAATAAAGCGGTTAGAAAATATCAGTTGAAGAAATAATGGTCGGAAAATTTATTAGTATTGAGGGTGTTGAAGGGGCAGGGAAATCGACACAAGTCAGTTTCATTCAAGATTACTTAACAAGTCTTGGAAAAACTGTTGTTGTCACTCGCGAACCCGGAGGGACAGAGTTAAGTGAAAAAATTCGTAACCTCTTATTAGAACCGTCACCCAATAGTATGGATAACGACACAGAGTTGTTACTTATGTTTGCCTCTCGAGCAGAACATGTTTCAAAGGTGATTAATCCTGCGTTACATCGTGGGGAATGGGTCTTGTGTGATAGGTTTCTTGATGCCACTTATGCATACCAAGGAGCAGGGCGAGGGATTCAGAGACAGCGTATTCAACAAATAGCTGACTGGACATTAAAGGGTTTAACACCTGACTTGACACTTCTCTTTGATTTGCCAGTTGAGCTAGGCCTGGAGAGAGTACTAGAACGAAAAGGTGAGATGGATCGATTTGAGCAAGAAAAAATCAATTTTTTTAAAAAAATACGAAAAAGTTACCTGAAAAGTGCAAAAGCAGAACCTAATAGGATTAAAATCGTTGATGCCAGTTTGTCTAGAACTAAGATACAAAAACAGTTGACCCAGCTTATAAAGCCTCTAATCTAAAAGATATGTTATATCCTTGGCAAACAGAACAATGGCGATCTTTGAGCCTACAACATGAACAACAGCGGCTTCCCCATGCAATAATATTGAGCGGCGTCAATGGTTTAGGACAGTTATCTTTAGCAAATAAAATAGTCGCTAAAGTACTTTGTGAACAATCTGTCACCTCGGCACCATGTGGACTCTGTCATAACTGTCAGGTCTTTGCTGCAGGTAACCATCCAGACCATTCTTTTGTGGCCCCAGATGAGAGTGGAAAACAGATAAAAATAGAACAAATACGAGAATTGAAACAGAAACATACATTGACAACAAATATTGCTAAATGGAAAACAGCTATTATATGGCCTGCTGAAAACATGAATATCAGTGCTAGTAATAGTCTATTGAAGCTCCTTGAGGAACCTCAGAGTAACACCTTGCTTATTTTAATTAGCGTTAAACCTCAACTACTTCCCATCACCATTAGGAGCCGCTGCCAAAAAATATCACTTACTGTTCCAACCAATAAACAAGCTATTGAATGGATAGAAGAGCAAGAAGGGAAGACTTATAAAGAAATTGAGATTAAACAGGCCTTGTCATTGGCAAACGGAGCACCAATAGAAGCTTTAAGTTTATTATCATCCGACTCATTAAAATTTTTAGAACAAATTGCAAAAGATTTCAATGCAGTACTTGGCGGCGTAGCAAATCCCGTCATATTATCTCAGCAATGGCAGAAGTATGACTTAAGTATAGTTCTGCACTATTTACAACTTAAATTAAAACAGCGGTTAATAAAAAATATAAAAAACTCCAGTAATAGTATAGTTCCTAACGACTGGGCCATTTATGATTGCATTATCAACACAACAAAGCTACTATCTTCATCACATAACCTAAATAAAGCACTGTTAATAGAGCAGTTTATGGTGGAATCCATGAACTCAATCAGTAGTAACTCAACCTTTGGCAGGAATAACTAATGTTTATTGACTCACATTGCCACCTTGATCTATTAGCTCAAGAGGAGGGTGGAATAGATTTAGCAATTAATAATGCTAAAGAAAATGGTGTTGACCATATACTATGTATTTCAATAGATAAGTCCAGCTGTCAGAAAATTATTGAAATCGTTGATTCCAATAGCTTCTTGTCTGCCAGTGTTGGAATACACCCCAATATTGAACAAAGTGAAAACTTCACTGCTGAAGAACTTGTTTCGTTAGCAAGTCATGAAAAAGTTATTGCCATTGGTGAAACAGGCTTAGATTA